>NZ_JACHIF010000007.1 GCF_014203045.1 Prosthecobacter dejongeii
GTGAGGCTGCCTGCGGCGTGGCCGGTGGGCTGGCCGCTGCGGTCCCGCTGCAGGGTGTCTCGCACGGCCAGCTCGATGAGGGTTTCCCGCGTGGTGACTTCATCGGCCTGACCCTGGGCGATGGCGGCGAGGCGCTGGTAGAGGACTTTTTCCTGCGGGGTGCGGGCGCTGCCTATCGGCAAAGCGGCGGCGGCACGAAAAGACGGTCGTCGTTTCCTTTCCGGTGGCACTTCGCCACCAGCTCCGGCCGGGCAGTCACATCTACAGACACCTTTTCAAATGCTCCAGGGGTCAATTCCTAGTGTTCCCGGTACTCCACCCACTGCATGCAGACGGCGATGCTCTGGCAATAACGCCCCGAGGCCGTGTGCTGCTCCAGGTCATCACGTTCCTCTTCAAAAAGCTCAACGGTGTCTTTGTCCAGCCCTCACTCTAGCCTAACAAAGGGTTTGTTCCTCACCAATCCAGCCCCCTCACGGCCACTTGCCGACATGGCAGGGGGAACCCCGGGGCACGCGCATGTCTCCCAGTAGATTTGCGTCGTTGTTGTGCGTCTGGCACTTAGCAGCCAGGTAGATCAACGCCTCAGGATCGTCCAGGACTTGGCCCACTTCTTCTTCCGTAACTTCGTAGCTTTCATCACTGGTCACATCACTCATGACCGTGGGCAGATCTACGCGAATTTGCAGGATGTACTTTTGTGACTTCTGATCATAACCAAAAGCGAACTGCTCTTTCTGGAAAACTTCGTAAACTCTGAATTCCCGTCCATTGTCCAGACTCATCTGAATCAAGCTTGAACCTCGCCATTTTCCAGGGGGACAGGGCTCCCCTCGCACGGGTGGCAGCGGTTGGCTCATTCGGTCATCATTCTCCCGTGCCCGACACTTGGCCGTTAACGCCTGTCGCGCAGCGGCGTCTTGAGACGCAAGCCAGTACTCTTCTGGCGTGAGTTTATAGGATTCCAGATACTGCCGGTTGCCATCAAAGATAGGGATGCTCAAAAGAAACTGGTTAGTATCCAGATCCTGGTCCAGGCACATTTTTTCATCTTCTAAGCTTTGGAGCAAACGGTATCGCATACCTATAAATCATAGGCTCAAGGGAGTCTTTGTCCAGGGACGGCAGAGTGACTCATTGGTATGAGGTGCCCCGCTTGCTTGGGATCGGGCCCATGAAACGGGCGTCGTTCTGGCGGTCGCAGCATTTTTTCTTGAGGGCGAGCAGGGCCGTCTTGTCTTGGCTGAGATGACGGTATTCCTCGGGCGTGAGCTCGTATTCCTCTGAGCTTTGAAAATGGGGAGTGATGTTCACTGGAATACTCAGGCAGTATTTCCCGGTCTTCACCTCTTGCTGTAGAGTAAACCATTCCGCCCGAAAGTTCTGCAGCGTTCTAAACGGCTGGTTGGGATCGACGTAGAACAAGCACCCACCGCGATCCCCAGTGCAGGGTGTCCCCCGGTCTGCTGGCGGCGGCTCCATGAGCCGGCTGTCATTCTCCCGCGCCCGGCACTTCGCCACCAGCTCTAACCGCGCGGCTACATCTGCAGACACCTTTTCAAACTCTTCAGGAGTCAGTTCATAGTGCTCCAGATACTCCACCCACGGCGTGCAAACGACGATGCTCAGGCAATAACGCCCCGAGGCCGTGTGCTGCTCCAGGCCATAGCGTTCCTCTTCAAAAAGCTCAATGGGGGTGTAATCCTGCATCTCTCCCGTTATAAGCTCAACGGTGTCTTTGTCTAGCTCTCACGTCAGCCTAACAAAGAGTTTGCCCATCACCAATCCAGCCCCCTGACGGCCACTTGCCGACATGGCAGGCGGAGTGACGGCGGACGCGCATTTCTCCCATCAGGCGGGCGTCATTGTTGCCCGTCTGGCACTTAGCCGCCAGGTAGATCAGCGCTTCTCTATCTCTTGCCACCGCCTCATACTCTTCAGGCGTCACTTCATACTCATCACTCCCCATCGCGTCCATGGGACCAATACTGGTGCAGATCCTGAGAAAAAAGATTCGAGAATCCAGGTTACAATCCAGGCTAAACATCTCTCGCTTAAACACCTGCAGCGTTCTCACTTCATCACCGTTGCGTTCATGACGATTGAGGATCAAGCCCTCCCCAAATCTCCAATCGTTGATGGAATAGGGTTCACCGCGCACCAGCGGCGGCAGCTCGACAAGACGGTCGTCGTTTTCTCTACGGCGGCACTTTTCAGCAAGGGATACCAGCCAGGCTGGCTCCAGACGTGAGCGCTCGTATTCTTCAAGGGTGAGTTCATATCGCTCGCCATATTGCCTCACCCCGTCAAAGACGGGAATGCAAAGACAGATCATTCCGGAATCCAGCTCACGATCCAGACAGAAGTTCTCTTCACGAAAAGTCTGCAGCAGGCGATACATCATGACTGGAAGTCATAGGTTTAAGGGAGTCTTTGTCCAGGGTTTATCCGTTCGTCCTCGAAGATCTAAAGTTGCCTCAGGGATGGGCTCGCGATCCGGTACTTTGGGCAGCAGACCACCAGGAATCCACCATGTATTGGCTCCATCTTCGTTCCCAGAAGGCACCACCAGTTTATAGGTCTCAGGTCCGGTAAAGTCCACTCGAACGAGGGCGGCCCCTTTATACTCACCTGGTTCCATACCCAGGGCCGTTTCCAGCTTGACTCGGTCACCCTTGGCATAATCCAGAATGGCCTCAAGCTGCCACGTTGGCATGACAAAGGTGGTGCCATCATCGCGCAAGGGGGAGTGTGTCTCGTAATCCAAGGCTTTCATGATCTTGGACACACCACCCTTGAACAACTCCAGATGCTCCTGGGTCCGCTTTTCAGGGAGGTAATCAGCAGGGTCCGGCCGGTGGGGTTTCCAGAGGCTGGTGATGCGGGAGGCGGTGTCGGCAGGCATGCCGTCACTCCTCAGCGTGGTGGACAGGAGCGGGCGGCCTGTGCGGCCACTGGTGCTGGAGGTGGCGATGCTCTGGGGTGTCTGGCCACCGTTTTTGAGGGCGGCGTCCCGGGCCAGGAAGATGTAGTCTTTCAGGTCGTCATTGAAGCCCGGCGTGCGGGCATCGCGCAGCCCAGCTTTGACAAAAAGCTTGCCCACTAGGTCGCTGAGGAAGTCCCACATCTGCCGGGCCAGCGGGCGCATCGCTTCCGGTGAGGGGGTGTTTTCCACCTCGCGGGCGAACCAGGCGAGCTTCAGCGCCTCCGGGTCTCCATCCAGGTGGCGGTAGGCTTTGTCACGGGCGATGGCATCCAGCTCGGTCCGGGGGATCTGCGCGCTGAACTCAACCCAGCGCTGATACCCTGGGGTGTGAGGATCCGTTTTTTTGACATCCCCTTTGTTATTCCCAAAGAGAATGCTGAGCCCATCGTAGCCGATGCGGTGGCGGATGATAGTGCGGGTGAGGGCCTGACTTTCAGTCTCCCAGGCCCGGCGGCGGACGTTGTTTGCCAGGATGACGGTGCTGCCGGTGGTGATGTCGAAGAAGCCCTCTTTCCCCTGCATCTCAGCGCGGGCTTTGTCGGTGAACGGGTGCTGCTGAGCGTAGTCGGAGGCCAGGGCCTCGGCTTCATTGCTGAAGATGAGGGTGCGATCATGGACGAGGCCGGGGGCCTGCTGTTGCAGACGGGTGACCACGCTGTCAATCTGCTGCCGCTGGGGCGAAGGTACCCCTGCGGGCAAAGCAGAACCAGGGGCGCTGGTGTCTTGACTGGACATGAGGCTGCGGGTGTTTGCCTCCTGGCTGAGTGTGTCCGTCAAATTGGCCGCGCCTGCCTGGGTAGCGGGTGCCTCCTCTATCGGCGGAGTCTCTAGCGGGGCCTGAGTGCTGACAGGCGCGGCAGAGCCGCCAGCGAGGCGTTCGATGCCTTTTTGGCCGCTTTTCAGCAGGCCTGCGGTCATCAGGCTGGTGAGCAGCTCGGCGGGTAGGTTGTTCCAATCGTAACCGGGGGTGCCCAGCAGGCCGCGATCCAGCACGTTTTGCTGGAGCAGGCTCGTCAGCGGGTTTTCAGCCACTTCTTTGCCCATGTCCACGGCGTTTTTGGCGATGCCATGCATGCCGTTAGGCGTCATCTTGTGCAGCGGGCTGAAGCGCTCGATCGCCAACTCCGTGAGGCCGGTGAGCAGGGCGTGGGCATCGCGGTACTTTGCCAGTTGCTGGGCGCGGGCTGGGTTGTTATCTGCCAGGGCCTGCTGGATGAGTCCCTCTGTCTGAACATAGGAGCCGCCCGCAGCGGTGATGAAGCTGCTGCCACCGGCCACGCCGATGCGCCCGGCAGCGACGCGTGCGGCGAGGGTGGTGCCACGGGCGGCCAGGGAGACGCCCCAGCCGCCGAGGAGGCCGGGGGCCATGTAGCCTGCCCCCTGCTGAAGGCCAAGGACGGCCTGGTTCCAGGTGCCGCCCTCTAGACGGCGGCGGGTGCTGCCAGGCAGGGCGGTATCCAGCGCCTGCTCCGCCGCATTCAGGCGCTGGAGGGTGACGGGGGCGTGAGGGATGCCCAGGCTCTCGCTGAGGTGACCGCCCGCTTGATTGAGCCCGTTTTCTTCGCCAAAGAGGCGGGTGACCAGGGCATTGGCATGGAGGCCTGCACGGGCGAGGCCTTTGAGGATCTCTTCCCCAGCGTTGTAAGTGCCCACGAGGCCTTCCCACTCGGGTTTTTTCAGCTCTTCCCGCACGCGCTGGTCCAGCAGGTAGCGTGGGCCCTGGGCGGCCAGCTTCTGCTGCTCGGCCTTGGCTTGTTGCACTTTTTGTTCGGCGTGTTCAATCTCAGCCAGGGCTCCATTGGCGGCTCCCATGGCACCGGGGCCCATGGCGGCCAGGCTAGGTCCGCTGAGGCGGGCGCGGGCGCTTTCGGCCTGGGCCTGGCTATGGCGGATGGTGTTTTCCAGCTCGGTGATTTTGGCCTGCACGTCTTCGGGGGTGACGGGCGGGAGGCTGCGCAGGTATTGACGATCATCGGAGAGCTGGATGAGGAGGTCCAGTTGGCCCTCGGCATTGAGTCGGGTGCCGTAGTAGGCCAGGGTGGTCTCGCCCTCCTTGACGCTGCCGTAGGTGGAGGCCGGGCGGGTGGCCTGGAAGGCGGGGGCCTCCAGCACGGCGTCCAGCTCCTTCATGAGGGGGAGGAACTCAGGCAGGATGGGCTGCTCGGGAGACTCCACTCTTTGCGCTAAGACGGCCTGAAAGCGGCGCATCTGCTCCGGGTCCGTGAGGCGGCTCTGGAGGATCTGCTGTTGGCTATCTCGCGCGACCAGCTCAATGAGAGTTTCCCGCGTGGTGACTTCATCGGCCTGGCCCTGGGCGATGGCGGCGAGTCACCGAGGCTCAAAAGTAAGGAGGCCCTGAAAGGGATTCTGTTTAAATTCAGGCATTGCCCTCGGCATCTAGAATGAAGTTGCCTGGATGAGTATAAGCAATGACTGGGCCAGTATCCGGATGACGCCACTTGTTATAGCCATCCTTGATGTATCCCTGCGCCTCCATCCAAGCGATGATCTGCGGCTCTGTCGGGGAGGTCCCTTGGATGAATGGCTGCGAGATGATCACAGAGGGGCCGTCTAGGTCTTCGATCATGCGCTCAAAGAAAATGTCATCTTGAAACAATTCGTTAGACCAAGCGATGTTGTGGAGGTAGTCCACCAAGTTGCCTCGATCACCCAAATTAGGTGCTTTCGTGGTCTTGATGACACGACCTGTTAAAGGGTGAGTATGCACGTCATGTTCGGCTCCGCCTTCCAAGCTCTTGAGGTTCTTCCTTAACTCTTGGAATCGCTCTCCGTGGACGAGCCATCCTCCGTCTCGGGCCCACGATACCAAGGATTCGGACTCGGCACGTATCCGTTCGCCCGCATCTGCGCGTGCATTTCTTCCTGCGTCATTTTCTGCGCGAAGTCTGCAGGATTGGTTAACGTTACCTTCAGAACTTCCCTCTACTGGGTGCAAAATGAAGATTTTAATGGGGTGTCGCCAGTCTTATTTGACGATTTGGTGATGATACGGGTCCTCAATGCTTAATCCTATTGACGATAAATACTAACCTAACAAAATTTGATTCTTTTGGAAGAAGGATCTGCTTGGACGGCTTTCGCATTCCAAGATTCTTGAGTCGCACTTCTGGTGCTTTTAAAAACGAATAAAGCCGTCAGCGTATGACGCTCGGCTCAAGGCGATGGCGATGTTAAAACGACGCTTCTATCCAGACGAAAGTTACGCTGAAGACCCATGAGTGATTTTTAGTGAAAATGCGAGCGGTCAAGTGCGATAAATATATTGGCTCGCTTTCAGAGTACTCATTTGCATGCGCTATCTTCGCCTGTTGGCAAGTGTTTACAGGCATTGCTCATGAAACTATTCCGTGGTTTTTTATTTTAGCGGTGTGAGCAACAGACGTATTGAGTGCTTTCCAAAATGTATAGCTCAAATCTGTAAAGTAGGCCTTCATAGCGGTGAGCTTTAAATGCTAATTTTATGCGGCTGTTCTTACTTTGGGCTTAACCACTCGACGCTGAGAATCTGCTCGACCTCAATCTTGCCTCCGGCTTCGGGGATGTCTTCGATGGACTGTTTCCAAGTGACTTTGCATTTTCTCCCCTTGAATGCCTGTGAGTTTTCTAAGGCTTTATCAAGGGACGAATCTGGTTGTAAAACGAAAAGTGAAAGCTCTTTGCCCGTCGAAGTGCGCAGTTGCCAATGTGAGTAATCGCCCTGTTCGATGCCGAGAAAGATGCCTTCAGTGACTTGAGTTTTGCCGGCTTGTTTTTTGTTGGTGGCCTTAAGCGCTTTGATAAAAGCTGTGCAGTTTTTGGTGAGGCGTTCTGTTTCGGCGGCGTAGTCTTCACCGTGGAGAATGCCGGTTGTTGAATCGTTGGTTAGCCATTTGAAGATATGACCATCTCTGAAATAGAGTCGGTTCTCGATTTTTTGTGGTGATTTGCTGAGATGGTTTCTGAAGTAAGTGCTGTAAACGAAAAGGGGTTTTTCATCTTCCAGGTAATATTCTTCTACGCCAGCACCGTCTTCGCTGGATCTAGCGACGATTTTTTTGATTTGTCCTTCTTTGATCCAGCCTGTCAATGCAAAGACCAGAGGAGTATCTTTATAGGTTGCGGTGGTTTTGAGGAGCGTTTTTTCTTGTTGCTTGATCTGCTGGTAAACAGCCCGGTGATGAGCTGTATCCTCTTGAGCATTGATGCCGAAAGGCAAAAGCAGCAAGCACGATAGGGCCTGGAAAAGATTACGTATTTTCATAAAGCTATAAGTCGCTGATACCTACGGTGAGGTCGACCCTGGTTATTAGCTCGCAGCTATCTCACCTGAGTTTTCTTGGTCTGGCGGTGGTTCGGGGGATGGTGGGACAAGTGCTTCTTTTTTCTTAAGTTTGGGAGTTGGCTTTTGGCCGGGTATGAATCCGTCTTTTTGATTGCCCCAACTGCGTGCTGAGTTTCCGCTTTTAAAGGGACGAGGCGATTTATTGGTTTGTTTCTGACTCCGCATGGACGAGGGAATTGATTGTGTGAAGTGTGGTCTGAACCTATGAGAAATTAAATGGTTGGGGAGGTGGGAGCTTTTGGCAAAGCGAAATCTCTTCGTTTTGTCTTTCGATGCTTCTACTTGTGTGGGCGTTTGATCCTCTGAGAATTCTGCGACAGATTGTTCTTGTGAATGCCTCCTTTTCTCGCCGCCCTTTGATAAAACCTGCTACCTGGATTGCACCGGCAGAACGGGGTGTTTTTGAGACGGCTGGCACCACGGCCCACCGACTGGCTTCGGGTCCCGATGGCTGGGTGGAGCGTCTTGGAGACGATGTGATGATTTCTCACAAAAACGATGTGGCTTTGGCGGAATTGATCTCTGGTCTAGAAAAGTGGGCGCAAGAGTCAGGCTGGTTTCCATCTCGTGTTTTTACGCGTTTTTTGCCGCTGAAGAATGATGAGCGCATCTCACCCATTCTGCGTACGGGGGATATGACATTGCCGCTGACCACGGTGGTCACTGAAAATGGTGTGCGCTACGGTCTTGATTTTGCAGCGGGTTACAGCCATGGCCTATTTCTGGACCAAAGGATTAACCGGACGCAGCTCCGTCTGCTGAAGCCTAAGCGGATGCTGAATACCTTTGCCTACACGTGTAGTTTTACGGTGGTGGCTGGGTTGGTAGGTGCTGAAACGTTGAGTGTGGATCTTTCCAAAAAATCTTTGGATCGTGGTAGGCAGAATTTGGCGCTGAATGGCATTTCTGAAGCTAAACATCGTTTTATCGCAGATGACGCTCAAGAGCTGATGCCTAGACTGGAGCGCAAAGGCGAGCGCTTCGATGCTATCATCTTAGATCCACCCACCTTTTCGCGCAATGATAAGGGGCGGTTATGGCAGGTAGAGCAGCATTTTGAAGACTTGGTCAATGCGGCGCTGGAACTTGCTATGCCAAAATGTGCGATCCTTCTTTCTACCAACTGCACGAAGCTGGACACCGTGGTGCTAGAGCGCCGTTCTCGGCAGTGTGCGAAGATCAAGCGACGTGCTGTGGACTATCTACGACTCGCGCCGCAAGTGGATTTTCCGAGCGGTCATGGTTCGAGTACCTTGTGGATGATGGTGCGATAAAGGGGCTAGAACACAGCCACCTTCGTTCACTGCTGCGAATCGTGTGGATGAAACCATCATCCCATCTTTTCATTTTAGCGGTCTGCTTCTTCGGTCCGCATTTAGCTTCTGCCGCATTGGATGCAGCTCCGAGCTCCGTTACTGCGGAGGTGGAAATGGCGACTCGTCTTCAAGTTTTTTTGGATCGTGCAAACTATGGTCCAGGGAAGATCGATGGGCACTACGGGGGCTTCACGGAAAAGGCACTGAAGCTTTATCGTCAAGCTCATGGCCAAGAGGTGGATGCAGTCAACGGTGCGCCGAATGAAAATAAGCCACCTCTGCCAGATCCCAAGGATCTGGATTTAGCGAGCGTGGGGCCGGCCTTCATTGATTACGAAGTGACTGACGCGGACCAGAAAACTGTGGGTGAACTCCCTCAAACGGTGAAAGCGATGGCTAAGCTGAAATGGCTGCCTTATGCGAGCCTTGCCGAAGCATTGGCTGAAAAATTTCACTGTGACCTGGATTTCCTCAAACAGCTTAATCCCGGCAAAATGGAAGGTGTGAAGGCCGGGCATAAAATCCGTGTGCCGAACGTGGAACCTTTTGATGTGCATATGATCAAAGACCTGCCCTTGCTGGATCTGAGCAAGAACGCTCAAGATAAGGAGCCGAAGAAAGAAAGTAAGGCGGGTAGCGCTCTACCTGATGAGACTGTAAAGAGTCAGGAGGAGATCGCTGTGAAAGTGGACAAGTCAGATAACATGCTGCGTTTGTTCGAAGGGGGGAAGTTGGTGGCTGCGTATCCGGTCACTATCGGTTCTGAACAGACGCAATCTCCTTTAGGTGAATGGAAGGTGCGAGGCATCGCGAGATTGCCTGATTTCCGTTACGATGAGTCGTTTTTGAAAACGGGTGAGCGGGGAGATGAGACTTACTTGTTGTCGCCCGGGCCTAACAATCCGGTGGGTGTGGTTTGGATCGCACTCAATAAGGGCGGAATCGGCTTGCATGGGACGAATGATCCTGATGCGATCGGCCGCAGTGCCAGCCATGGGTGTGTGCGATTGGCAAACTGGGACATCGTCCGTTTGGCCACCCGTTTGCGGGCAGGCGTAGCCGTTTCCATCCAGTAGTTACGCTCCTTGTTTTTTGCGGTTTGGCTTAGGCGTTTTGGGCGGCTTTGAATTGCCTGCGGAGGTGGGACGATCCGTTTCTTTAATTCTGGCAAAAATTTTCTGTGCGTAAGCCGAACTTTGCTCGGGTGTCATATCTGGTTTTTTGTCGAACTGAGCTTTGAGCTGGTCTTTGAACTTGCCTCGAGCTTCTGGAGAGAGCGAGGTGAACAGTTCGCGACCTTGTTCGCCTAACAAAGAGGATGTGGCGATTTTTTGAGTGGATTTTTTGCCTTTCTCTTTGTCTGCGAATTGGCTTTTAGGGAGGTCGCTTCTGCCATCCGTCTGGGGTGCCTGTTGGCCTTGGTAATGCATCACAAGGGATTCAGAGCCTACTTTCAGTTCAACTTGGGAGTTGTTGAGGTCTACCCCGGCTGTGCTGGAGGTAAGCTTCCAACCAAATTCATTAGGCTCATCGGTAACGAGGTAACTCTGCTTGGTAGCCGCGTTATAAATGGTGGCGACTGGGCGGCCTGATATGTAAGCCATGCCTTTGAGTTGGAGAGTTTCCTGCAAGTTCACTGAGCGGGTGAATGGAGAGTCTGCCCATAAGGTCTCGGCAAAACTGGCATCCAACGGCTGAGGTAGATCGAGATCCACTGCCGATGGTCTGTCCTCTGCCTGAAGACTGAGTACAAGCAGAACTGAGAGGCCGAAGCTGGTGGTAAAGATTTTCATTGGAAAACTCTTTCCCGTTAACGAAGGGGTCCCGAACCTCTATCACGAAAGAGGAATTTGTGATCGATAGCACTGTAAAAGAAAGCGCTTCTTTGATTGCACATGAAATCATGGTTTCATGTGGTCAAAGAAGCGCTCTGATCGGCTATAAAAAGCGACTGCTTACCCCATCCAAATTACGGGACGAGATCAAAACGACCTGATAAGATCGGGGCCTTGGCGGCGGTCTCATTGCCCACAGGGATCTGAGGCAGTAGGAAGTAACCGCTGGCCAGGAGACTATTGTCTGCTCCGCGAACAATCATGCCCTGGAAAGTGGCTTTACGCTGAAGCGTGCCATCTTTCAAAGTGAAGCTGCCTGTAAGGGTGCCGTTGGCGGCTTTCAGCATCAGGGTTGTTCGCCCTGGGTTTTCGCTGCTGCCTGGTGTTGGCAAGGTGAGTTTCAAGGATGGGCGCTGTAGGGAAACGCCATCCGTGATATTAGGATTGATAGAGGCGAGAGCAATTCCGCCCTGAGTGAAGACGAGCGAGGCTGGATCGCTGCTTGACGGCAATCCAAGAACCACGCTTCCTGCTGCGGCGCGGGCCAGATACTTGCCGTACACGTCCAAGGTAATTGGGCCGAAGGCGTTGGCATACGTCCGTGTCACCGTGGCTGGTTTGACCCAAGCTACAGTGCCATCGAGAACGTTTTCAGCGTAGTTGCCAGAGGCACCGAGGGTAAGGCCGAGGTTTCCCTGGATGGAGCCTAACTTATTGTAGAGTGACTGGAAGATGAGCACTTCACCATTCGGGCCGACAAAGCCTGAGGAAAGAATGGTGTTACCATCAGCTGTGCGGCCATTGACGGTGGTGGTGCCATCCAGAGCAATGGTGACTGCGGCATAACCGGAGCCTTGGGGAATGGTGACATTTCCGACGGAGCCTGGCTGGAGATCCAGTGCGACTGAGTAATAACCCATTTCATCCTGAGCTGGGTTGATGACTTTGTCGAAGGTTTTGCGCCAGCCACTGAGTCCAGTGAAACCTGCTGTGGTGGTGAAAGTGCCCCCGACTTCATTACCTGAGGTGAGGGTGAGTAGAATTTCTGTGCCGTCGGTCGCAGTGGCAGAGAGGGTGGGGTCTGTACCAGGAGTGGTATTGAGGAAGCCTTTAAACATCAGAGTCTTGGTGAGCTGCGTGATCTTTAAGGTGTAAGCGCCCGTGGTCGTCGTGGTTAGGTCAAAACGGCCCCCTGCATTTGCGTTCACGGTTGGCTCTGCTGAAACTGTCCCAATGAAGGTGCCGACGGCTGTTTTGGGAAGGGCTTGAATCACTAGAATTTCTTCAAAGACCTGCGTGTTGCCGCCTGCGAGTTTGGCGGTGATGGAGATGATATATACACCTGCTGTTGTGGCGCGGCCCGTGATAGTGCCGGTGGCTGGATTGAACTTGAGACCCTGAGGTAGTCCTGCAACTGTCAAGGTGGTGCCAGGCACTTTGTCGAAGCTAAGATCGACGGATGCGCCGACACTGGCGTCGGCAAATTCTGGGATCTCAACGAAACCTGTGGTGAAAGTAGCCACTGGTGAATAACTAGTACCAGCGATGGTGGTGGCATAGGCCTTAAAGCTGTAGGCTGAATTTCCAGTTAGACCTTCTACGGGAACGGTGAAGGTATTGGCCGTGCTCATGGTAGTGACTTGGGTCACGCCAGTGCCGCCGATAAGAGGACTCGCATTCGATGAGGTCAGGGAAATGACAATGCCACGATCAAGGATAGGCGCGCCACCATGGTCTGTGAGTGAACCGCCGAGAGTAGCGGTAAATGCCTCGACATTGGCGACAGTCGGCGAAATGAGCGTAGGAGCTACAGGCACTGAGAGGATGGATAGAGAAGACAAGGGCGTTGAGGTTACCCCGATCTGAGTAGTCGTCCCATTTGCGAGATTGATTTGGTACAAGGATGAAATTCCGCCGACATCGGAGACAAGCCAGCCTTGACCCACTGCAGGTGAATTGGAAGCGCTGACGGTCACAAAGTTAGGGATGTCAAAACCACCGGTCTTAGATAGATCGAGAATATCGCCTCCTAAGGTGATGGGGGTGCCTGCGGTGAGGGTACCAGCATTGGGAGGATTTTGGATAAAGAGCAGATTGTTGACATCATCCAGGACGTACTGAGTCGTCAGGGTCGTGCCACCAAAGCTATTGGTGTAAGCCGTGTGAGAAACGCCGTTGGCACCTCCATTGATTCCTCCGTCGGGATTGGTGCCTGCATCGATGGTGCTTCCATCCACGGCGGTGCCAGTCAGAGGATTGACTCGGAAATTAAGTCCGGTGCTGGTGACCACGCGGATGCGATCCACGGTAGGATTGAAATCAAAACCGTAACCCGTTGTAAGGGGAGACGGGAGATCAGTGGGGGTGCCAGCAGCATCTTGATAAGCGATCGTTCCGGCAGTCGTGCCGACG
Source organism: Prosthecobacter dejongeii (assembly GCF_014203045.1). NCBI lineage: Bacteria > Pseudomonadati > Verrucomicrobiota > Verrucomicrobiia > Verrucomicrobiales > Verrucomicrobiaceae > Prosthecobacter > Prosthecobacter dejongeii. The sequence continues at coordinate 12,892 of NZ_JACHIF010000007.1, forward strand.
ATGGTGGCTGCACCTGTTTGTGGGTCAATCAGGTAGAGAGTGGCTGTGTTTGTATCAGCATTGACGCCGAGGCTCATGAGTTGGCCTGTAGCAGGTCGCAAATCTGTGCCGATAAGAGTTTCTCCATTCATGATGCCGGTGACTGCGACTGTTGTGGTGGTCCCAGGTGTGAATGGTGAGAAGCGGACCAAGTTGGTGCCAGTAGCGTCCAGCGCAACCGCAGCGCCTAAGCGTGTGCGTAGAGCAAAGCTACGAACGGCACTACTGCCTAGAAAAGTGGCTGCACCGGTGTTGAGATTGATTTCATAAAGTCCCGAAGATCCTGAGGTGCGCAGGATTGCGTAAGCAAGGCCATTCATCGGAACGCTGTTACTGGCTAGAGCATTGACACCTGGCTCGATATCGAACCCAGCGACCTCCAAGATAGCCAGCGGCATTCCGCTAATGCTTACAGGAATAGCGTTGGTCTGAGTGCCGTTGTTGGGGGGATTCTGGATGTAGATAGAATCCGTCGCGGCATCCAGAGTGTATTGGGTGGTGATGTTCCCATTGTTAGGCTGGCTATTGGTATAGGCTGTGGCCGATACGGTGGTGGTAGCTCCATTGATGTTTGAATCAATCTGGTTTCCAGCCACGCCCGCGTTCGCATCTACGACGGCACCGTTGTTCGGATTCATGCGGAAATTCAACCCCGACGAATTTATGACGCGCAGTCGGTCCACAGCCGGATTGAAGTCAATATCCCACCCTGTAGTTGGTAGATCAATGGTTAGACCTGTGCTATCTGCGATAGAGGAAGAGGTTCCTAAAAGGACGGCAAGGCCACTGGTTGGAGAGACATGGTAAAGGCTCAGGGTTTCGGCCGTGGCATTCACACCCAAAGCGTAGAGAGCCTGATTTTGTGGACGCACATCCATGGTTACTAGGGTGTCTCCTGCCTGCACCCCAGTGATTGCAATGGAACTGGCAGGAGAAGAAACTGTGCCCAAGGTGGCTGTGGCGAGTGTGTTGTCTTCATTTAAAAGATACACTGGCGTGGTCAAATCTGCTGCATTTGCCCATGGAAGAGCCAATAAACAAGCGATGCTACAAAGCCAAGTTTTTGCCGAGGATGCGGGGCCTCGATGAAGCGCCGTCTGTTGGCTTGGTCGTGCCGGGGCTGCGCGGGTCCGCAAGGGTTGCGCATGGGAATGAGCGTTGAGTGTTTTCATGGTAGGCAGTGTGAGATTAAAAATCACCTTCTGGATTCAGCGAGGAATCCTGATCTGGCGATTCTTGGTCGGGTTATCCGATGGAGATGAGTCCATGGATTCAACTTTCCGAGAAAACATTCGCGGATGCCTCTACACCTGCGCTCCTGAATCGTGAGGAGGCTCTGGCTTTCTGATTAAGACCTTTAAGAGAGAAATCGTCCTATGGGCTAAACTGTGGCATTTTCCATTCGGATTGACCGGAACGTGGAATGATCTTCAAGAAAAAGCTGCGATGTGCAGATAAGAGTAAAGTAGCGCTGACATCGGGTGCAGAGGCATCTGCTCTAGGCATCCAGGCACCGGTGGTGCTGCTCTGGCGTAACCAATAGACCGTATAGATGGAGGCTCCTGGGGTAGAGTCTCCTGCCCAGAGTTGGAGCTGATCAGATACGGAACTGTTTTTACCTGCGGTGAAACCTTGGGTAGCAGCGAATTGTAATTGCTGTGGCGTGGCATCTACGGGCCAGGGAAGGGCTAACAAGTTATGCGTTTGATCCAAAGGACGCACAAAGACGCCGGTGCGCACATGACCAGTGAGGGTGTAGGTAACAGGTTGGCTGGCGATTTTGACCATGACACCCGTTCCTGGGGGAATGATCATGTCGTCATCCGAGGTTTGTGTACTATCGCCCGTCGGGCGCCATTCATGGCGGGTGGAGGAAAGCTCCAACCAATGTCTCTTCCACTCCAGTTGTTCGAAAGTCAGGACTTGATCTGCCTGAGTGGAGCTGTAAGCCCCTTGCAAATGTGTCTTTGGGAATACTTGATTGAGCGTGACATGGGGACGAATGACCACGCGTGCTCCGGCGAGGTCAGCGGGCAACGAAGCCAATGTGGAATGGGGGGAGTCCAGAGCCAGTGAAATGGTCTGGCCCACCATGCTGCGTATGTCATAACGATGACCAGCGTAAGCGCCATCCCGCACCTCTAAGTAACAAGGAGCATTCATGGGGGAGGGGACCAGGATGGAGCCTTGCACATGGAGAGAATCTGCGGAGGCAAGATCCGCCACAAAGCCAGCATAAAGGGGGGCATTGACCCAACTGACGCCAATGGTTTGACTCCCAGGAATCAACGCATGCTGCTGCCAGCATTGAGGAGTGCTGGCGGCCGAAATACCACTGCTATGGGTAACCCGGAGACGAACGATGCCCCTCTGGGCTGACTGCCCGGTAACATGGCTGATGCCTGGCCAAGTGAGTTGTTCTTCCTCGGCCCCAAGATCCGTCACTAGCGGTGCCAGTGAGAGGGGCTGCCAATCGCGTAAATTGGTGCTGGTTTCCAATTTAAAGCTGACGTCGGCAATGGTGCGGGGCCGAATAAGGTGGGCATCCACGCGGCCTTCTGGGGTGGTGGTGAGCCACCAGCCTGCATCATATTGATGATCACTATCCAAGGCATATTCGATGAGATCATTGACATCGTCCCCATCGAAATCCCGGTCTTTAGCATTGGAAGATCCAGGCAGGGGATCGGTGGTGCCCGGTGTGCTGCCACTACCATTGGCCACGGACGGAGTGCCGACGATTTGAACATTGTCAAAGGTGGCGGTGCAAAGTTCTGCGGCTCTGGATGAAGTGACAGCTAGTCCGACATGCATGGTCGTAGGGACTCCTTCCAGGGTAATGACACTGACGGGGGTCCAGCTTGTGCCAGTGGCGGAGGCGTAAGCGGTGAAAGTATTTCCCAAACGCACGAGACGGACCCAGTTGTTAGGCACGGGATTCAGGGCTGGACCTCCTGCGTAACTCGCTGCGGCATTGACGCCGGAGCGCCAGACGAAACCGAATCCGTTTCCAGCACTCGTGGGGGTGGTGAACATTAAGGCGTGACGTGAGCCTGGTGTGAGGGACTCGCGGAACATGACACCTGCTTTGCCCCATGGATTCTGATTGGTTTGGCTGGTGATGCGCGCGCGGATTTCTCCGTCCCCCACCAGTTGAATAGCTGCATATTGGAATCCATCCTGAGTGAAAAAGATGTCTTCACCCGCTCCTTTCAAGGTGTAGGCACCCGTACTGGCATTGTAGGTGGTGGACCCTGCGAGGGCAATATTCCCGACATCTTGCCCCTGGAGATTGATCATTGCTGGTGGAATATAGTTAACCAAGAGTGTGTTTGAGATCGTGCTGGGAGCGGCACTGCTGTTTTGTGCAGCACCGGCAGGAAGGGTGATGCTAACATTGCCTTCGGCTGTCGGTGTAATGGTGAGCCTGTATAGGGTGCCGCTGCCACTGAGATTGGAGGCCGTGCCATTTGTCACCGTAAAGTCAGAGAGTGCTAATCCAGTGACATTTTGAGTGAACTGTGCTTGTAAAGTAAATGCGCCAGTTTCTAGAGGGGAAGGGGATGACAATGTGACCGCTGGAGCGACGACGCTTTGAGCGCCCACGACTTGAACATTATCGAAGGTCGCGGTACTAAGTTGTGAGCGTGAGCCGGAGGTGAGAGCCAGGCCTACATACAGTGAGGAGGGCAGAGCTGTTAATGTGGTGCTGCTTACTTGAGTCCAAGCCGTGCCATTGGCGGAGGCATAAGCGGTCAAGTTATTTCCCACGCGCACCAGTCGAACCCAGTTGTTAGGGGCCGCATTCAGAGCGGTACCTGCGCTGTAGTTTGTCGCCTCATTGGCAGTGGTGCGTGCGACACTTCCGAAACCATTGCCCGCACCCATGGGAGTGGTGAACATCATGACGTGACGTGAGCCGCCTGTGAGATTTTCGCGGAACATGACACCTGCTTTAGCCCAGGGATTTTGATTCGTTTGGCTCAAGACTCGTGCCCGGATTTCACCATCACCGGTTAGCTGAGTCAGCGCATACTGGAAGCCATCTTGAGTGAAGAAGATGTCTGCTCCTGCTGCTTTTAATGTGTAGAGGCCGTTTTCAAAGGAGGTAGAACCACTGACTTCGACGGTGCCGACATCCTGTCCTTGGAGTGAGATAACGACTGGTGGCGAGTAGCTGACGCTGAGGATATTGGAGGCAGTGTTGGAGACGAAACCGGCATTGGTCACGGCGGCGGCGGGAAGGCTTAACGTGATGTTGCCTGTGGCCGTGGGGGTGACGGTAAGGCTATAGCTAGACCCGCTGCCTGTGAGGTTAGAAAGCGTGGCCTGTGTGGAGACAAAGTCATTTAAGGTGAGACCGGTGACAGGTTGGGTGAACTGCACCTGTGCGGTGAAAGGACCTGTTTCTAGGCTGGAGGCTGCACTGAGAATCACCGCTGGCGGGAGAATGGTCTGTGTGCCGGTGATCTGGACTTGGTCGAAGACCGCTGTGGTGGTTTCGTTGAGGCGGCCAGAGGTCGCAGCCAGGCCCATGAAAACCTGAGAAGGAAGGCTGGAAAGAGTGACACTGCTGACGAGAGTCCAAGTGCTGCCATCTGCAGAGGCGTAGCCCGTGAGTAAATTTCCGGCACGGACAAGACGGATCCAGTTGTTAGGCACAGGATTCAGGGTTGGGCCTTGGGCGTAGGCAGTTTCTGCATTGGCAACAGTGCGAGCTACTAAACCAAATCCATTGTTAGCTGCGGGGGGAGTGATGAAGACTGTGGCATGGCGTGAACCTGCGGTGAGGTCTTCACGGATCATTACGCCCGCCTTTGCCCAAGGATTCGTGTTGGAGAAACTACGGACACGAGCACGGATTTCTCCGTCTCCATTCAGCACGAGTTTACTGAAGTGAAAGCCGTCTTCGTTGAAGAAGATGTCTCGCCCCGAAGCCGTCAAAGTATAGGTGCCAGTGGAGGAGTCTAGAGCTGAGTTACCCGGCAAGAGTAGGCCGCCGATATCCTGCCCGACAAGCACGGGAGCAGGAGCTTGAAACACCATGGTTAACGGAGTCGATGCTAAATTCCCCAGGCCAGTGGAATCTTGGGCCACATTTGCGGCGAGAGTTAAAGTCACATTCGCCGTGGGTATGAGGGTGAATGTGTACGTGGTACCGCTACCTGATAAAGCGCTAGCGCTGCCGCCGGTGACGTTGATGTCGGAAAGGGTGAAGCCCGTGACCGGGTGACTGAAAGTCGCGGTCACGGTGACGGGCTGCGTGATCACGCTGCCTGCTGTGCTGGCTAAGATGACGGTCACTGGAAGTGGTGCAGTGGAGGGATTGTCATCCAATTGCTGGAGGTAGGCCGTGAGATTGGAGAGCTCGGGATCGGTCAATGTCACGCCACTGTGAGCGCGAACGGCGTCGGTAAGTGTGGCGGCAGAGCCATCATGAAGATACGGGGCTGTGGCCCAAAGGCCGCGAAGAGTGGGCACATCTAGACCTGTGAGGTCTCCATTCAGTCGTTTGCCACTGGAAGGCTTCAAGGTGCCGATGCTGCTGAAGATGTTCAAAGCGCTGTTGGAAAAGGTCGTGCCACTGTGGCAACTGGCGCAGTTCTGCTGACGGAAGATTTTTTCGCCTTCAGTGGCTGCTGCGGTCAATTGACCTTCTGAACCGCGATGAGGGCTGCGAGACTCGGAAGTGAGTGATTTGACATAAGCGGCGATGGCGTCCAAATCACTGCTGAGGCCTACCTTGGCATCGCCTAACGGTTGATTGCGAGTGCCTGCATTGAATTGGGCGTCCGGCATCAACCCGGTGCCCCCAGCGAGATTGCGGATCTGTCCTTCGAAGTCCTGCACTTCGTCGAAGTTGCCAGACCAATGCAAGGCTCCGTGATGGCCATGGCCACGTAGGGTGATGGTGTTGCGCAGTCCTTCACCGAAACCAGTTAGATCCCAGGTGCGACCGTCATGGCCCCCATCATTGTGGCAGCCTGCGCAGGAAATGTACTCCTGGAGAGCGAGTCGGCTGTCCACAGCATCGTAAAAAAGCTGTTTGCCTGTTAGAACTTGAGGGGACAGTTTTTCGGTGTTGCTGGTGCTGACGGTGATGGGGGCAGGGGGCAATTGCACGCCGCCATTCAGGATCGTGCTGACATCATGAATGGTGACGCTGCGGTCCATAAAATTCTGTACGTACAAAGTGCGACCATCGGGAGAAAGCGTGAGCCCCTGAGGTGCGCGGCCAGCATTGAAACGCAGCAATTCTTCTTGAGACCAAGCCGCTACAACAGCGACGGAGCGGCTGCTCTCTAACGCAACAAACAAATAACCGCCCCAGGGGTCGAAGACTGCGGCACTGGGCATCCCCGCATTGTCAAAATCCACACGGCCAGCATAATCTTCCGTTTGGGTGGTGAGATTGATGCGGCTAGCGATGGCACGAAGAGTTTGGTCATGATTTAATCCGATGCCGTTGCGAAGTGTGCCACGTTTGATGTTATCCTGTTTGGACGGCACCCAACCGTAGAGGCCATCTGGAGATAGGGCCATCGCGCCGAGGTAGTTAGGCAGACCTTTGGCGGAAGTCGGTGTGTCTTCTGCTTCGCTGTGCTGGAGCAAGATGGTTTTTTCAATGGCTAAGGTGCCTGCATCCAGAACGACGACTTCGCCACCTTTGCCACTGGGATTAGGGGCAGCGGTATTTTCACCTGGCACGGAGGGACTGATAAAACGGCTGGCATAAACGCGAGTACCATTCGCATTGATCGAAAGGTGGCGCACGTGCTGCCCGGCGTTTTGGGCAGTTATTGTGGCCCCGGTGGTGGGATTGAGTTTGAGGATCTGACCGGATCCTTCAAGAGCCACAAAGGCAGCGCTGCCATTGGGATCAAAAGCTAAGCCGAAGGGGCGTGAGCCTGGTGGCAATGTCACCGTGGAGACAACGGCAAAAGAGCTGCTGTTGAGAATGGACAGGCTAGCGCTTTCTGTATTGACCACCCAGATGCGTCCATCTGGGGCAATGGCCACACTGCGAGGGGCTTTGCCAACATTGGTTTCAGCTAGTTTTGTTTTTGTAGAGGCATCCAGGATAGCTACCGTGTCGCTATCTGGATTGACTACCCAAACGCGGTCATTTCCCGTGGCTCGGTCTTCAAATACAATGCTGGTCGAATGGGTCGGCTTTTTCCCCGTGAGAGGTGCATGGATGACTTGATAAACACTGGTGGTGGCGATGATTCCGGTGTCATCGGTGGCCGTCAGGCTGACCAAGTAGCGGCCTGGGGATGAGTAAGGGTGCAAGGCCAGCGTGGCACTGCTGTAGGCAGTGATAGGACTGCCATCTCCAAAGTCCCAGCGATAACGCGGATTGGCCCCACCACTGCTTTGAGCAATGAAGTTGACACTGACACCGGTGATGACGGCGGAGGTGGCTAGCGGTTGTAGCACCAGAGTGCTATTGATTGTCCAAGAAAAGCTCACGTTGATGGGGGGTGTATTGCCATCACTCACAATAACTGTTGGCGTGTATGTTCCAGAGGCCGTGGGGGTGCCGCTGATCACCCCTGTCGTGGCATGAATGGAGAGACCTGGAGGCAAGCCTGAAGCAGTGTAGGCGAGTGAGTCTTGATTGATATCGGCAGCGAATATGGGCCGATTCACTGCAATACCCATAACCCCGTTCTGGGCGCCTGGATTGGTCACGACTGGTGGCGTTGGGAGAGCAAAGGCGTTGCTGAAAAAGCTCCAGCTTAGCACCTCATGGGTGTTTGTGCTTCCTCCAGTAGCGCCTGTGAAGCCGACCCAGGCACTCGGGCCAATGAGGCTTGTCAGATCAAGCCCCGTTGTTGTTAGAATCGGTGTCGCTGGACGTGTGGTGACGACTCCTTGAGCCAGATAAACACGTAAAGTATCGGTATGACCATCGTACTCAGCCCACAGGGTGTGATTAGCTCCATTTTCAAGATCGAAGGGCGCTGTGTAGGTGGAAAGGTGCGGGGAAATGATGCCACTGGTCAGCACGCCGATGTGATTGGCATTGGGGTCGGTACCGCCGGCATAGGTATCCAGTTCGATCGCAAGACTTTCTATGAGCCCTTCATAGCCAAGGCCGCCACCTGCACTGCCGACTGCATCAGGTCGGTCATTCTGTAATACGAAAGTCATGCCATCGGCACCATCGCCAGAGCCATTCATGCGAAAAACAAAACGAGTGCTGAATGAGGTGCCCTGAGTGATGGGGACTGGCGTTTTCAAAAAAGCGGAACCTGCGAGGTTGGCGCCATTGGGGGTCAGTTGAAGCACGCCCCCCGTGATACTGGCGCTGCCATTCAATTGAAGGCTGCTATTGCTGCTGCTGAAGCTGGCGAAATCATGCGTGATGTTGGCCGGAGTGATGGTCCAGGTGAAGTCGGCGCTAGCGGTTGTGATGCCATCACTCACGGTGACGCGGGAGGCATATGTGCCTGTGCTAGTAGGGGTGCCGCTGATGATGCCCGTGCTGCTCTGAATGACAAGACCCGGAGGCAGGGAACTGGCGCTGAAACTGAGGCTGCCATTACCAGGTGCAAGACCGTAAACCGCTAAAACGGTGGCTGCATTCATGGCGCTGAATTGGCTGCCAGGATTGGTGATGGTGACGGTGGTGGCTGGGTCCACCTGAATGATCTTCGCTTCAGAATATGCACCATCAGCTCCGATGCCAAAAAGCATCCAGTATCCCGGAGTCATCACATTTAAATTTGCGTGAGATGTTACAGCGTAGATGCCTGGAGAAGTTTCTGTGAAAGGCAGTCTGAGGTAGCGCAGATCCGTGTTCATCGAGTGTGTCTGGGAAGACATTTTGATGAAGCTGAATTTGGTCAGACCTGGTGTCGCCTGAACGCTGAAGGTCATGCCCGTGCCGATGTAGGATGGAGCCTGCTGGATGACTGGGCGCACGGCCGCGGTGCCGTCAGCCTTAAAGAGCATGGGCGGAGTGTAGAGTTGTGCATCGCGATGATCGGCACTGTTGCCAGACAGCCCACCGCCACCTGACCACACACGGCCGTCGGGTAGCAGCAGGGCGAGTGAGTGATAATTGCGTGGGACACTCATGTCCGTGACTTCACGCCACTGACCGGTGGTGGGATTCCAAATTTCAGGCGACAGGATGCTGCCTGTATCATTGAACTTCAGGCCCGACGAGTTGCCTCCCATGACCATGACTTCGCCATTGGGAAGGATGACCGAATTAGCAAACTGCCGGACATACTTCATGGAGGACGTAGCCGCGACCACGGGGGTTCCGCTGCGGATATCAATGGTGAAAGCAAGATTGGTACTGGTGCCTGTTGAGCTATCGTTTGGATTTGAGTTGGTATTGAGAGAGCCGCCTGCGACTAAGATGCGGCCTTCATCATACATGGCAAAACAGCCCTCTTTAGGATAATGCGTGCCCGGGACATTGACCCCACTATAGGTTAGACTGCCGGTGCCTGAGGTGGTGACCCAGTTCATCTGGCGGGTGGGTCCCCCATGGAAGAGACGCCCATCAGGAGCGATGACCATCAGGGGATGCCAGCGGGTGACGTAGCCGGGCTGTCCCACCACCGTGGCCCAGTTGATGCTGCTGAGTCGTGTCCAGTTATTAGCCGCAGTCCAGCGTTCGGCCGTGTTAGTTCCGCCATCTCCTGTGACGGTAAAGATGCTGCCATCGGTCAATGCGACGCTGGTATTGTACCAGCGTCCATCGTTCATGTTAGGCATCACGGCCCATTTGCTGGTCCGCCAGTCGAAGATGCTGGTCAGTCGCGTGGTATTGCGCCCGCCATTTACAACCAAACGGCCATCTGGAAGCAGCACGGTACCCCCGCAGAACATGTCGTGGCGGTTGTTATTGATCTCCGTGAAAACGCCTGTAGCAGGATTCCAAACAGCGGCATAGGTGAACTCTGCGCCGACAGGGAAAGTGGTACGTTGATTGGAGGCAAAGGTCAGCAGGCGACCATCTGGAAGGGTGGCCGCAGTGACCGGGATGTGCGGTGTCCAACTGATGATGGGCGACCACACGCCCACTTGGTTTCTCTGAGTCGGCGTAGGTGCTGGGCCAGTGGGAGCGATGAAGGTGGGGGCTAGCATCTGAGCCTCCGCTGAAAGTAGGTCTGACAAAGCGTGGTCATCTGCGGCTGAGGCACGACCGCCAAGAATCAACCAGCCGGTGCAGATCACAAAAAATACAGAAAACTTCATCATGGTCGGTTGGCTAGTTTGGAAGGAGCTGGCGAAGCAATAAAGTCCTCGTCGGTGAGGGTTTTGAGGAAGGCGACGAGTGCCTGTTTTTCTTCCTTTGTCAGTTGCAGGCCAGCATCGGGATGTTTGGCCAAATTGGGGTCAAGATTCTCGCTACGCTGCACGCCTGTGCTGTAATGCTCCACGACTTCTTCCAGCGTGGCGAAGCGGCCATCGTGCATGTAAGGGGCTGTAACGGCAATGTTGCGTAAGCTGGGGGTTTTAAACTTGCCTTTGTCAGTCTCTAAGCCAGTCACCTGCATCCGCCCGAGGTCGGAAGAAATGAGGTCGAGACCATTGTTTTTGAATTGATGGTCAGTGAATAAAGTGCCGCCGTGGCAATGAAAACAATCGGCGCCACGAAGGCCACGAGCTGGATCAAATTCAGTCACGAAGAGTTGCAAACCACGCTTCTCTTCCTCTGTCATGAGGGCAACTTTTCTCACGGCGCGGTCAAAGCGTGATTCTTGGGAGATCAAAGATAACAAGTATTGCTCCAGAGCTTTAGCGATGAATTCAGGTGTGATTTCAGTGGTGTTGAAAGCTGCAAAGAAAGCCTCTTTGTGATCTGCGATTTTTGCGACCACCCGCTCCAAGCTTTCATTCATTTCATGCTTATTCTGAATGGGCAGCAAAACCTGTTCACGAAGGTTTTTTGCGCGGCCATCCCAAAAAAAGGCAGGTTCCCAAGCTAAGTTAAAGAGCGGCATCGCCTGGCGCACCCCTAACGTGCCCTCAGCACCCAGGCTGAATTTTCGAGAGTCTGCAAAAGCCGCGCTTCGTTGGTGGCAACTGGCGCAAGACTGGCTGTTATTGATGGACAGACGAGGATCATGAAACAAGGCTTCGCCTAAGGCCACGCCTTGTGGGGTAAGAGGGTTATCTGTGGGGAGTGATACCTGTGGGAAACGACTGGTGATGGCTAGGTTATAAAATTCCGAATGTGCTGATGCGGAACTGAGAGTCGGCTTGATCAAAGCGGGGGCTTGATAAAGATCGTGATGAACTGACTGGAGGCTGAAGGCTTGCTGAATGTTTTTCCGAAGGAGCGGAATCAGGGGATCCCCGTCACGTGAATGCGTGGAAGTGCCATGATGGGCGAAATCCACGCCTTTCAGGAGACGGGAAGCATCCAGACGCAGTTTCACGGTTAGCGGTCCGCCACCTTGAAAATCTACAGGTATCACTACGTGGATTGCATGGGGTGCCTTGGCGAGATGGTATGAAAAACCACCTTGTGTGGCATCAGGCCGCACCCAATGGCCTTCGAGGGCCATGAAGACGTAACCTCCCTGCCAGCCCCAGTGCAAGCCGCAGACGTCAGGGTGCAAGGCGTGATCTACCGGACGCTGATTCGGATCTGATTGATCTGCCTCAGGTGGCAGCCCCACATCAAAACGAATGGCTGTAAATTTTCCCGCAGGAATACCTTCAGCACGGGCTTTGAGACGACCTTTCTGAAGACTGTAAAAAGCGAACCAATCGGAAGATTCCAGCCAAGTCCCATCTTCTCGTTGAAGCGCCAATTTGGACAAAAGAAAATCCAACCGCTGTATTTCGTAGGCGGAATCATTGGTTTCTTCAGATTTGTTTTTTGATCCACGCGGCAGAATCGGCTGCACCTCAAGCTCGAAGACCTGAGCTTGTAAGACAGTCACCCATAAACAAGCTGCCATCATCACAAGGCGTGTCAGCTTTAGGGTTGAGATTGAAATCATGATTGATTCTCGAATTTGAAAAACAAATCGAATATGCAAGTCAACGGGTTGATTTCTATCTGGAAAATGTAAAATTGATGCAAAATAATATCCTGCAGCTTCGAAAATCAGGTGTTTTACCTAGAAATTTGACGTGAATATCCTGCGAGGGAATTATTCTGGCGTGGTTTTTGTCCTACAGGACGGGTCTTTCAAGAGTGAATGTCACACGCCGTAAGCCTGACTTTTCTACGACATTGCGTTCAACGGGACAGTCGAGCAGTCGCTCAATCATCTCACATTCGATTTCCTCGATGAGGGGGTATTGCTTTAAGACCTCTCCATACGGGCAGTGGTAGTCCACAATGCGAAGCTTGCCTTGGCCGCTCATTTCAACAACGGACATGCAGCCATCGGTGCTTCGAAGACGAGCGAGAACGAGAGCTTTGTTTTCAAGCTCAGTTTCTGCTGAGACTTTGCGAGCATAGCGTTCCGCTTTGGAGGCAAAAAAAGCATATAGAAGCTTTTCAGGGGCGGTGGCACCAAAAAGGCGCTCGGCTTGGCGGAGTAACTCCATGAAATGGTCGGCCGAAGCAGAGGGGAAGAGCGGGTCGAGCTTCGCTGTTAAGCGATAGATTTTTTCAGGTCTGCCATGGGGGACGGGATGCCTCCAGGTATCCAGGTAACCTTTTTCAGCGAGCGCGTCACAGTGCTGTTTCACCCCCATGTAACTCATTTTCATGATTGAGCACAGTTCCTTGACCGTCATGCCAGGAGACTGCTTCAAGTGCAGAATGATATCCACCGCCGGGGTGTGGAGGATGTCACGCAGGATGGGGAAAATCATAACCGCCGGATCTAGCGGCAGAATAGCCGGGCTAGCTTGCTTTGCCAACCTCCCATTGAGGACTTTTGTGCAATGCGCCCTAAGCGCGACGACGGCGTAGCAGTAAGGTTATCAATCCTAACCCCAGCAGAAAGGCACGCCCAGGTTCTGGAATCACAACAATGAGACCATGGCTGGTGAAGAGCGTGGTATCCCAACTCAGCCCAGTGCCGGTAAGTTCAGGTAGATCCAGGTCAAAACCGTTGTCTTCAGAACCAGTGCGATAGCTGCTGCCTAGGTTGGAGGAAAAGGTGTTTCCTGTCGCGGCTCCCCAATCAAGCAGGTTGAAGATTTGACCTGCGGTGGGGACGAAGCTTTCGGCGAGGACTTGAATTTTGGCTCCCGTAGCCTGATTGATCGTGCCTGTGATGTTGAGTTGATCGTGATTGCCTTGACCTGTGGCATTGGCCAGTATGTAGGCGAAGTAAGCAGGACTGCCGGGTGCATTGCCTCCGAAACTGTCCATGCTGGTGAAGGTGGCACTTGTGATTTGCAGCGTAGTCAGGGCTCCGGCTTGTAAAGTCAATCCTTGGGCGAGGTTTAGTCGGCCCAGGCCGCCCAAAACGTTTGGATCTCCAGGATTGAGGGTTCCACCGCTGGTGATGGTGGTGGCTCCGCCGAGTGTGCCTGTGCCACCCAGAACACCTGCGCTGACCAGGATGGCTCCAGTGGCCGTGGTTTGATCGCCATTGATCAGCACCGTGGTGCTGCCTGTCATGGAGGTGGGGCCGGTGTAAGTGTTGTTTCCACTTAAAATCACGAGGCCGGTGCTAGTGCCATTGATGGTTAGGCCGTGGCCCAGACCTGAGTCACCAATCACTCCAGTGAAGAGGGTGTTGGTGGCAGATTGATGTGTGAGGGTGCGTGTGCCATCGGTCAGAGTCACATCGCCTGCGAAAGTGAGGCTTCGATTGACGGATCCATTGATGATGGTGGTATCTGCCTGAAAGCGGACGCGGTTGTGCAGCAAAACATCACTGCCGGTGCTGGCCCGCATGGCAGAGCCGCCTAGAATGAGAGTGCCTGTGCCGAAGGGACCACTGGCAGGTGCATTCGGCGTGCCGAGTGAACTGGACTGAGGAATCACGGTGCCGACGTAGAGCCCGGTGTTTCCAGTATAAGTGCTCTGCTGGTTCATCACCACGGTGCCGCTGCCGTAGTAAGAGAGGCCTGCACTGCCTGTGATGAGTGAGGTGATGAAGGTGTTACCCGCAGCATTGGTGGTGACGATACCTTCGCGAGTGCCAAAGTCGAGAACCCCGCCATTGATCGCTGGGTTGGTACCATTGGAAAAAAGAATGGCTCCACTGGCCACATTGAGGCTACGTCCAGAATTGATGGTGATGGTATTGCCGCTGACGATCAGGGAATTGATGGAAGTGTTTGCCGTCAGCGTGGTGTTGGCTGTGATTTGGGTGTTGTCGCCCGTAGCAAAAGCATTGGTGGTGAATTCATCGGCCAGGTTCAGCGGACGTAGGCCTGTTGCGGGATCGTAAGTGACAAAGGTATTTGCCACGCCTGTTGCTGTGCCAGTGCCACCGGAGGCGGTGGCGGACTCTCCTAAAAGGAAGGGCACAATTTGCGTGTTTTTCACGCTGGTGTTGATCCCCGTCGTGATGGCCGGTGTGGTGCCAACGAGGGCAGGGGCCGTGGTCAATCGGATGCGCGCAACATTCGCTGTGCTAGTGGCATCTTGTCCTAGGTTTTGGCCATTGACGAGGAGGGTGCCGCCATTGGCTGAACGCGTGAATTGATTCGCGTTGAGAGTGGCTGTTTGTCCGCTGCCATAGCTTGCTGTCAGGGTGGAGCGCTTGGGATCCAAGATGAGATTGCCCACGGTTTCAGAGGATGTTGCCAAGTCCGATCCACGGTAAATGAAACTGCCCCCGCGGAAGCTCAGGTTGGCGGTGTCACTGAGTCGGTTGGTGCTGTTGTTATTCGCGCCTAAGTTATCCAGTGCCAGGGTACCGCCATTGAGGATGAGGTTGGTGGAGGCGAGTGAGCCATTGATGCCCAGGGTGGAAACCGCACCGCCGATTTGTAAAGTGCCTGCATTCACCGTGGTGGTGCCTGTGTAGCTTTGGGCTGCAATGAAGGTTTGAGTGCTGTTGCCATTTTTGACGAAGGAAAGCCCTCCGGTTCCATCGCGCATGCGGCCAGCGAAAATGGAGGTGCCAGTGCTATCTGAAAGGGTGAGGGTGGACGGGGGTGTTCCATTGTTTTCTACAAATAGGACGGCTCCGCTGAGGTGGTTCCCTGCGGTATCAAGGCCACGGAGAGCTAGGGTCTTGCCATTGAGGTCTAACGACATGCTAACGGTGGCTTGGGTGGCGATGACGGACAGTCGGCTGGCTGGATTCAGTGCATTGTTGACTCCCATGATTAAGCGGGCACCTGTGCCAGCGTTGGCGAAGAGTTGAGTGTCACCCGTGTAGGTGTTGACGTTGTTCAATACCGTGGTGGCATTGTTCGCGCGGCTGTGGAGGATGGCGGTGCTGCTACCACCACTGATCACGCCTGAGACGATGAGCGTCCCGCCCACACCTCCGCCGATGCGTGCTTCCGTGCCCGTGGCCTGGATGTTACCAGCCCACTCTGCTGTCGCGGCACTCGCGGTCTGCAGTGCGCCGTTGTTGTTACCGCCAGTGCCGGTGATGGAGATCGTTTCTCCTGTCACCACGATGCCATTGGCCAGAGTAACGCGTGCTCCCGCGCTCACGGTTGTGTTGCCAACGGTGTTTCCTAACGCCGTATTGCTCGCCACGACGATCTCGTTATTGCTTACCCCTGTCAGGAGAGTGCTTCCAGAGTAGGTGTTGTTGCCGGAAAGCGTGAGACTGCCTGCACCTGATTTGGTAAGTCCTAGAACAGATGTGCCGTCTTGGAGGATGCCGCTAAAGCTTGTTATGGCGGCTTGATTGACCGTAAGTCGGGCTTCCACATTGCCAGTATTGGTGATGAAGCTGCCACCGGTCCCAGCTGCTGCTCCTGAACGGGTGAGGCCGCCTAAGGTTTGATTGAAGCCGTTCAAATCAAAAATGGAGTCTTCAATGGCCGAGGTGGAGTCCAAATCCAGGGTGGTCCCCACAGGGAGGGCATCCTGGGCTCCGATCTGCAAGCGCCCTCGAAAAACGGTGGTGGCACCGTTGTAAGTATTCGCCGTGCCTGAAATACGCACAGTGCCGAGACCTGCGGTAGAAGTGGTAGCTGAGATGATGAGGTTCCCACTGCTGCCCGTTTGGATGGGCCCGCTGATGTTTAGAACCCCGCCGCCGAGGCTCCCTACACGTCCTCCTGCTTGCAATGTCACCGCACCTGCCCAGGTGGCAATGGCGTTTTCAGCCGTCCGTAGGCCACCGAAGAAATCCGCTCCGCTACCCGCCAGAGTGAGGCTTTCTCCAGAAATGGTGACGCCATTTTGAAGTTCAAGCTGACCGTTGGCTGAGACAGTAGTGGTTCCGATAGTGTCCCCCAAAGCCGCGTTATTAGCCACGCTCACACGCCCGGTATTAATCACCACTGGGCCGGAAAAAAGATTGGCACCTGAGAGCACCAAGGCACCTGCGCCTTCCTTGGTCAGGCTGCCAGCGGCGATGGATTCACTGATCGTGGCCGTGACTCCTGTTGCCGTAGTGATGATGCTGCTAGCCGTCAGGTTCAGCAAGCTATCGTTATTGGCATCCACGATGGAGTAGCCATTGCTGTTGAAAGTCAGGTTATTGACTGTCAGGTCGCTGGCCACTTCCACGCTTTCTCCTGTGCCGCCAAAAATAGCGTTGTTGCCATTCGTCCAGGGAAGGCCTGCATCCCAGTTGGGGGCTGTGAGGCTCCACTCGTTATTGAGATTGGACTGAATCCAAACCTGATCAGCAGCCTTTAAGCTAACGCTGGACAATGCAACACCTGCCAGGACGATGCAGGGGCGTCGAAATTTTTTAAAAATGAAGGCGACCGATGATGGGCTCGTTTTCATGGGGGGATCCGAAGCATAGGATGCCGCGATTCTTCCGCCAAGGAGAAAACTGGTTCCTCCAGGGGAATAAAGGTTCTACCCAGGCGTCTTTTATTCCCGATCTTTTTCAGTAACAAGTTTGACACGCCGAAATCCAGAGGCGTAACGTCTATTTAATCACAACCTCGATGCGCACGACGCCCCCCCTGCTCCCGGAGAAAGACTTTCGTTCTCATGCCCCGGGCTTTTGGAAAGATAAACTTATCCCGGCCCAGGATTGGAATTCGGCTGCCTGGCAACTCCGGAATCGAGTCACCACGCTTGCAGGCCTGGAGGAACACATCACGCTGACCGATGAGGAAAGAGCGGGTGTTCTTCTGAGCGGTAATAAATTGGCCATGGCCATCACGCCGCATTATTTCAATTTGATTGATCCGGAAGATCCGGAAGATCCCATTCGCCGTCAGGTCATCCCACGCATTGAGGAAACCTGGGATGATCCGGATGAAATGGCAGATCCCTGTGGTGAAGATAGCCATATGCCCGTTCCGGGTCTCGTCCATCGCTATCCAGACCGTGTATTGTTTCTGGTGACCGACCGCTGCGCGAGCTATTGCCGCTACTGCACCCGCAGCCGGGTGGTGAGCGGAGTGGGTGAGCAGGAACTGCACACAGATTATGAGGCGGTCTTTCGCTACCTTGAGCAGCACGATGAAGTCCGAGATGTGCTTCTGAGTGGGGGAGATCCTTTGCTGTTTAGCGATGGCAAATTGGAGGCAATTCTCAAGCGTTTACGCTCGATCCCGCACATTGAGTTTTTACGCATCGGTAGCCGGGTGCCGATCTTTTTGCCCCAGCGTATCACGCCTGAACTCTGCCAGATGTTGCAAAAATATCATCCACTCTGGCTGAGTATCCATACCAACCACCCACGTGAGTTGACTACGGAGGTCAAAGCTGGGCTGGAGATGCTGGCGAATCACGGCGTACCTTTAGGTAACCAAAGCGTGCTCTTAAGGGGGGTGAACGACGATGCGGATGTGATGAAGGCGCTCGTTCATAAATTGTTGATGTGCCGGGTGCGACCTTACTACTTGTACCAATGCGACCTCATTCAGGGCAGTTCCCATCTGCGGGCAAGCGTTAATACAGGGGTGGAAATCATCGAGCAGCTACGAGGTCATACCACGGGGTATGGGGTGCCTCAGTTCGTCATTGATGCTCCAGGGGGGGGCGGTAAAGTGCCCGTGAATCCCGATTATGTACTGCTGCGGGATGAGCAGCGGACCTTGATCCGGAACTTCGAAGGTCGGACTTTCGAGTATCCTGAGCCAGCGATGGTGAGAGTGTAAGAATGAGCTGTTAGCAAGGTCTGACAAAAAGAGATCTTGCTGGTTTGTCTGCGGTGGCGTTTGCTTTCACCAAGCATGGATCTGGCTGTCTCCGACCTGAGTTTTCAATATCCCGGCAGTGCCTTTGGCCTGGCGGTCAAGTCGCTGACGGTAAAGGCGGGGGAGCCTTTGGCTATTTTAGGGCCTAGTGGCGGAGGGAAAACGACGCTGCTGCGTCTAATGACGGGTCTATTAGCACCAGATAAAGGCACGGTCACTTGTGGAGAAACCCATTTGACGACTCTCTCTCCTGATGCGCGTCGTCAGTTTCGGCTGCAAAATATAGGTCTCATTTTTCAAGACTTTGCCCTGCTGGATTACCTCATGGTGAAAGAAAATATTCTTTTGCCTTCACAGTTTGGCTGTGGCCAGAAGGATGAAGCACCCCATCAATCTTCTGTTTTGACTAGGGCGCGAGAATTGGCTGAACGACTCGAAATCCAGCCTCACTGGAGCCGACGCACTCGACTATTATCGCAAGGAGAACGGCAGCGTGTGGCGATTGCTCGGGCTTTGGCTCACCAGCCTAGTTTTGTTTTTGCGGATGAGCCTACGGCATCTTTGGATGCGGCAAGGCGCAGCCTCGTGATGGATTTATTGATGAATTATGCACGTGAGAAACAAGCATGCCTAGTGGTGGTGACTCATGATACGGAACTGATGCCGCTGTTCCCTAAGCATCTACGCGTGGAGGACTTGACGGTATGATCTCTGCCTGTTTCCACCTCGCTTGGCATTATGTCGTGCGTCATCGTTTGCAGACCTTGCTGCTAGCAGCGGCTCTCGGTTTAGTGTTGGCGCTGCCGCTGTCCATCCGGGTGATCGTACGAGCGGCAGAGTCTGCCATGAGAGAGCGGGCTGCATCCACGCCGCAGGTGATTGGCGCGCGAGGCAGTGCGCTAGATCTGCTGCTGACGGCACTCTATTTCAAACGCCAGCCTCTACCGATGCTGACGGTGAAAACGCTGGAGGAAGTCCGCGCTGCTAAGCTGGGAACAGCCATTCCAGTTTACACGCGTTTTCATGCCCTGGAATACCCCATTGTGGGGACTCAGCTTGATTATTTTTCCTTTCGAGAACTGCGGGTAGAGCAGGGGCGAATGTTTGCTCGACTTGGAGATTGTGTGGTGGGGGCTGATTTGGCGAAAAAACAGGGAATAGAGGTCGGCGGTCATCTTTATTCTTCCCAGGAGCAGGTCTTCGATCTCGCGGGTATTTACCCTTTGAAAATGCGAGTCACAGGGATTTTAGCTGCCAATGGCACCCCTGATGATGAGGCCATTTTTACCGATTTAAAAACCACGTGGCTCATTGAAGGGTTAGCCCACGGTCACGACGACCTTGTGAGCAAAGAAGCTATTTTGACGAAGGAAAATGGCAATGTCGTGGGTAACGCCAGCGTGCGGATGTTTAACCAAGTCACTGAAAAGAATCTGGGTAGCTTTCACTTTCATGGCGACCTCACGGCTTACCCGCTGAGTGCCATCCTGATACAGCCTACCGACGCGAAAGCGGAGGCTCTGCTGGCCGGACGCTATCTAAAGAGCGACCTTCCGGCCCAGATCATCCGACCATTGGATGAATTTGAGACCCTCATGAACACCCTTTTCCAGATTGAAACGCTGGCGCTGGTGGTTCTTTCTTTGCTGGCATTAGCTGCGCTCAGCGTAGCGGCGCTGGTTTTTGCGCTGACCTTCCGGCTGAGAACGCGGGAATTCACCACCTTGGATGATTTGGGCATTTCGCGACGTGCTTTGGCTTTGACGAAACTTACCGAGGTGGCGTTTGTGACCTTCTTGGGCTTGGCTTTTGCCGCCGGGTTGACCGCAGTGGTTTGGAGCAATGCCGAATTAGGGGTGGGGTTGCTTTTAAGGCTTTGAGTGTTTGGTCACCCGCTTATAAAGATGGAGGGCTGCTATTTCTATGACTTGCCCCGGCGCGAGTCCCGCGTTGAATGAGCTTTCTCTCTGACTTTCTTTTCTGCCACGATGCACATCGCCGATATTCTTGCCGCCCAGCGTCCTACGCTGTCCTTTGAGTTTTTTCCTCCTAAAACGGCGGAGGCTTCGGAGGCGCTGTATCAGACCATCGGTGAACTGGAGGCTTACAAACCTTCTTTCGTAAGCGTGACCTATGGTGCGGGCGGTTCGACCCGGGAGTTGACGCATGACCTCGTGGTGCGGATCAAGAAAACGACGAGCCTAGATCCAGTGCCGCATCTTACCTGTGTCTGCCACAGCGAAGCGGACATCGCGGCCATCCTGGAGCGCTATGCTGAGGCAGGGGTGAGTAACATTTTGGCATTGGGCGGTGATCCCCCCAGGAATCTGGAAGGTTATGACCGTAAGAAGGATGCTTTTCAGCAGGCGGCTGATTTGGTGCGCTTCATCAAGAAATTCAATGAGAGCGGGGCTCACCCCGATCCACGCGGTTTCGGCATCGGCGTCGCAGGTTTTCCGGAAGGGCATCCCACCACGCCTAACCGCGTGTTGGAGATGGAATATTTGAAGGCAAAAGTGGATGCGGGTGCAGACTACATTTGCA
This sequence comes from Prosthecobacter dejongeii, assembly GCF_014203045.1. Lineage (NCBI taxonomy): Bacteria > Pseudomonadati > Verrucomicrobiota > Verrucomicrobiia > Verrucomicrobiales > Verrucomicrobiaceae > Prosthecobacter > Prosthecobacter dejongeii. Next base: position 33,661 of record NZ_JACHIF010000007.1, read on the forward strand.
CCCAACTCTTCTTTGATAATCACGACTTTTTAGATTTCCGTGATCGTTGCCGTCTCTCCGGCATCCATATCCCGATCATTGCTGGCATCATGCCTATCACCAGTGCCAGCGGCATGCGCCGCATGGCTGAACTGGCTGCGGGGGCTCGTTACCCTGCCAAATTACTGCGCGCTATCCAGCGCTGTGGAGGAGATGAAGAGGCTGTGCAGCGTGTAGGAGTACACTATGCGACGGAACAGTGCCGTGACCTGCTGGAAAATGGAGTGGATGGCATCCATTTTTATACCCTCAATAAATCCCAAGCGACTCGCGAGATCTATGCGAGCCTCGGTATCCGTGATTCCGCAGCCGTACGCCCTGCATGAGTGACAATGCCCCACTGATCGTCGCCATCGAAGGTGGTGGTACCAAGTTTGTTTGCGGTATTGGCACCGATCCGCATAACATTCTAGATACCGCACGAATAGATACCACGACGCCCCATGACACCCTGGAAAATGTGAGTCATTGGATATCCAAAATGAAGGTGGCTCATGGTCCGATAGCGGCCATTGGCATTGGCACTTTTGGCCCGGTTGATCTCAATCGAGACAGTGAGACTTATGGATACATCACGACCACGCCGAAACCCCACTGGCAGCAGACGGATGTGGTGACATTTTTCAAAAATCGTTTCAAGGTCCCCGTGGGGTTTGATACGGACGTAAATGCGGCGGTATTGGCGGAATACCTGTGGGGCGCGGGACAGGGCATGGACCCGCTCATTTACATCACCGTGGGCACAGGGGTGGGCGGTGGTGTCTTGGTCAATGGGCAGCTTCTGCATGGATTGCTTCACCCAGAGATCGGTCACCTCATCGTGCCACCGCCACACAATAGTCTGGCCATTCAAAGGGAAGGGCAGTGCCCATTTCATCGCAGTTGTGTGGAAGGGTATGTCTGCGGTCCCTCCATTGCGAAACGCTGGGGAGTAAAAGCTGATGCCTTACCGCCGGACCATCCTGCCTGGGAAGAGGTGGCGGATGTCATGGGCTACGCGCTCATGAACCTGACGCTCACCCTCGCCCCCAAACGCATCATTTTAGGTGGAGGTGTGATGGAGCAGCCACATCTCATTCCACTCATCCAGGGCAAGCTGATGCAGCACATGAATGGTTATCTTTCGGTGCCACAGCTCAGCCATGACATTGAGCGTTTCATTGTTAAACCTGGACTGGGCGGGCGCTCTGGATTGCTGGGTTCGATGGCTCTCGGGCGCATGGCGATTGCGAATAAAGCCCTGTGAGTTCAGGTCTTTTTTTGATGCGGGCTGCCCCTTCGGCGTCGCATAGCTAGAGCGGCTCCCGCTGCTAGCAGGAGAAATGTTCGTGTAGGCTCTGGCACAAGGCTGATGCTGAGGATGCCACTGCTAAATAAGGCATCTGTATTCCACATGAGACCTGCGGGGAGGAGTGGAAGATCGTATTGAGCCACGGTGTTAGTGATAGGCTGGATGAGCCCGGACCAGTCAAACAATCGCCATTGATCATTGGCGGCCCAGGCGACCATCCCTGTGGGATTGGATACTTTAATGACCGTGCTAGCCTCCATATTGAGGGTGCCCAAAATCACCGCCAAATCTGCCGTGGTAGATAGGAGGCTGTTATCACCTTGACCTGCACCGGAAAATAGATCGAAGGCAAAGGTAGATCCACTGAGCATGTTCAGCACCCCATTACCTGAGGTTTGAAGGGTGAGACGGCTGGCGCTGCTAGCGGGAAGGCCTGGGAGTTCCGTTCCTATCTGTAAGGTGGCTCCTGTAAGGGTGACGTTTGTATCGACTGAGGGGGCGATGCGCCCGCTACCTCCTATGACAGCACCGACGTTCACATTGACCAAGCCTGTTCCCGTGCCTGAACCTGTGGTGTTGGTGACCAGCAGGGTGCCATTTTCTACAGATGTGCCTCCACTGTGGGTGCTGTTTCCTGTGAGGGTCCAAGAGCCTGGGCCCGTCTTTTCGATTTTGCTGGTGATGGCCGGGCTGACGTTGGCGAAACTGACAATTTCATTGGCTCCTGCCTGGGTGCCTCCCAGTCGTAGCACGCGCTGCACGGTATTGGTGCCGCCGGCGGTGAAGGGGGCGGTAAATTTAACGGTGCCTGTGCCGGTGTTTTCTAAGACAGCGACGACTGATATGACATCACCGGGAATGTCCGCGTTGCTGACATTGACTGGTCTGTTAGTGACTGAATCTGTGGCGCCGATGTATCTGAGTGTGGCGACTGCATTGAAGTTTTGAGACGTGGTAGTGGCTGTGGCCATATCAATGATGTGGGCGGTGCTATTGAAATCGCCTTTGCCTAGGGAGCTTGGGAGGCCTCGGTCAGCCAGCTTTGTGACTTCGATCGTATTCTGTAGCAGGGTGGTTTTCCCCCGATAAGTATTGGCTTGGCCTAACTGCAAAGTGCCGAGTGAAATGGTGAGATTGAGGTTATCCTCATTCGTGCCTGAGCCGCCGATGAAACCTGCGCGAAAATCAAAAGTGCCACTGACATAATGAAGAAAGGTGGAGAGTGCAGCCGTGCCGCCGACGAGTGCATTGGCCGTGCCGTTGCCTTCGATACGCAGACCGCCGTACTGCGTCACTGCGTGGCCTGTTGTGGTGCTGCCGAGAATCATTTTACCACTGGTGCTGCCACTGCCGAAAATGAATGGGGTGCTGGCATAAAGATAGTAGCTGATGCTGGTGGCCGTGTTTTTGATAAGCTGAAGGGTGCCCTCCTGGATGCGCGTGGCACCTGTGTAGTCCCCCGCAGCGTAAGCAGTGTCATATTCGAGGATCAGAGTGCCTGGGCCAGCTTTGGTCAATCCGGCGGCACTTCCAGTTCCGCTGGCTGCATTGTTTAAAATGCGACTGCTAATGGTCAGAGGGGCTTCGGTATTGTTCTGAATGATGACCAGATCAGCCGAGCCAACAGCCCCCCTGAGACTGGTGGTGCGGATGGCGGTAGCATTGGCTCCGACAGCGGGTGTGACCAAGATCCCGCCCGTGGTGAGCATCCGACCACTGGTATCTTGGGCGATGGTGGTGGCCTGGGCTTGGTGAAACCTCAGGCTGCTGATGGTTGTATTTGCAGTTAGGGTGGTGGTGCCGATGTTAAGAGTGATGTCTGCATTGCCACTTAACGTCGAGGCTGTGCTGGCTGTGTAACCGGTGATGCTGGATAGGCCCACAATATTCCGCAGGGTAGAGACTGCCGTGGTGGTAGCTGCCCAGTCATCCGCCCCCACGGTGGCATAGGCGCCACCGCCGGTGCTGGTGAGCAGGGCGTTGTTTGTGCCTCCTGTGGTTTTGATGCTGCCGCTGGCCGGGAGATCAAAACGCAAGGTGGCACCCAGATTCCTGGTAATGGCCCCAAAGGTGATGTCCATACTCCCGCCACCACTGGAGGTGGACGTGATACGCGAATACCCACTGTTCAGAGTGAGTGTGCCTAAAGCTTGACTGCTGACACTGTCTGCTTTGCCTGTTGTGCGAAAAGCCCCTCCACCGAGGATCAATGTCCCAACGGTGCTACTTAGCGTGGCCCCATTGTAGAGGATGTTTGTGGCGGGGGCACCGGTTCCATTGAAGTTGAGATGCAAGGCCCCATTGTTGACGGTGGTGATGCCTGTTGCGTTGCTAGCTCCGATGAGGGTCAATGTGCCACTGCCTTCTTTAGTGAGCAGCCCGCTGGTGGCTGAGATCGCGCCTCTTACCTCGCTGTCACCGCTGCCAGAGAAGGTGTAACCTGTGGCGCTGCTTTGAGCCGTGATGCCTCCCGCCAAAATTAGGGTGCCGCTATCCGATGTGAATCGAGTGCTGGACTGGATGCGCACCGCAGCCGTGATGGTATTGATACCACTGAGGTTGCGGATGGCTCCGTCAGAGGTGATGCCATGGCCATTCGCCTGAATGGTTTCTCCCAGAGTGATATCACCAGAAAGATTCAAGGAAGCACCTGCCATGATTTTGGTCACTCCTACGGCACCTGCTGCGCCGAGAGCCTGGGCGCTCCGCACTTCCAATACCCCGCTTTGGAGGGCGACTATGCCCGTGAATGTGTTGTTTCCTGTCAGCACGATACGACCTGTGCCATTGAGATTCAGGCTTACTGCGGCTGTGCCATTGTTGGTGATGCTGGAATGGAGGGTCAGCGGTTGGTTGCTGGACATATTCGTTAGCATGATTTGGCCGATCGTGTTGATCGCTCCTCCTGCTGTCAAAATGCTCCCATCTGAGGGGGCTCCCATCGTTAGACTTTGAGCCCCTTGCAAGATTTGTAGCCCACCTGCGGCGCCCAATCGCAAGGTTTTACCGGCGAGATCAAGGGTGCGAGCTTGAACTGTATCCGTCATGGAGATGGTATTTACATCCGTCGTGCCATTGTCAAAAAGCACTGCATTTGTGGATGCTGAAGTGAGCTGTAAGTGAGACACGGTGGAGTATCCAGGCAAGTTCGTCACCGTCAGTCCTTCCTGATAACCGAGATTTCCACTGAATAGACCGACGACACCTCCTGTTAGGCCTGCCCAACCACCCACTTTTCCGTCTGAACTGCTGTAGGTGGCCCAGGTGCCAATGAGGCCCTCATTATTACCACCTATTTGGCCTTTAATTTGACCTGAAAGAGGGCCTGTAATGGCAAGCACACCATTGCCGGTGCGGCTGATCGCACCCATGTCCAGATTCATGCTGCCACCAAAACCCGACACTGCGGTAATAGCTGTCGCACTTTGTTGCACGCTGACTCCGCTGAAGTTTTGGGAGTTTGTTTTCGCGGCAGCTCCATTGAGCCTAAGGACAGTAGGAACGGTGAGCCCGCCGATGAGTTGAAGGGCACCTGCTGCGCGGTTGTTGTAGAGCATGTTGCTCACAGGTGCCGTTGTTGTGGCAAAGTCCAATACGTTGACTCCACCTTCAGTGCCGCTGGTTTCAGTGGTGCTGATGATATTGGTCACTCGCCCTAGAATGGTAGCTCCGGTGTAAGTGCTAATGCCGCTGTAGGTGGTGGTAAGGGGGAGGGCCGCATTAGTCGGGGTAGCGGCGGTACGGGTGAAGGCCCAACTGCCTCCAATTTCGCCAATGCCCGATGAGATGGCTGTATTCACGGTATTGATGTGGGTGTGAAAGCGAGCATCCCCACTCAATGTCAACGCACCACTGAAGGTGCTTCCAGAGGCATCTACACGAATGGCTCCATAGTTGGAGGCCCCCGCCCCGCTTAAGGTAACTGGCACAGCGTAATTTCCCCCACCCGTAGGATTAAACACGGAGCCTGACTGGACATCAATGCTGCTCAGATTGCTAATGTAGGTGGGACTGCCCACGCTGGCGTAAATGCCGCTCGTCGCACCCACGGCACTCTTTAAAGTCAATGTCCCCGTAAGCTCGGTATTGATAGAACTGAGGCGGATGAAAGCGATGGTGGAACCTGCTGATTTTTGGAAGGTGAGATTACTCCCCTTTAATAGTGAGGTGAAGGTGATCCACTGCCCACCGAGACTGCCGCCAGAGGCTGCATTGGCGATGTTGATAATGCTGCCATTGCCGACATTCAAAGTCCCACCTGTAAAGCCATAAGCGGTGGAGCCGATCGGGGCGCCTAAGGAATTGAAATTCATGCCTGCCACTTTGATTTCCCCATCCACGGTGAGGGTTCCTCCTGTGGTGCTGCTTGTATTGCCAAATTCAGCGATGGCTGAGCCACTATTATCCCAGGCTGAGTAGGCATCATCTTTGAACCAACGTAAATTCGCAGGCATCGTCGCATTGGTGCTCCAGGTGCCACTGCCATTTTGAATACCTGCCGTTCCTAGGTCGCCATCGAAAGTGAATGTCTGAGCGACCGAGGAAGGCACCAGGAGCAGGAGGCTCAAAAAAAACAGGGGTATTTTCATGGTTAGCTAGATTCCTTCCGGCATTGAGTCCGTGGACATCCATGAGCAGCAGAAGGCTGTTCTTTGATGTCAATGTCCGGGGGGATTAACCAATTATAAGCAGTGGTCGTGCCGAGACGGCGATTGGGCTGTCATTTCAGCACAACAGTATCAATTGTTGGGCAGGAAAGTCCCATTTCGAGTCTTGGTTATTTTTGATGCCCTTGCGCAAAAAGTAGCCAATCTTTAGCGTAGTTGTTAGGTGAATTTTTCTGCTCTGGCGCACATATCCAAAAGGTTCGCTGCTTTGATAGGTCTTTGCACATTTTCTGCGACTCCCGCTGAAGTCGATTACCTCAAGGACATCAAGCCCCTGTTGCAGGAGCGTTGTTATGCCTGCCATGGCGCTTTAAAACAAAAAGCCGGGCTGCGTATAGATACCGTGGCTTTGATGAAAAAGGGAGGGGATGAAGGCAATGCGGTTGCCCGAGATCATGCTTTGATTTTGGAACGTGTGACGACCCAAGACCTTCATGAGCGGATGCCGCCAGAGGGGGAAGGTGCCGCCTTGACCGCGCAGCAGGTTGAGTTGCTTCAAAGCTGGATTCTTGCGGGAGCTCCCGGCCCCGTGGATGAGGAACCTGAAATGGATCCTGGTCAGCACTGGGCTTATCATTTGCCTTTATCTGCAGGAGCCTCTTTAGATGCCTTAATCTCTGAGCGCCTACGTTCTCTGGATATAAAGCCACAGGCGTCTGCATCCCCAGAGATCTGGTTGCGGCGTGTTTACCTAGATCTCATCGGTCTGCCCCCGACACCGAGTCAAATAGAGGCTTTCATACAACAAGATAAACCAGGCGGAGCCGCACGTATGAAAGTGGTAGATCAACTCCTGGCCTCCCCTCAGTATGGTGAGCGTTGGGGGCGCCACTTCATGGATATCTGGCGTTACAGCGATTGGTATGGTTTGGGGAATCAGCTCCGACACAGCCAGAAGCATCTTTGGCATTGGCGCGACTGGATCATCGAATCTCTGAATGCTGATAAAGGCTATGATGAGATGATCATTCAGATGCTAGCAGCTGATGAACTTGCTCCTGATGATCGTGATAATCTGCGCGCCACAGGCTTTTTAGCACGCAGCTACTACCTATTCAATCGAACGACATGGTTGGATGAAACGGTGGAGCATACCTGCCGTTCCTTTCTCGGCCTAACTATGCAATGTGTGAAGTGCCATGATCATAAGTATGACCCGATTGAACATGGCGAATATTATCGCCTGAGGGCTGTGTTTGAGCCTATGCATGTGCGCCTAGATCCCTGGCCGGGGGAAATTGATCTGGAAAGAAATGGGCTTCCTCGTGTCTTTGATTTGCATCTGGATCGTCCCACTTACCGACATGTGCGAGGTGATGAGAAAAATGAAGACCGCTCGGTCGTTCAACGGCCGGGCGTTCCCAAAATTCTTGGCGGCTCGCAGTATCAGCCAGTCTCGCAGGCATTGCCCATCAATTCAGTGAGACCAGCTTTGTTACCCTTCGTGCTTCAGGATCACTTGAGTCAGGCGAATTTGGAATTGGTAGGGGCTACTCGAAATATGAAATCAGCTAAACCTGCCTTCAAAATTCTGGCAGAGAAGACGCTGGCTGTAGCGGAGGCCCGCCCCGTCATGTTGCGTGCTGTGCATGCCGCAGAATCTTCGCCCACTAACAAAAAGCTTGCTGCGGAAGCGGCTCTAGCTGATGCAAATTTTCAGTTAGCCATTGCAGAGCAGTTTTTAATCAAAGCGGAAAATGACCCTTCACTGATACACAAGGATAATCAAAAGAAGACTGCGGCAATGAAGAGATTGGATGCTGCTCGTGCCGAACTCAAAAAGGCCCAGGAGAGGGTCGCTAACCCAGGTGTGGTGTATGCCCCGATCCATGCCACGCTGAAAGCGCAGGAAGGCCCCGACGATCCCAAAAACAAGGAGGTTCAAACATATCCTGAATCGAGTTCAGGGCGGCGATTAGCGTTGGGGCGTTGGATCGCTAGCCCACAAAATCCGCTGACGGCTCGGGTGCTAGTAAACCATGTCTGGTTACGTCATTTTGGCAGTGCGTTAGTGGCAGATGTGAGTGATTTTGGTCGCCGCAGCTCTAAGCCTTTGCATCAAGACGTCTTGGATACATTGGCCGTTCGCTTGATGGATCGTGGGTGGAGCCTCAAGCAGTTACATCGTGAAATGGTATTGTCAGAGCTGTATGCACGGAGTTCGTCCTCGGTCGGTGTTGCTGCGAAAACTGTAGAGAAGGATCCTGATAACACCTGCTATTGGCGGATGAATCCTCGTCGAATGGAGTCCCAAGTCATTCGAGATAGCCTTCTCAGTCTGGCTGGAAAACTAGATTTTTCTCAGGGTGGAGCAACGCTGGATCCTGTGACAATGGAGACGAGTTGTAGGCGCTCACTTTACTTCAATCAAACGGCTGATACTGAGCATCGTTTCCTAGCTATGTTTGATAACGCTAATGTGCTGGACTGTTATCGGCGGGAAGAAAGCATCGTGCCACAGCAGGCACTGGCTTTGGCCAATAGCCAGCTATCTCACGATTGCGCGACGGCGCTGATGCAGAAATTAGCAGGGCTAGATGACCGCGATTTTATTCGTGAAGCGTTTGTTAGGGTGTTAGGGCGCCAACCCGATGACGGAGAACAAAAAACATGTCTTGAGTCTTTATCGAGTTTGCGCAGAGAGCTATTTCTTCAAGCCTTGTTTAATCATAACGACTTTGTTACTTTGCGATGAAAAGAGGTGACCTATTGCCGGTGAACTCAGTGCCGAATCGCCGTGATTTCTTGGGGCAGCTTGGGCTGGGTCTAACAGGGATTGCTTTACAAGCGATGATGGCCCAAGAGGCGCAAGGGGGCGGCCTCTGGACGCCTCCAGATGGGTTTCCTATGCATGCGCCTAAGGCTAAGCGGGTGATCTGGCTATTTATGCGGGGTGGCGTCAGCCATATGGAAAGTTTTGACCCCAAACCCATGCTGAATCGTTATGCCGGCAAAAGTATTGAGGCTACTCCTTTTAAAGAAGTGCTCAATCCGGATAAGCTGAAGAATGTGCGAGTCGTGGTGGTGAATGATGCGAATGGACAGCAACGCAACCTCATCTATCCAATGCAGACAGGCTATAAGCGCTATGGCCAATGTGGGGTGGAGATCAGTGACTGGTTTCCGCATATTGGGTCTTGTGCAGATGAGATTGCTTTTATCCGCAGTATGTGGACCACGGATAACAATCATGGTGCACAGGTGCAGTTTGCCAGTGGTCGTCATATGCTGGAACCGCGTGTGCCGACGCTGGGAGCCTGGGTCAATTATGGCCTGGGAGCGATGACGGAGGACTTACCCTCCTTCATCAACATGGGACCACGCTATTTTGATACTCGGGACGGCCATTATTTGGGGCCTGCATACGATGCGGTGAATCTGAAGGTGGATCCTAAAAACCCACTTTCCTTTGCTAAACCTGAAGCTGAGATGGCTGCCCATGAACAAGCTGCTCAGTTTAGCCTCGTTCATCAGTTGAATCGGTTGACCGCTGAGAAGTATCCTGGAGATCGTGCTTTGCAGGCACGAATGAAAAGTTATGAGTTGGCTTTTCGCATGCAGACGGCAGTGCCAGAGACTCTCAACCTAGAGGCTGAGAGTATGGAGACGCAGCGCCTGTATGGTTTGGATCAAAAAGCAACGGAGCCCTTTGCTCGCCAGCTTCTTGTGGCACGGCGTCTGGCGGAGCGTGGGGTCAGATTCATTCAGATCCAGCATGGAGATGGAGCCGCCGGAGCTTGGGATTCGCATTCAGGTCTTCGCGGCAGTCACTCAAAACTTGCTGAGCAAGTGGATAAACCCATTGCGGGGCTGCTCAAAGATCTCAAACAACGCGGCATGTTAGAGGACACTCTCGTCGTCTTCGCAACCGAGTTTGGTCGCACTCCTGGCACTCAGGGAAGCGATGGTCGGGATCATCATCCCTTTGCTTTTAGCATCTGGATGGCAGGTGGGGGAATCAAGGGCGGGGCCATTCACGGAGCCTCCGATGAACTCGGCTTTCATGCCACGGAAAATCCGCATTACGTCACCGATGTTCATGCGACGATTCTTCATCTGTTAGGTCTTAATCCGCACCGATTGGAGATACCAGGTCGCAAGCGTTTGGAGAGAGACTTTGGCAAAGCCATCCCGGAGATCATGGCGTGAGTGGCATCTGAGACTCTGCTACTCCTCTATTGGCATATTTTGAGCAAGGTCTGGCCCATTTTGATTCCTGCGTGTGCCCAGGCGTTAAAACGCGCATCGTGAAGTAAGATTTTTTTAAACTTCGTCGTAATTTGCTAACAATGATTTTAGTACGTCTCCATGTCACATTAGGCTTGATTGCCCTTCAAGGGAGTCTTTTCGGTGCCAATACCGGGCGCATTTTATTCAACCAAGACATTCGCCCGATCCTCGCAGATGCGTGTTTTCATTGTCATGGTCCAGACCCAGGCACTCGCAAAGCGGGGCTGCGCCTGGATACAGAAGCTGGCTTTTTTACAGCCAAAGAAGGTGAATCTCCCACTGTCCTGAAAGGCAAGCCTGAGGAAAGCCCCCTTTATCAGCGCCTTCTTTCTAAAGATGAAGATGAGATCATGCCACCGCCGGAATCTCACAAAGAATTGAAGCCGGAGCAGATCGCCAAGATTAAAACCTGGATTGAGGAAGGGGCGCCTTGGCAGCCGCATTGGTCACTCATTAAGCCTGAGCGCGTTCCAGCACCAGAAGTGAAAAATTCGGCTTGGGTAAAAACTCCGGTGGATCGTTTCGTTCTTGCTAAGTTGGAGGGGATCGGTCTCCAGCCAGCCTCTGAAGCGGATGCCCATGCCCTCATTCGTCGAGTCACTCTGGATCTCACAGGGCTTCCGCCTGCACCAGCTTTGGTGGAGCGATACTTGAAAAAGTCTGCGGACAATCGTCTATCGGATAGTGCGTACAATGAGTTGGTGGATGAGCTTTTGAAGTCTCCTCAATATGGTGAGCACCGTGCTCGTTATTGGTTGGATGCTGCGCGCTATGGAGATACTCATGGTCTGCACTTTGACAAACCCCGTGAGATGTGGCCTTACCGTGACTGGGTGGTGAAGTCTTTTAACCGAAACCAACCTTTCGATCAGTTCACGGTCGAACAAATCGCGGGTGACCTTTTGACACAACCGACGGAGGAACAGTTGATCGCTACCGGATTCCAGCGTTGCAATATCACCACGAATGAAGGTGGGACAATTGATGAAGAAAACTTGGCCAACTATGCATCTGACCGTGTGCAAACACTCGGCTGGGTTTACATGGGCCTAACCACCAATTGCTCCCAATGTCATGATCATAAGTTCGATCCCATTTCTCAGCGGGATTATTACTCTCTCGCCGCTTTCTTCCGCAACACGACGCAGAAGCCAAAGGACGGGAATGTAAAGGATGGAAATGGCCCCATTTTAGTTTTGCCTGAGGCCAAAGATCGTCCACGCTGGAATGCGCTGCCAGTGGAAATTGCTGCAACGAAAACCAAGCTCGAAGAAAATCGCAAGCTAGCCTCGGGTGAGTTTGACCAATGGCTCTCTTCCGCCAAGCCCGAAGATTTGGACAAGGATGTGCCAGTGAAGGGAATGGTTGCTCACGTGCCATTGAATGAAGGCGTAGGCAGTGAAGTGATTGGCACCTGTGGTGCTACCAAAAAATTCAAGGCCACGGGTGAAGTCTCTTGGAAGCCAGACGGTAAGATTGGACCTGCGCCAGTGATGAAGACGAATGGTACTTTTGAAATCGGTGATGTGGGAGATTTTGAAAAAAACCAAGCTTTTAGTTATGGTGCCTGGGTGCGTGCCGGTAAGGTAGGCATGAGTGGGGGCATCCTGGCCCGCATGGATGAAAAGGGCGGCTACCGGGGGTGGGATCTGTATCAAAATGACCGCACCTACTCCGTGCATATTGTCAATTCTTGGCCCGAAGATGCCCTGAAAGTCAGCACGAAAAAACCCAGTATCCGACCTGGGGTATGGCAGCATGTGTTTGTTACTTACGATGGCAGTGGCAAGGCTCAGGGAGTGAAGCTGTTCATTGATGGCGTGGCTCAAGAAATGAAGATTGATACGAATGCTCTGAAAGGCAGTATCAAGACGGCGACTCCTACCCGCATCGGCCAGCGCAGTCATGTCCAGGTGTTCCATGAAGGATCCGTGCAGGATGTGCGCATCTATGATCGCCTGCTTTCGGCCACGGAGATTCAGACCATTTCCAAGGTAGGCCCTCTGCGTCTGATGCTGGCCTCAGCCAAACGTGGCCCGAAGCAAAAAGAGGCTCTTTTTGAGCACTACCTCGTAACTCGTCATGCAGGGTACCAGATGGCTAATCAAGCCTCTGTGAAACTGGAGGCAGAATTGGCCGCGATCAAATCCCGGAGTCCGCTAACTCACATCCAGGAAGAAAAAATGGACACGCCTGCCATGGCTAATATTTTGATGCGTGGCCAGTATGATCAAGTAGGCGAGGCTGTGGATGCAGCCGTTCCTGTGGCATTAGGCAAGCTGAAGGCAGATGCACCGAAGAATCGGTTAGGCCTTGCCCAGTGGCTGGTCAGTGAAGAAAATACGCTCACGGCACGTGTCACAGTGAACCGCATGTGGCAGGAGCTTTTTGGTCGAGGGATCGTGGTTACCAGTGAGGATTTTGGCATCATGGGTACGGCCCCCACGCACCCAGAATTGCTTGATTGGTTGGCCGTGGAGTTTCGTGAAAGTGGTTGGGATGTGAAGCGGTTTTACAAAATGCTCGTCACGTCTGCCGCTTATCGGCAAGCCACGATCATCACTCCAGAAAAGATCGAAAAAGATCGCGACAATGCCTACCTCAGCCGTGGCCCACGTTTCCGTATGGATGCGGAAATGATCCGCGATTATGCCCTGGCGGCAAGTAGTTCACTTTCCCCTAAAATGGGTGGCCCAGGAACCTTGCCTTACCAGCCGGAAAACGTCTGGGAAGTCGTCGGTATGGGGACAGAAAAATACGTGCAGGATAAAGGAGAAAATCTGTATCGACGTACGCTTTACAATTTTTGGAAACGTATGGCCCCACCGGCCAATCTGGATGTTTTCAATGCGCCCAGTCGCGAAGTGAGTTGTGTTCGCCGCGATCGCACCAATACCCCTCTCCAAGCCCTTGTGGTCATGAACGATCCCCAGTTCATTGAGGCTTCTCGCAATTTGGCTCAGCAGGCTCTTAAAGGAGGTGGAGATGACCACCAGAAGCTATCGGCCATTTCCCAGCGTCTGCTTTGCCGTCCACTCAAACCGCAGGAGGTAGCCATTCTTCAATCTAGCTTGAATGACCTTCGTGGCCACTATCAAGCAACGCCTGAAGATGCCCGAGCCCTCATTGCCGTGGGAGAAACCAAACCTGATGAAAACCTAGCTCCGGCGGAACTAGCGGCTTGGACCATGGTATCCAGCCAACTCATGAACCTGGACGAAGTGCTGAATAAATAACGATCTGATTTTCCTGACTATGAGCCTTCTTCACGAATGGAATACCTTTGAAACACGCCGCCAGTTTTTCTCACGCGGGAAAAATGCTTTGGGTGCGGCGGCTCTTTCTTCTTTGTTAGGCGAGGCGGTGAGCAGCCAGGCCCTAGCTGGGCAGGGGAGTGTTTCCCCCCATTGGGCACCCAAGGCTAAACGAGTGATCTACCTGCACATGGTTGGGGGACCTTCGCAGATGGATTTGTTCGACTACAAACCGGGCATGAAGGACTGGTATGACAAGGATCTGCCAGCAAGCATTCGCAATGGCCAGCGTCTCACCACCATGACCAGCGGCCAAGCGCGATTTCCCATCGCGCCCTCGAAGTTTAACTTCGCTCAATACGGCAAGTGCGGCATGTGGATGAACTCTGATTTGCTGCCACATCTCTCCAAAAACGCTGATGACATCTGCTGGATGCGTTCCATGCACACGGAGGCTATCAACCATGAGCCTGCCATCTGTGCCATGCAGACCGGTAATCAGATCACTGGGCGTCCTTGTTTGGGATCTTGGGCTTCATATGGACTGGGCTCGGTGAACTCTAACCTGCCTAATTTCGTAGTGCTCATCGCCACGCCGACAAATCGTGAGCAGGAACAGGCGATCTCCTCCCGTCTTTGGTCCAGTGGTTATCTTCCGGGTGAGCATGCGGGCGTGTCTTTCCGAAGCAAGGGAGATCCCATTCTTTTTATCAACAACCCTCCCGGTGTGCCTAGCAGCGTGCGCAAACGCACGATTGAGGGTTTAAACGCGCTCAATGAACTGAACTACAGGCAGGTAGGAGATCCTGAAACGCACACCCGTATCCAGCAGTATGAAATGGCCTTCCGCATGCAGGCGAGTGTGCCGGAATTGACCGATCTGTCCAAAGAACCGGAACACATCTTCAAGATGTATGGCGATGAGGCGAAGAAACCTGGTACTTTTGCCAATGGGGTGCTCATGGCCCGCCGTCTGGCCGAGCGTGGCGTTCGCTTTACCCAAATTTACCTCAATAACTGGGACCATCACAGCAACGTGGGGGGCCGCATGCCTAGCCAGTGCAAGGACATTGACCAGCCTTGCCACGCCTTGATTGAGGATCTCAAGCAGCGCGGCATGTTTGAGGACACGCTGATCATCTGGGGGGGCGAATTCGGGCGCACTATTTACAGCCAAGGTGGCCTGAGCAAAGAAAATTACGGGCGCGATCATCATCCTCGTTGTTTCACGATGTGGATGGCAGGTGGGGGCTCTAAAGGCGGCGCTATCTACGGTGAGACGGACGAATTCAGCTACAACATCGTCAAAGACCCCCTCCACATCCGCGACTTTCATGCCACGGTGCTGCATTTGCTGGGCTATAATAGTGATCGCTTCACTTACAAATTCCAAGGTCTCGACCAGAAACTTACAGGAGTGGAAGCTGCCAAGGTGGTCAAGGCGCTGATCGCGTAACCCAGAGGGGATGGATTGGCAGGCTCTTCCACTGGTGGAACAGCCTGCAACATCCCATGAAGAAGTTCGTTTGATCCTCATCTATGATGCGGATCTTTCTCTTGGGTTTATTTGGACTGGCTGCACAGATGCTGTCAGCGGTGGGACCTAACTTTGTATGGATTGTGGCCGATGATATGTCGCCAGATATTGGTGCCTACGGAGCCGCTGGGGTTAAAACTCCCAACCTTGATCGGTTGGCCAGAGAAGGCCGTCGTTACACCCGTGCTTATGCCTCCGCACCGGTTTGCAGTGCATCGCGCTCGGCTTTTATCCTGGGCACCTACCAGACCACGACAGGTCTTCATGCTCATGATGTGGAAAATCCACAACCTCTGTCGGCTCCTTATCAACATCTTCCGGCTTTGCTGCGGCAGGCGGGTTGGTTTGTGACGAATGCCGTGGCCCCCGGTGGAGAGAAGTCCAAAACGAAAGCTAAAACGCACTACAATTTCGCTCATGACCCCTCTGAAATGTACGATGGTGTGGACTGGAGACAACGCAGTTCTGGACAACCTTTCTTTGCCCAGTTCCAGATCTCTGAACCGCATCGCCCGTTTCCTATCCCCGCAAGCTACGATGAAAATGCTCTGAAGCTGATCAAGCTTCCTTCAAATTATCCGGACCATAAGCTGATGAGGCGGGATTGGTATGCATACTTGCGGAGTGTTGAAGTCGTGGATCGGCGAGTCGGGGCTATTTTAGATCAGCTCGAAAAGGAAGGTGTTTTGGACGAAACCATCATCATGTTTTTTGCAGATCATGGTCGCCCTATGCCTTGGGGAAAGCAGTGGTTAAGCATCGAGGGTTTGCAGGTCCCTCTGCTTATCCGAGGACCGAGTGTGCAAGCTGGGAATGTGGAGGAGCGTTTGGTGAGTCTTATCGATTTGGCGCCCACGATGCTTTCTCTCGCAGGCTGTTCGATCCCTGAGTGGATGCAGGGGCGACCAATGCTCAAAGGGCCTTTTCCAGATCGAGACCAGATCTTTGCAGCGCGTGACCGTTGTGGAGATGCAGAAGATCGTATCCGGGCTGTTATCAGCCCGGGGTTTTTGATGGTAGAAAATTTTCACCCTGAAATATCCCGCCTTAATTGGTCCAGCTATAAAGAGGCAGGATATCCGGGCATGGTTTTGATTCGAGAACTGCACAGGAGTGGTGGACTGACTCCTCTCCAAGATCGTTATCTATCACTCCAACGTGAGCCCTTAGAGCTTTATGATTTGAAGGCAGATCCTGCAGGTCTGGTCAATGTGGTTCGTGAGAGACAGATGGCCAATGATGTGCAAAAACTAAAATCAGCGTTGGATTCTTGGATCAAGATTACTGGGGATTTGGGAGGATTACCTGCTGCTTCCACAGAGCCTTCTTTGATGGACATTCAGAAGGCAAAAAAGCAGGATTACCTTCGCGTCTGGAAGAAGCGCGGCTTTAAGGGGGAACCCTCGGATACCGAACGTCTCGATTGGTGGATGCATCAATATGGCCTGCGTGCAGGAGTGCCCATTAACTGAGATAAGGCCCAGACTCGACAAAGGGGGGCATCCTCGCTAGCGTCACACATGCGGCTCATTTCAGGCAGTGCTGGGGGCATCCCCCTGGACGTTCCCAAAAACGTCACCCGTCCTACGCAGGACCGGGTGAAGCAGGCCATTTTTAATATGCTGGGAGAGTTGGTGGACGGAGCTCGTGTGCTTGATTTGTTTGCAGGTTCTGGGGCGCTGGGCTTGGAATGCCTCAGCCGGGGGGCGGTCAGTGCGCAACTCATTGAGCAAGATCGTGCCGCCTGTGAGGTCATTCGAAAAAACATTGCCAAAACCCGCCTCGAAGGGGCCTCGGTAAAACAAGGGGATGTCTTCAAGGTTCTATCGCAAATGGCTGGAACGACGATGTTCGACCTCGTCTTTGCAGATCCTCCGTATGCGCATCAGTTGGGCGAGGAAGATCTCAGCATGAAGCTGGCTCTTTTTCCTGAGCTGCAGACGGTGATAGTCCCAGGCGGAAGCCTCATTCTAGAATGCCGGGTCACAAAAAATGCACCAGTGGAATGGGGCCCCTGGGAGATGGTGCGGGATCGAGAATATGGTGGCACGCGCATTCTCTGGTTGAGAAAGCGGTAGCGTCTGCGCTGGGCGATGGCATGGAATTGGCCACCCAGTTTTTGCCTTTGATTGAGACCGGGTCGTCCCTTTGCATGTCCAAAAATTTCAGCCTTTGCCTTTATAACCTGTTACTCCCTATCGGTGTGCTTTGCATGCTGCCGGGAGCCGTTCGAAAGATGCGCCAACGCGGTGGTCATTGGCGGGATCTAGTGCAAAGGTTAGGTTTCTTTTCGACTGAACAAAAGCGGACTCTCGCTGCCCTGCCCACAGGTCAGAATCGGCTATGGATCCATGCCGTCAGTGTGGGTGAAGTGGGGATTGCGACGAAGCTCATGGCCCTGATTCGACGTGAGAGGCCACAGGTAGGTATTGTACTGACTACCACCACCCCTACTGGATACGCATTGGCGGCAGAGTTTGCAGCGCGGCAGTTAGGCCATGTAGTCGTGCTTTATTCGCCCCTAGATTTACCTGCTGTGGGCGCTCGTTTTTTAGAGGAGTTGGCTCCATCTCAATTGGTTTTGGTGGAGGCCGAGGTGTGGCCGAATCTGGTGGCCTCTGCCGTGGGTTTGCACATTCCTGTATCATTGATCAATGCACGTCTGTCACCTCGTTCGGAGCGGCGCTATCGACAGCTTCGTTTCATCATCCGGCCGGTGTTTTCCATGCTGCATCAGGTAATGGTGCAGGAGCCTGAGGATGTGCAGCGCTGGGCAGGGTTGGGACTTACCGTTGATCGTGTGCATCATACAGGTAGCATCAAGTTTGACCCACAGGGAGCGGCTCCTGATCCGGTTCAAGTGCAGTCCCTGCGGGAAGTTTTAGGACAAGCGGGGATCACCCCGCAACAGCCTATTCTCCTTCTGGCAAGCACGCATCCAGGGGAGGAAGTCCTGCTGGCGAAAATGACCCAACGTCTCCGTCAAAAGCATCCCACACTGGCCTTGCTCATCGTGCCTCGGCATGTGGAGCGCACAGCCTCTTTGCTGGAAGAGCTTCGTGACTTAGGTCTCCATCCACAAAGACGTAGCCAGGTGCAGTCTTCTTCACTGGACTTGCTTATTGATACCACGGGAGAGCTGCGGGCGTGGCAGGCACTGGCTACGATAGTGGTCGTAGGGAAGAGCTTTTTGGCGACAGGTGGTCAGAACCCGGCTGAAGCCGTCATGGCGCGCAAGCCTGTTTTGTTTGGCCCGCACATGGAAAACTTCCAAGCGCTCGTCGATCTGCTGCTGACCAGAAATGGAGCCATTCAGGTTGCCGATGTAGTGACACTAGAGCCGCGGTTAGATGCACTGCTCAAGGATGAAGCGTTATGTCAAAAACTAGGTGACAATGGCCATGAGGTACTCGCGATGCATGAAGGTGCAACAGCCAAAACAATGGCGCTTTTGTAGCCACCTAGGCAGGTGTTGGTGAAGCGGTGATGACCTCTTTCAATGTCGACTTTTTGTTTCGTCGAAACAGCAGACTGAGTTTCTCCATGTAGATGTAAAAAACAGGCGTGATGTAAAGGGTGAGCAACTGGGAGAGTAGCAAACCACCCACCACGGCGAGGCCTAGCGGGCGACGTGCTTCAGCGCCTGCTCCCCAGCCTAGTGCAATCGGCAAGGCACCCATGATGGCGGCGAAGGTAGTCATCATGATGGGGCGAAAGCGCACCAAACAGGCTTCGTAGATGGCTTCCGAAGGTGTCTTGCCCTCATGCCTTTCAGCCTCCAGGGCGAAGTCAATCATCATGATGGCGTTCTTCTTGACGATGCCGATGAGCATCAGCACGCCCACAAAGCCGTACAGATTCAGTTCATAACCAAAGAACCAAAGAGTGAGCAAGGCTCCGACACCTGCTGACGGCAAGCCTGAGAGAATGGTGAGCGGGTGAATGAAACTTTCATAGAGAATGCCCAGCACAAGATAAATGACCACCACGGCCATGACGAGTAAGAGGCCGAGACCATCGAGGGAGGACTGGAATGCTTGAGCTTCTCCTTGGAAGGCCGTGCTGATTCCGGCCGGGAGTTGCTGGTCCACCGCGCGATTGATCGCATCCACCGCTTGTCCGATGGAGATACCTGGTTTCGTGGCAAAACTCACCGTCACACTGGGTAACTGGCCTGAATGAGTGACTGTGAGAGGGCCTACGGTGCGGGTGATTTCAGCCACGCTTCCTAGAGGCACCAGTTCTCCTGTGCTGCTGCGCAGGTAAAGCTGGGCCAGGGAGGCCATGTCCGCTCTGTATTTCGGATCCACCTCGAGAATGACATAATATTGGTTAGTCGGTGTATAGATGGAGGATACCTGACGGGAGCCATAGGCATCATACAGTGCGCTTTCCACCTGGGTGGCCGTTAGGCCTAAAGATGAGGCCTTATTGCGGTTCACCTCCACAAACACCTGCGGACTGGTGATGAGTAGGTCACTGGTCACATCAGCCAGCTCAGGCAGCGCTGCCATGGTGGCTTCGACTTTAGGCGCTACTTCGAAGAGTTGTTTGATATCCACCCCGATAAGCGTGAACTGGTAAGGACTTTTGGTGCTGCGACCGCCGATGCGAATGGTAGCGGGTACCTGAGGAAAAGCGCGAATCCCTGGGATGGCAGCTAACTGGGGGCGTAACTGGTCCACAATGGCCTGTGCACTCGGTCGTTCATTGCGGGGTTTTAGGCTAACGAACATGCGTCCGCTGTTCGCTGTCGAACTAGGTCCGCTGGCTCCAACACTGGAGCTAAATGAGGCAATGTGAGGATTGCGCGCTAGCACGGCTGCCACTGCTTGTTGATGGCGCGACATGGTTTCAAAAGAGGCATCTTGAGCACCCTCTGTAACGACTTGGATCTGCCCTGTGTCTTCTGTGGGGATGAACCCTTTGGGCAAGTGCATGAACAGCCAAGCGGTGCCTACCACCGTGCCGAGTGTGACTAGCATCATGCTAAACCGGTGACGCAGAGTGAATTTGAGCGTCACATCATACATGTGCAGGAGGCCGTTAAAAAAGCGCTCAGTGACTCGATAAAACCAGCCATGTTTTTTTTCCTGTACATGTGGTTTCAGGAAGCGACTGCAAAGCATGGGGGTCAGAGTCAGCGAAACAAAACCGGAGACCAGGATGGCCACGCCAATGGTGACGGCAAATTCATTGAGCAATCGCCCGAGAATGCCGCCCATGAAAAGAACGGGTAAAAAGACGGCAGCGAGGGACAGTGTCATAGAAATGACCGTGAAGGCAATTTCGCGCGAGCCCTTCAAAGCCGCATCCCACACCGTTTCGCCCTTCTCGATGTGCCGGACAATGTTCTCCAGTACCACGATGGCATCGTCCACGATGAATCCCACACTCAGCGTCAAAGCCATGAGAGAAATATTGTTCATGCTGAATCCCAGCAAATACATCACCGCAAATGTGCCAACGATAGAGAGTGGAATAGCTATGCTGGGAATGAGCGTGGCGCGGAAGTTCCGCAAGAACATAAAAATGACCACGATCACGAGGCCAATGGTGAGCACGAGCGTGAGTTGCACATCATGGACCGACTCACGAATGGCTTGAGATCGGTCAATGAGTACACTCAGTTCCATGGCCGCAGGCATTTGGGCATTCACGGAGGGCAGCAGTTTTTTGATGGAATCCACTACTTCCACCGTGTTCGCTCCCGGTTGCCGTTGCACGGCGAGCAGGATGGAACGTGAGCCATCGCCCGACCAATTCGCGATTTGATCTTCCTCCACGCTATCGAGCACATTCGCCACTTGATCCAGCCTCACGGGTGCACCGTCCCGATAGGCGATGATCAGTGGACGGAAGGCGGCGGCGGTGGAAAGTTTGCCGCTTGTTTGGAGGGTGAAGTTTTGCTCCTGGCCCTGCAAAACACCGGCTGGCAGATTGCTATTACCTGCGGCGATTGCATCGCGAACTTCATCCAGACTGATGCCTCGAGAAGCTAATTTTAAGGGATCTGCCTGCACGCGCACGGCATATTTTTGGGATCCGAAGACACGCACCTGTGCCACCCCTTCTACCATACTGATGCGCTGGCCGAGCGCTGTTTGCGCGTATTCGTCCACCGTTGAGATGGGTAGTGTTGCAGAGCTAAGTTGTAAGATCAGTACCGGGAAATCTGCGGGGTTCACCTTGCGGAAAGAAGGCGGGCTAGGCATGTCATCCGGCAGGTAACGTTGGGCGGCGGAGATGGCGGATTGCACATCCAGAGCCGCGCCATCAATGTCGCGATCCAAGTTAAATTGAATGGTAATGCTGGTATTGCCCAGAGCACTGCTGCTGCTCATGGAATCAATGCCTGCGATCGAGGAAAACTGTTTTTCCAGAGGCGTTGCCACGGAGGCCGCCATCGTTTCGGGGTTTGCGCCTGGCAGAGTTGCGGAAACTGAGAGGGTAGGGAAATCGACGTTGGGCAGGTCATTAACAGGCAGTTTCTGGAATGCCAGTAAACCAAAGGCCAAGATGCCTGCCATGATCAGCGTGGTCATGACAGGCCGGTGAATGCAGCGTTCGGGCGTCATGGGATTTTAGGAGCTGCCTGAGAGATTTTGCCATTTTCCGGTTTAATCACAGGTGGCATTCCGACAGGAGGCTTGATCTCTACCTTGCTGTCTGGAGTCAGCCGCAACTGCCCATCAATGACGACCACTTCACCGGCTTTTAAACCGGTGCGGATGATGGCTTCGGTTCCGACGGTTCTTTCCAGATCCACCTCTCGCAGATCTACATGGCTATCGTCCTTGACGACAAAAACATATTGTCCTTTTTGCCCAGTCTGGACGGCGGTGGCGGGGACGACGATCGCATTGGGCTGAGTGGTTAAGGTCAGGGCAACTTCGCCATACTGCCCTGGCCATAGAGCGAGGTCCTCGTTAGGCATGGTCGCTTTCACTTCAAGCGTGCCGGTGGCTGGTTTAATGGCGTTATCGACAAAGGAAAGCAGACCTTGGATTTGCTGAGCGGCGCTGCCACTGGGCGCGATAGTGACCTTCAAATCGCCACGTTTCATATAAGTCTGGATGTCCGCGAAATGCTGTTCTGGGACGGCAAAGATGACCTCGATAGGCCGGAGTTGATTGATCACTACCAGATCCGTCTCATCTGCCTTCACCACATTTCCTGCATCCACGACTCGCCGACCTGCACGACCTGTGATGGGCGAAACAACATCGCAAAAGCTGAGTTGGAGTTCTGCCTCTTTCACGGCTGCGGCTGCGGCTTCCTGATTGGAACGGGCGGCATCGGCTGTGCTTTTAAAGTTGTCCACTTCGTCCTTTGAGACACCTCCGCTTTGAGAAAGATTGGCATACCGGTCCGATTGGCGTTTGGCGATCTCTGCCTGAGTTGTTGCCTGCGCCAGCTTGGCTTTTGCCTGAGCGAGCACGACGGCAAACGGTGCGGGGTCTATCTTGGCCAGCACATCGCCCTTTTTCACATCCTGACCTTCGGTAAAATTAACTTCGGAGATCTGGCCCGTGACGCGGGCTTTCACTGCGACGGTGGATTTGGCCCGCACATTGCCGATGGCCTGCAATTGGAGGGGGACTTCTTTTTGCTCCACAGTAGCCACAACAACGGGAATGGCTGCTGTCGGTTTACGGCCAGAGTTACCTCCTTTGGTTTCCGCGGGAGAGCAGGCAGTCAACCAAATGCCAAGGGTCAGCCAAGAGAGCTGAATGGGGAATTGCATAAAGTAAAAAGAGAAAAATGGGGAAATACAGGGTCTTCCGCTACAACATACGTTTCAGCGTGCCTTTTTATGGGTGCTGCTTTGCGCAGCAAACCATGGACTATCTTTTGAAACGCCTAACCGAGAGTTTAAACTAAAGCATTTTACTGGCACGATGAGCCTACTCGATGAACGACATGTTTAAAGGCTGAGCCTGCTCCGTCTTTCTCTAAAATGAAGGTTGTTCGGGTGTCTGGGTTTAAATTCTTTAGGTGATGATGAATGAAGTCCGCTTGGGTCCCATAGCTGCTTTCTTGCCATCCTAGCTCTTGGGCCCAGAGGCGGAAGTCGCTAAAGTTGACATCAGCGGTAATATCTTGGCGACCTGGGTTTTGATACACGGCGAGACCTTCTAGCCGATGCTGATGTAGATAGGCTCTCAGAGTACCAGCGGGCCGCCGATGGTAGAGGGCAGGGAAGAGGCCGCCATAGTCCACTGTCAGCATGGCTCCACTTTTCCAAGCCGGAGCCCAATGTTGGAGCCATCGTCGTACGGATTCATGCACTTCCACGCGTTGAGCTTTTGCACGGGTGGGCCAGGCACCGAAAACGTGAAATAGCGATCTTTGGTGGGCATCCCAACTGAGTGGTTGTAAAACTTCACGACCTTTTTCATCCAGGTGGACTTCCTGCCAGGAATCTTCGTGATTTTGCAGCAGCGTGGCTGGGAAAGCATCGAGCAGTTCATTGTGATAGATGAAGGCCTGCCCTCCGCATGCGTGGAGAGCATCTTTAAGATCCTGATGCCAAGTCACGGATTTGCCCAAGAGTGCCATCTGTTGTTTTTGCAAAACTGGAGATGTCTCCACGATGTGCCACTGAAACCGGCGACGCTGCCACCAGCCCAGACTCTTTTTTACTCCAGCCATCAGCACCCCGCTGCCTGCACCGATTTCGATCACTTGCCGAACCTGTGGTTGTAGCGCAGCTTCCTCTTTTAACCACTTTGCAATGGATTGGCCGAGAACAGGAGAAAGAGTCGCCGTGGTGGAGAAATCCCCCCGGGCTCCCACTGTCCGGATCTGTCTCGAATAATAACCTTTCACTGGATCATACAGTGCGCGAGCCATGAAGGCGGAGAAAGGTTCAGGAGGTGGCATGGGGTGGATGAAACAAAGCTTTGACTCTCTTATCCGCGTAAAACGGCATTTAGCCACGGCCGTGTGAGTATTCTTGGAATTGAAGAAAGAATGAAAGGGACTCTGTTTTTCCCAAACCGGCTCCTGTTCAAAGTCGGGGCTTGGCGCTCGTTTCCTCACTTTACACCCCACGCATCCGCCGCCATCCGTAAGGTCTCGTTATGAACCGCCAAGAAAATCTTGAAATCTTCTTCCGTGACGGCAAGACCGTCATTCTCCCGATTGACCACGCTGTGGCCATCCCGGTGCCGGGCATGGAGAATCCATTCGCTCTGATTGATTCCGTGAGCCCCTACGTGGACGGTTATGTCATGAACCTCGGCGTGGCGATGCGTGCGGCCGACTCCATGGCTGGCAAAGGCATTTGCCTGCGCACGGATGTTTACAATACGCGGATCACTGGCGATGGCGCAGGCAGCATCAATGTCTATGGAGTGGAGGAAGCGGAAGCCGTGGGAGCCAATGCGGTGATGAACATGCTTTATCCTAACTCCATCAGTGAGCGCATCAATTTTCAGGAGTGCGCAGACATCATCCGCAGCAGCATGGATCTGGATATTCCGGTCATCATTGAGGCTCTGCCTTATGGCCTGGGCCAGACGGATAAATACACGCTGGAAAATGTGGCTTTTGCCGCTCGCCTCGCCGCAGAACTGGGGGCAGATGTCGTCAAGGTACCCTATCCGATTGATTGCAAACCGGGTGACTTTCGCAAAGTGGTGGATCAGGTCTGGATCCCCGTGATTATTCTGGGTGGTGCTTCTCTCAATGACGATGCGGCACTTTTGAAAATGACGGAAGATGCCATGGAAGCTGGAGCCTCTGGTGTCGCCATCGGGCGCAATGTCTGGCAGCATCAGAACCCCGCAGCGATTGCGCGCAGTCTTTCTGCGGTTGTGCATGAAGATGTCTCGGCACTGGAAGCCCTGGCTCTTTTGAAAGAACCTCTTCGTTAATCCAGTTTGGCTCATCCCCTGCCATGATGAAAACGCCTGCCCTCCTCGCCTCATCACTGCTGCTGCTTTCCCAAGCTTACAGCGCCGACTTGAAAACCTTCACCTTCACGGCTGACGATTGGTCGGAAGGGGATCCTCCGAAAGAGGTTTTCGTGGTGGATGGTACGATCAAAATCGCTGCGAAAGATGGCAATAAAGCCGTCATGATTTCTCCAGATAATCTGGTGGATGCCAGTGCCCAGTTTGCAGTGTCTGCGGCAGGTGATTCGGTGATCAAGACCAAGGTCTTTGCCAGCAAGCAGGGGCGAAGCAATCCTCGCTTCGGTATCGCTGTTCACGGCATGAGCGGCTATCGGCTGCTCGTCAATGCGCCGAAGAAGACACTGGAGTTGGTCAAGAGCGATGAAACGCTGGCCAGCATACCCTTTATCTGGAAGAGTGATGCCTGGCTGTGGATGAAGCTGGAAGTGAGGAAAACCGGCGAAGAATGGGCCATCACGGGTAAGACCTGGGCTACGGATGCTGCGGAGCCTGCTGAGGCACAGATCAAACATACGGATAAAGGGCTGAAAGGGCAGGGGAAAGTCAGTATTTGGGCCACCCCTTATTCCAATACGCCCATTTATTTTGACGACATCGAAGTAGGGGTGGAAGTAGCGGCAGAAACCAAATGAAAACAATCTTCGAAAGAAGATCATTTTCAAGTTGCCAACCTGCTGCGTGCATCTAGAATCGCTATCCACTCACGAAGCAAGGAGCGGTAGCTCAATTGGTTAGAGCGCCAGCCTGTCACGTTGGAGGTTGCGGGTTCAAGTCCCGTCCGTTCCGCCAGTGAGTTTGTAAAAAACCCGTTCAGCAATGAATGGGTTTTTTGTTGATCAAATGGCTCACGTTATACATCCGCGAAACGATGGTTGTGAGATTAAGGTCTGTATCGCTGTCTGTTTGTCGATGCTGATTAAAAAGACAAAAGCATGCGAAAAACACCCTTTTTCAGTTGCGAAAGCCCATAGCTCATGTAACATCTCTACCCACTCACGAAGCAAGGAGCGGTAGCTCAATTGGTTAGAGCGCCAGCCTGTCACGTTGGAGGTTGCGGGTTCAAGTCCCGTCCGTTCCGCCAGTGAGTTTGTTAAAAAAACCCGTTCAGTAATGAACGGGTTTTTTGTTTTTTCGGGCTTCTGTTAGCTGTGGGGCTCTAACGATGCTCCATGAATGCATGATACTTGGCCTAAAGCGAAATGAGCTTGTTTATTCATCGACCGCTTGTGCCTTCGGAGCCGCGCGGAATGCGGTACTCACGATGAGGGATGAGATGCCCGGCTTCCATTGGTAGCCGACGCCAAAAGGTAGATCGCCTGAAGCCCCTGCTTTGAAGGCAGCATCCAAATCAGTCTGGAAATGCTGTTTAAAAAGCTCAATCGGGCCTGGGTAGTTTCCATACAGACTGACCATCCACTGATCAGCAGCAAAGTATTTCAGGGGGATGCCGCTGTCGTCTTCGATGATGTTGCGCGTATTGTTAAGGAGGAAATCGCGGACATCGCTGAATTCTGTCATGTGCATTAAGTAAGAGGCAGCTTTGACAAAGCCATTTCCTTGACCTTGTTTTTTACAGAACTCGATGAAAGCAGGGTTAGTTTTGATGCCCCAATTAGAGAGGTCCGTGGTAAAATAATAGAGGGTCTGCTCTTTGCCAGTGGTGCCTATGAAGCGGATCTTCACTCCTGGAGTTTTAGACTTCTCCGTGGTGAGATTCCCAGCGGCATCTAACTTCACCAATTCTGCGCTCGTGATGCGGCAACCTGCACGCGAAAGAAACACATACAACACCGGAATCGTGCCACTCAGTTGCGTTTGACTGAGGTCATTCTTCATGTCGGCCGTGATGAAAAAGCTGAAGCTCAAAATAGCATTCAGTGCCGTTCGCAGATTGGCCAGTGCCCCCGCTCTCGCTCCGTCGCTGAGCGTGGCCACATCCGGTAAGGTACCAACAGGTTCACGCCCGCATAAGATGTAGGTGCTGGCATTCGGGTAAAAGGCATTCGCATAGAGAAAGTCAGGACCACTGAAAGTGTAAAATAAAGGGCTAGGATCCTCATAGATGTAGTTCAGCGTAGAGGGCATCCACGTACGGATCTTTGAAAGTTGCCTCTCTTCGAGATCGAGCCAAGCACGATGAAAAGAGGCCGAATGTGTCTGCCAGGCCTCTTCTCGCGCCAAGGGTTCAAGCTCTGTCGCATCTACAGATAGACCTGCGAGAAAACGGGCTTGATGATCTGGCGGGGCTGCCGCTTGAAGCTGAAGAGCGACAAGGCCAAGCAAGCTGAGGAAAATTCGTTTCATGGGGCTGGGGATGGGGGCAATGCCAATACAGCATCAGCCTAGCCATCCTTGCCAGAAGAAAAGATTTGTCCTCTTTCTGAACTTCAAACTTTGCCAGTGACGATGGCGTAAGCTCGATTGACGAATTCCCAATTCACGACTTTCCACCATGCGTCGATGTATTGTTCTCGGTCTTCTCCGTATTGCTCGTAGTAGCTATGTTCCCACAAGTCCAGGGCCAAAAGTGGCTTTCCAGATTGGTGCCATGGGATGTGGTCTTTCATGAGGGGATTATCCTCATTCATGGTGGTGCTCGTGACCAGGCATCCATCTGGCCGATAAACCAGCCAGGCCCAGCCGGAACCAACGTGATTCATCGCAGTCTCTTTGAAAACTTGTCGAAAGGCTTTCACACTGCCAAAGTCTTCAAGGATAGCCCGTGCAGCCCGTCCTTGGGGGCCCGAAGGGCCAGAATCTGGCGGGCAGAGAAAGCGCCAAAAAGCGGTGTGATTGATGTGGCCACCACCAGCACGGCGGATGGTCTGAACGGATTCTTTGGAGAGCGTTTGAGGGGCTTGGAATGACAGACCCTGGCTGACCAGTCTGCCGATTGGCATGAGGGAGTCTGACTTTTGCGGCTGGATCATCCTATCCATACCTGGCATGAGAGAGACGACATTGCCCACCGTCATTGCCTCGGTTTGTAGGGCCAATTCCAACTCTCGCAAATACTGAGCATGAGTCTCGCGATAATGGCGTCGCAGCGTGCTCGCTTTCATGAAAGGCTCCAAGGCTTCAAAATCAAATGGCAGAGGTTCTTGACGTAATGCAACTCCTAGGGGCGTGGACAACGGAGCGGGAGCACCTAAAACGGTGCTGCTAAATGCGGCCGTTGCTGCGGTAATGAAGCCCCGCCGTGTCATGGAGGAATATTGCATTTTTCGAGATTAACTGAATTCGAAAAAAAACAACAATAGGGATTTGGTTTATTATCCGGTGTTTTGCACGCAATCAGCGTTAGCCATTAAGCTGATGGAAATTTCTCTTTAGGAGACAGTGCATATAGCAATAGTCCCACAAGAATTGTGCCCAATCCAGCCAAGGACTCCTTGGGACTTTCCCACAGCAAGAAGGCCAGCATCCACAAACTGATACCCAAAAAGAGAAGCGGTGTGATGGGGTATCCCCAGCAGCGCACCGGGCGTGGCAAGTCAGGCTGTCTCCACCGCAGTACGATGAGCCCAAGCACGGTGGCAAAGGAGCAAAGCTGAATGCTGAACTGCACGTATTTGAGTACGGGCTCGAAGCTTGAAGTCTTGAGCAATGTCACCACGATGCAGATCTGAAATAGCAAGGCGACAATGGGAACTCCGCCCGCAGATTTTTTGGCAAAGGGACGTAGCAGTACTAGATCTTGGCCCATGGCCATGGTGACTCGCGGTCCCACCCATGTCATGGCGCTGATGCTGGAAACGAGTCCGAGACAGATCAACCCTGACATCAGATTGCCCCCAAGTTTGCCAAAGATGAAATCTGCCGCCACATGACCGACCTCGTTTTTTCCTTCCAGGGAGCTCAGGGGTGCCGCATACAAAAAAACGCCGTTCAGGGCTACATACAGCAAAGTTACCAGTCCTGTGCCCAGAGCAATAGCTTTGGGGACGTTACGCGCAGGATCACGAATCTCGCCCGTGATGTACGTCGCTGCATTCCAGCCTGCATAAGAGTACATGACAAAGACCAGACTGATGGCGAATGACTTGCTGGTGATCAAGGTGCCATCTCCCACTGTGGGTAGGAAGCTCACAGGCTGTCTTTCTGCCAGTAGCATTCCTGCAACAATGAAAATGAGGATCAGGGTGACCTTTCCCCAGGTGGCCATGTTTTGAAATTTCGAGGCCACATGGATGCCGAACATGTGAATGATAGTCACCGCCACGCTGACAGCTATCGAAAGATGCAAAGCGGAGGCCCCAGGAAAAATTCCCGTGTAGTATTTGCCGAAAGCCATCGCCGCTAAAGCGATGGGGGCTGCAAACCCGACTGTGGAAGAAAGCCAGCCTGCGACGAAACCCACCGAAGGATGAAATATCCGCGATAGGAAGTGATACTCTCCGCCAGATCTAGGGAAAGCGGCAGCCAGTTCTCCGTAAGCGAGGGCACCACAAAAAGCACACACCCCTCCAATGGTCCATAATATGACGATGGCAAAGCCGGAAGGCAGACCACCGACTTGATAACCGAGACTCGTGAAGACCCCAGTACCGATCATATTCGCCACAACGATGGCTGTGGCAGTCAAAAGGGAAACACCTGGGCGTGAGTGGGGAGCTTCATTCATAGACCTAGGGAGGCGAAGAGAACCCTGATATGCCCGTGATGCAAGGGAACAACCTGCATTGGATCACGGTGCAATGCTGCCCGTTTGCTTCCCTGCACCATCCCACAGCCAGACTTTTCCTTCATCGCCGCCGGCGAAGATCTTTTTGGCATCGCCCGTGATGGCCACGCTGTACAGCATGTTTCCGGTGCTGTTGAGTTTGGTCTGTTTAGCCGTATCACTCCTCTGTGCTCCGTCGTGCTTTTTTAGTTCCGTATAAATGCTACCGCTGCCTTTATCCGTGATGGCCACGAGGGCCTTGCCATCGGGTGTCCATGCTAGCGCTGTAAAAACTGTTTTTTTATCGCCCAAAGTCACATCCTGTTCCCGACTTTTAACGTCCCAGACCTTGATCTCTCGATCTGCTCCCGCTGTGGCCAGTTGGGTGGCATCTTGGTTGAACGCGACGGAAAGAACATGATTCGTATGGCCTTCATAACTGGAGATGAGCTTGCCATCTGCCACATTCCAAAGTCGGGCGAGTTTGTCTGCTGCCGCACTGGCTAGGCTTTGGCCCGTGGGGGAAAGTTTCAGGGAGTAGATGGTGTCATCATGGGCTTTCCACGTGGCGATGATTTTCTTCTCCGTGAGGTCCACACGGTGGATGAAGCCCGCTCCACCCGGTTCTCCATCAGAGGCGAAGAGCGTGCGTTGATCATTTGTTAGGGCGAGCGCAGTCAGATTGCCGACAAAATTTGCACGTATCTCCCCTTGGCTTTGCTGGGTAGCCGCGTCCCAGAGCTTGATTTGGCGAAAACCTCCCGTAATCACCGTTTTCCCATCGGCCGTCCAAATCACGGATTGCACCGTTTCATCGTGACCGCTGAGACTGCCCATTCGTGGATTCTGCGGCTGAGTCAAATCATGCAAATGCACGCGTGAGCCCGCCGCGATAGCCAGTCGCTTTTCATCCGGAGATATGGCTAGGGCGAGCACTGGCTGGTAAGCAGCGGGTAGGGGGGACAAAGCCACTGGAGAGGGTTTGGGCAGTTCATCAAACACCGCTGCATCCCACGCCGCACCCGCTTGGATCCAGCTTTGCAGCGCCGCGATCTGTTCTTTGCCAAGCTGCTTCTTGGGCGGCATGTGGGGGTCCGCCTCTTCTAGCACCAGTTGATAGAGCGGGCTTTCGGCGGGCTTGCCAGGCACCACAGAGGTGCCGTTGTCCCCGCCAATAAGCATTTTCTCACGCGTGGTCAGCAGCAGCCCCCCTTTGGCCTTGCCTGGCTTGTGACAGCCCAGGCATTCATCTCTCAGGACACGCATGGCGCTCTGCGTATCCGCCTGGATTGCAGAGAGGGAAGTCAGGGTGAAGAAAAAGGGCAAGGACCAGCGCATGAGGATATCACCCTCTTATACGCTGGCATCAGGCACTTTCTCCCGTACTTGCTTTGCGTTCGTTCACCACCCGGTCCACGGCATGTTTAGTGACGATGTTACCCTGAGAGTCACGCCCCTTGATGGCCAGGGCAGCAACAGGGAATTTGAGTGAAAGGGTGCGCAGATAGAGGGCTGGCTTAAGATGCACAAGAAGGTTCTGCGCATCGCTATCGGCCTCGTTTTCATGACGGGCAAAAAACAGCACTTTGGTGCCCGGATTGCCCTTAGCCAGGGAGTAGGTCTTGTCTCGGGTGATGCCGCCAATGCGGAAGCGTTTGGCCAAAACCGGGCCGTTTTTGCCATCGCGATAGATCAGGGTATAAACGGCCTCTTCGTCTTTCTTGAAAAGGTTGATGTATTCCAGGTTTTTCCCCACGTGGATCTTCGGTGCCATTTTAGCGACCGTCATCGTGCCTTCTTTGGTGAACCAAATGATGTCATCCAGAGGTGAGCATTTGCACAAAGGCTCACCCTCCTTTTTCAATCCGGTGCCAGCAAAGCCTTCCTTCGCATCCAGATAGAAAGTCTCATTGGCAATGATGACCTGGGCCGCTGCAACACGGTCAAAGCTGCTCACCACAGTGCGGCGTTCACGGCCTGCTCCATAGGTTTTTTTCAAACGCTCAAAGTGGGCAATAGCGAAGCGGGTGAGCTGTTTCAGATTTTTCTGCACGCTATCAATGTCTTTCTCCAGGCTACGGATGTGTTCATCCGCTTCGAAGCTGTTGAACTTGGAGATGCGTTTGATTTTGATCTCCGTCAGTCGCGCCACATCGTCGTCAGTGACCGGGCGTTTGAGGATGCTGAGATGGGGCTTCAGGCCTTTCCAGATGGCGGCCATCACCGCTTCCCAGGTCTCAGCTTCTTCGATTTTTCGGTAAATTCGGTTCTCGATAAAAATCTTTTCCAGGGAGCTGAAATGCCATTTTTCTTCCAGTTCATTGAGCTGGATCTGCAACTCCTCTCCAAGGATCTTTTTGGTGTGTTCGGCACTCTCCTTGAGGAGTTCGTTCACATTGGCAAAACGTGGTTTGTCATTCTGGATCACCACGGCATTCGGTGCGATGGAGACCTCACAATCCGTGAAAGCATACAACGCCTGGATAGTCGTCTCCACATCGGTTCCCACGGGTAGTTGGACCACGATTTCGACAAACTCCGCCGTGTTGTCATCCACTCGGGCGATCTTGATTTTGCCCTTGTCGTTAGCAGCGACGATGGAGTCCATCACCCCGCCTGTGGTGGTGCCAAAGGGGATCTCCGTGATGCGCAGCGTGTTCTTTTTCTGGCCTTCTTCGATCTTGGCCCGCACGCGAATGCGCCCGCCTCGCAGCCCGCCATTGTAGTCACTGGCATCCATGATGCCGCCCTGGATAAAGTCCGGTACCAGATAGACCTCTTCGCCGCGCAGTGCAGCCACGCTGGCATCGCAGAGCTCAATGAAATTGTGTGGCAAAATGCGGCAGCTCAGACCCACAGCGATGCCTTCGACCCCCTGCGCAAGCAGCATGGGGAACTTCACTGGCAGAGTGACAGGCTCTTTGTTACGTCCATCGTAACTGGCGGCCCAGTTCGTGACTTTGGGGCTGAAGACCACATCCAGAGCGAACTTGGACAGGCGGGCTTCGATGTATCGAGGTGCCGCCGCATTATCTCCCGTGAGGATGTTCCCCCAGTTCCCCTGCATATCAATCAGAAGGTCCTTCTGGCCGATCTGCACCATCGCATCCCCGATGCTGGCATCGCCGTGGGGGTGATACTTCATGGTGTTGCCCACCACGTTGGCCACCTTGTTGTAGCGGCCATCTTCCAGCTCATCCATGCTGTGCAAGATGCGGCGTTGCACAGGCTTAAAGCCATCGTTGATGTGGGGCACGGCACGCTCCAAAATCACGTAACTGGCATAGTCCAGAAACCAGTCCCCGTAGAGATCATCCACCGGTTTGATCTCGATGGGAGCGCTGTCCGCCAGGATGGGGGAGGTGTCTTCGGTCTTGGTAGATTTCTTGGCCACGATAAAAAAGGGAAAGGGGTTGCAACAGGTGCACCAGTCACATGCATGCCCCGGGGACGCCTGTCAAAACGGGTTGCGAGAATAGACGCTCCCGTCCGTCTGGCAAGCGTGGGCTCCGGGACGATGTCCTGATGAGCTCTCTGGCAGTCAAAGTATTGGCCAAATTGTTCCTGCCATTAGGCATCCAACTTCAAATCCCCTCCATGATAAAAGACTTAATAAAAGAGATTTTATGTAATAAGGATAGGTATCTCATGACTGCTCGTTTTTTGTCCTGCACTCTCTAGTTTTTGAAACTTTGCCTCAGAATCAAATCGTCCCTCTGGGGGGAAACTGCTAACTTCACCGCAGCCGTCGCGGGTGGGGATCTGGGAGTGGCCTATCAATGGGCATTCAATGGCAAACCCATCAGTGGGGCCATCTATCCTACCTTATCCGTGACTGGGGTGAATGCCGATCAAGCAGGCACCTACACCGTGACGGCGAGCAAGCCACCGCTCAAAGCTTCGGCATCCGCAATGTTAAACCTAAAGCAGCCGGGAGTGCTCATCTATAAACTGACCGGAACGGGCCAGACCTATTCTGGCAACGAGAATATGCGAATGGGCGTCGCGGGCTATTTATTGGTCGAAAGGACGGCTACTGAGTCAGACCTAGCCGCCATGATTTTAGTCACCCAGGCGGGGAAGCTGAAGCATTTCAGTGTGCAGTATCTTAATGAATTTCGAGCGGATTCCACCGGATCAGGACCTGGAGCGACGACGGTTTTTAGCAGTTTGGTGGAGGGGCACCCAGCAGCGGATCGGTCACTGCGTTGGTTTCAAGGAGCGAACAGTTTGATACCTCTGCGAAAAGGGCTTGAGAGCATCTTGGCTCCTCGAACTCTAACAGGACAGTGTGACCACATGGAGCCCTCTTTGGCGGGACCGGGCCATGGTGTGCAGTTGGATCGAATCGCCTTCAAAGGAGTCCTGGATATTCCCTTCACGGCAGATGCGCATCAGAGCTCCGAAGCACTGGCGCGAACGGTGGAGCGAGTCAAAATATTGCTTCAATTGCAAGGGGCCATTTCATCGGAAACGGCTCCGGAATAATAAGGCGGAGTTGTTTGCACAAAGGTGGCCGCAAGGAATGACCGATGAGTCCGCGTAATGCTCTCTCATGGTTCGCACTTCTGCCTTTCTTATCGCCGCTTTCATCTGTCTTTCGTGGAATTGGAGCGATGCCAAAGAGCCTTTTAAACCCAATTTGGGGCCAGACCTTCCCAGGGTGACGGTCACCTGTGGTGATCTGACTTTGGTGCTGCGTCAGGCCTCTCAATGGACGCCTGCTCGGCTGGACTACCATGGCGCTGCCATGACGACAGAACGCAGTGCCTACAGCACTGTCTTTTCTTTTCCTGATGTGGGGTTCATCGGCACGGGTCATTTGGAAAACGAGCCTGAGCCTTTGAAATCACTAGCGTTCATTTTGGATGGAAAGCGAGTGGAAAAGCCGACGGCAGAAATGAAGGGGCAAACTTTTCGCTTTGAGCGGCATTCTCGCATTCGTTCATTTGACCTAACCAACATCATCGAAGTCCGCGACAACCGTGTTTATGAAACCACCACCTTTCGGACAGTCGAAGCCCAGCCCTTGAAACTGGTGTATCACTTCATGCATGCTTGGGCACCCAGCGTCTCTGCTTTCCTCGCTGGGCGTGACGATAAGCCGGATCAAATCCTCTCAGGCCCTCTCACGGATGACCCCGCCACGGCAAGAAAGTTTTTCATCAATGGTCCAGTAGATTGGATGTCCGTTTATGAACCGAAGAGTTCTCATTTTGCCGTGTCGCGTCTCCTCGAATCCCCGCCTGAAGCCAAGTCCATTCCGATGATTTGGAATGTGCCAAACAGTTACCGAAAATACTACCTGAAGTGTTTTAGCGATGCCACCGTGCCTGCGGGATTTTCAGGCACCTGGCGCATGGTCACCGCCTTTGGCCAAGCAGACGTTAGCTCATGGGAAAAACCTGCTCGTGCAACTGCTCAAGCTTTGCTTGAGCCCTAGCCTGCGGCGATGAAAGGGGAGAGGAGTGCTTGAGATCGGGTGGGAACACTTCCATCCTATCATTGATTTTCCATGCCTGAGCTTCCTGAAGTCGAAACCACCCTGCGTGGGGTCTCTCCTTACCTTGTCGGTCGAGTCGTCCGTGAGGTGATCGTGCGTGATCCGCGCCTGCGATGGCCTGTGCCGGCGATCGTTCATGAACTGGAAGGGCAATGTATCACGTCGGGCATACGCCGGGGAAAGTATCTACTCTTTGGCTCACCTAAAGGGACCTTGCTGCTGCATCTGGGCATGTCAGGAAGCCTGCGAGTGACCGACCCTGCGACACCGTGGCGAAAGCATGATCACTTTGCGCTAACGACAGATCGCGGTATGCAGATTCGCTTGCATGATCCTCGTCGTTTCGGGGCGGCCTTATTCATCGAAGGCGAGTCAGGGGAGCACCCGCTCTTGGCAGAGCTGGGGCCAGAGCCACTTTCTGCAGACTTCACCGCTGCTTATCTCAAAAGCCAGTGTCTAGGGCGGAGTGCGCCCATCAAAGCGGTCATTATGGATAGCCACGCCGTGGTGGGAGTGGGCAATATCTATGCCTGTGAGGCTCTCTTTATGGCGGGTATCTCACCACAAAAAGCGGCGGGAAAAGTGACCTTGCCGCGTTTGGCCAAGCTCGTAGCGGCGATCCAGGGAGTCCTGGCTGCTTCGATTGAAATGGGCGGCACCACTTTGCGCGATTTTCTCAATGAAAAGGGAGAGCCGGGTTACTTTAAGCAGACCCTCCGTGTGTATGATCGGGAAGGGGATGCCTGTCACCAATGCAGCAGCGTGATCAAACGCGTGGTGATGAGTAACCGTTCCACTTTCTACTGCCCCACCTGTCAACAGTAAGCCGTCCGGTCATAGCACAGGTCGTATCACGACGATGTCTCCCAGCATCTGTTCCTGCTCCACCATAAGATGATTCAGCTTCATCAATTCAAGCATTGCGAGGAAGGTAACGATGACCTCCACTCGGCTGGCCGCGGAGCTAAAAAGGGAGTCAAATCTTACCCTCTCTCCCATGGGAATCGCTTCTAGGAGGTGCTCGATCTTGTCCGCAACACTGTAGCGGTCGCTGACGATTTCTCGAATGTCCGTGGAGTTTTCAAAACGCTTCAGCACCTTTTGAAAGGCGCGAATGAGGTCAAAAATGCCGACCTGACCCACCACGTCCGGTGCGGGCGCACTGAGGTCGGGTAATTCGGGGGTGGTGGCAAAAAACTCGTCGGCTTTGACTTCCTGGGTTCCCAGGAACTGAGCCACGTCTTTGAACTTTTTGTATTCCACCAACTGGCGAATGAGTTCCCAGCGCGGATCTTCCTCATCCGCATCTTCATCTGGAGGCTGCTGAGTCTGAGGAAGAAGCTCGCGACTTTTAAGATACATCAAGTTCGCGGCCATGACGATGAACTCACTGGCCACCTCGATGTTCAGCATCTTGAAGGTGTTGATGTAGTCGAGGTACTGCTTCGTGATGCGCCCGATGGACACGTCATAGATATCAATCTCATCCTTCTTGATGAGATACAGCAGTAGGTCGAGGGGGCCCTCGAAAATTTCCAATTTGACCTTGTAATCCTTGTCTTCCACCCCGTGAGCTTATGGCAGGGAACCACCCGGAAGCGAGGAGAAAAATAAGGAGCTATATGGGAGCTTTAGGAGCAGGGAATTCTTGCGATGGCCTTGACGGATTCTGTGCCAGGTGTCGTTAAAGTTTCCATCAGAGCAGGTAGATCATTCCAGTCTGCGCGGTGGGTGAGCCAGGACTGGGTATGGATGTGTCCTTGTTGAATGAGGGACAGGATGCGGGGGAAATCGCTCGCGTGAGCATTTCGACTGGCCAGAAGCGTGAGCTCCCGCCGATGCAGCAAAGGATCATCCAAAGGAATGGGATCTTTGGTGATGCCCACATACACGATGCGTCCGGTAAAACGTGCGAGGCTGAGCGCCCGTGCCATGGATGTGGCATTGCCCGTGGCATCGAACACCACCTGTGCGGCGGGTTCATCTGGCAGTGTTTCCACCACCGTTATTCCTGGATAATGCTGTCTCACAAAAGCCCGACGGCTGGCGCTAAGCTCCAGCACCGTGAGGCGTGAACTTACCAGACGGGCAAACTCCAACACCGTGAGGCCAATCGGGCCTGCACCAATGATCAGCACATCATCCTCAGGCAAGATGGCTGCGCGGTTCACTGCATGGCAGCCGATGGCCAATGTTTCTACCAAGGCTAATTGTTCAAAGTCTAGCGTCTCACTCACGTGCAATTTGTGAGCAGGCAATACCATCCTTTCCCGCATGCCGCCATCACAATGCACCCCCAGGACGGTGAGAGTTTCGCAACAATTGGTTCGGCCCTGACGACAAGCATGGCAGTGGCCGCAGTTTAGGTAAGGCTCGACGGAGCAACGATCTCCGATTTTTAAAGTGTGTACATCTGGCCCTACGGCAAGAACTTCCACGCCCAGCTCATGACCCAGAATGCGAGGATATTCAATGAAAGGCATCTTGCCCAAATAACCGCTGAGATCTGTGCCGCAGATGCCGATGGTCCGAATGGCCACGAGTGCTTCTCCTGGACCTGGAGCTGCTGGTTCAGGAAGGTCTATCCATCGAAGAGTCCGAGATTGAGCAAGCTGGAGCGCGCGCATGATTCATGCTTTTGCTAACAGGGCTGGCTACCTACGGCAATCAAGATCCGCTCACGGCTGCAAAACATAACATCCTTTTTGGACTTCGATAGTCGGTGGGGTGTGGTTTCGCTCGAAGGCTTCATACCCGGGTCTCAATTCTTGCCAAAAAGCATTAGCCGCATTCTTCGACTCCGCAGCTAAACGCTCCTCAGTGACAGGGAAAGGAAAGACATGCACGGGCACCTCATCTTGTCCGTTGGTCAAAGCCGCCTGCACGATCAAATAGATCTCCTCAATCAAAGGATCTGTCATGGCAAAGCAGCCGATGCTCACCTCACCACCATGCACCATGATGAAGCTGCCCGTGCGGCCCTGCATGACATCGTAGGCATTTGGATAACCAATATTAAACGACAAATGAAAGCTACTGCCTGGATTTAGTCGAGACTTGGTGACTCCGTAAAATCCCTCCGGTGCCTGCCCGTCGCCTTCTTTCAACTTAGGACCTAACGCTCCAGACATAGCGGCGATTGGATACTTGCGAAAAAGCTTCCATCCACGTTGAGATTCCAGCCAGAGTTCCAATTCACGGCTCTCTTTGAAAACTCGCAAGAAAGTGGAAGCGCCAAGCTGAAGGTCCCGTTCCATCAACTCTTGAGTCAATGGTTCGAGGACTCTCTCACGTGTGTGTTTCAGTCTTTCATCAGGCTTGAGCAGGCGCCACTCCTCAGGAGAGGGCGGTGGAGGGTAGGGGAGTTTCATCGTGCTGGGGCTGCTTAACCAAGTGGAGACTCCTGGCAGCGAAGGGGCGAAAGTGCAATCAATGCACATCGTCTGGGCAGGCTTTGCACCGAAAAAGGCCAACACCACCGCCACCGAAAGTAGAATCCAGAAGGTTTTGAGTTTCATGCAGCAGGGACAATCGCTGAGCCTTATTCTATAGAGAACTCTTGATCTAAAGTGATCAAAGATCGCCTCGTCGTCGTACGGATT
The DNA here is from genome assembly GCF_014203045.1 of Prosthecobacter dejongeii. Lineage (NCBI taxonomy): Bacteria > Pseudomonadati > Verrucomicrobiota > Verrucomicrobiia > Verrucomicrobiales > Verrucomicrobiaceae > Prosthecobacter > Prosthecobacter dejongeii. The sequence continues at coordinate 72,370 of NZ_JACHIF010000007.1, forward strand.
CTCCGGGCCGCCATGTGCCCTCGGTCATGACGATCTTAGGATGCTGGGGCAAACCCCGTTCATTCTGTTGTTCCTGGGCGACAAGGAGATCCACCGCTGCTGCCCCGAGGACTTCTGCCTGCTGGTCCACACCGGCCACCTGGGGGCGGTCTGCCCGCCACCCTAATGTGACTACGCCCAGATGTTTGGAGTCTGTCATATCCTGTAACCAGTCCGCGACCAGATGTCCGCCTTCGATGACGGCATCGGGTTTGACTTTGGCTAGCCATTCTAAAAAATTTGAGCGGTTGGGTTCTCGGCGCAGGCCCAGCAGCATTTCCGCCTGTTTGAGGGGGAGTGGGTGGTGCGCTAAAAAGCTGGCTGACCATGCGCCGAACATCCGTTCATTGATCACACTGCCGCCGTAATAACCGATGCGTCTGTAGCCGAGTTTTTTCAACTGTCGCATTGCCGTCATCATGCCAAGATAATGATGATGATGCACGCGATGCAGGGCGGGGCGTGCATACCCCAGGCCGATGACTACGCTGCTGAATTTTTCCCATCTCATGGACACATGCCCACGGCTACGAGAGATAAGCGGGGAAAGAATGAAACCTGGGATTCCGCGTGCTTCCAATATGTCTGATAACCTGCGGCCCGTCATTCCTTTGCCCGCTAAGTGAAATTCATCCAACTGAAACCCCAAAGTCTCTGCCCGTGCTTTAGCTCCACTAATAAGCTGGCGAGACCAAGCTGAAAGGCCTAGGTCCTGGGGTTCCTTCTCCGCCCAAACAAAGGCTAACGTCCTTGGGGCCTGAGATCGCCGTTTGCGTCGCATGTGCGTCATCAGTTTAGAGATCTCAGGATCCGGCCGATAACCTAAATTTGCCGCTGCTTCTAAAATACGAGTTCGCAAAGCCGCTGCTACGTAAGCTTCCCCACGGAGGGCACGGGACACCGTCATCTTGGAGACGCCAAGATGATCGGCAATGTCCTGAAGGGTCGGGCTACTCACATTTTTGGGGGTGTTTCACAGTAATCTGTTCGGGGGCAGCACTGCAAGTTCATCTCTGGATCGGGTGGGTGAGTGCTTGAGAAGTCTTCCAGCCTTGCTTATGGGGATCTACTGCCGAATCTCGGCTTCTCATTTTCCCTCATCATGATCCGTCTGTTGCTTCTTCTTTCTATCCCTTTGTACATTCTCGACCAGTGGTCGAAGCTTTGGATCGTGAAACATTTCGAGCTCCACGTCACCGAGCAGGAAGTTATTCCCGGCATTTTTTGGTTGCACCACACGGCCAACACAGGTGTCGCTTTTGGCATGTTCAATGGCACTGAATATGCAAACTATGCCTTTGGTGCCATTTCCTTGACGGCTCTCACCTTCATCATCTGGATGTATAAAAAAGGTGCCTTTCCTGGAACACTCAGTCGGACAGCGGTGGCGTTGTTGATCTCTGGTATCTTTGGAAACCTTACAGATCGTTTACTCCACGGTTATGTTGTGGATTTCCTGCGCTTTGATTTCGGATTTCGTCCATTCAACCCCTGGCCTTCTTTTAACGTGGCAGACTCTTGCGTCGTCGTGGCAGCCCTTTGCCTAGCCATTGCCTCATTCACAGAAACTACTCCGACCAAGAAGCCCAAAGCCTGATCCTTCTCCATCGCAGTTCTGATAACTTGAACCCGCTTTGCCAAAAGCGGGTTTTTTGTGCCTATTTGTCGCGGCGCAAGCTTCAGAAGCACTTTTTCATTTCAGATCACCCTCTTTTTCAGAGCACACGAGGGGGATCAATCTCAATCGGAAGAATTGAGCCACTGACCCAAAAACTCGAATCAAGGGGTGTCTTTGCATTTCTGAGAAATGGGGTCTTCTCTAAACCATGTAGGACAACTGACACTACGATTCAGAGAGAATGAGGTTAAAATTCATCAGGTAGAAAATTTGGTTTCACAGTAAAATCCAGAAAATGATAAGGGTTTGATCGTTGGTATCGAAATTTCTTTTGGTATGAAAAAAGTGATGTTTTGATGATTTATTATGATAAATCATTGAAAATGAGGTGATTAAGGCCATTTTTAGACTGGGCTTGAAAAGTGAAACGAACTGGCGATCAAACGAAAGCCTCTCAATTTACAGAAATTCTAAAAAATGATGATTTAATCATTGCGGCAATTCTAGTTTTTGATATAATTACCATATCAATCACAAGAAACTGCCATGAAAACAGCTTCCACAACTTTCGCCGCGCTCGCTATCTTCCTGGTGGCTCTTGTTTTCCCCCAGTTTGTTTCCGCCCAGTATGGTTATGCAGCTAGCCACTACGCTGCCCAGCAGGCTGCCTACGCACAGCAGCAGCAAGCCGCTGCTTATCATGCCCAGATGCAGCAACAGCAGGCCTGGGCAGCCTATCATGCCCAGCAACAGCAAGCTGCTGCCTATCATGCCCAGATGCAGCAGCAGATGATGGTCGCCCGTGCAGTGCCTGTAGCTCGCACCGCTCCAGCAGCCGGTTCACTGATTCGATTCGATGGCAAATATGCTGCTTGCTCCGCAAGCCTCCCTGGGCAGGTCCAATACCTTATCAATGCTGCGAATCATCTGCAAAGCAGCCCTTATATTCGTGGCGCTGGTCATGGCCGTGTTGAAGACCGCGCCTACGACTGTTCTAGCTCGACGTCTTACACCCTGATCAAAGCTGGATTACTGAAAAGCCCACTGACTTCGGCTGGCTTTGCTAAATATGGCCAGCCAGGAGAAGGTCGCTTCATCACGATCTGGGTGAAGCCTGGTGACCATGTTTTCATGACCGTGTGCGGCCTTCGTCTGGACACATCAGGTGGCAAGGTGGGCGAGGGCCCACGCTGGCGCACCAAGGGCCGTAGCTACGCTGGCTTCACCCCTCGTCATCCTTTTGGCCTTTAATTATCATTTTTGTGACTCGTTTCTCAAACTCAAATCAATGAAGCGAGCCAATTTAAAGAATCATCCTTTTCAAATTCAATAAAATCGCAATCCTAGTAAAGCGTCTTCTCAATTTTATGAACGTTCCTTCGCATTCCAACTTTTCGTGTCGCGATTCTGAAGATCAGATTTCTCTTGGCTGGACATCAATGGGCGCCTTCGGACAGACGACGTCCTCTTTTGTTAATGCAGAAGTCGTCGCTGATTTTGTGGCAGCCACTCGCCCAGTAACCTCTCCAAAAATTCGTTTTCTGAGTTCCTTTTGGACTTCCCTTTCTGCTCCTTTTGTTTCGGCCGAAGTTGCCATGGCTTAAACCGTAGGGTCGGCAGTTTTATGGAGGGCAGCCATTGTTTGGCATAAGTAGGCCTTTCCTTTTGAAGCCCCCACTTGCACTCGACGCTGCCTGGGGCGACTTCACGGATTCATGACTCCAGTCGCAGATTTTTCCATCACCTCCCAAACTCGTTCCTGGCTGGTACGCATTCCTGAAATTTTCGAAGGTCTTTCGAAGGAGATTTTGGGACCCTTTGGTGCCGAATCATGTACTCGTTTGGGGCATGAATACTATTTGATCAAGGCTGCCAAACCTCAGGCTATCCATCAGTCGGAAGTGGCTAAGTTTGTGCGCTGGAATCTGCCCATGCATCACACCTGGCCCTGCAATCCGCAAAAAATGGAAGGGTTCATTGAAAAAGCAGCGCAGACACTTTTGAAAAAGTTTGGGGATAGCCAGCCGCAGGGGCTTTTTATCGGCCAGCTCAATCCCACATCGCCAGACAAATACTATAAAAGCCTCGCTTCCAATTTGAGGGGGCGAGCTCTTCAGGTCTTTCCCAAGATGGTCGCCGGAAATGTGGAAGAACAAGATCCCACCGCTAGCACGCTCTATTGCTTAGTTGGCAAAGAAGGGCTTTTCACCGGCCTGCAGTCTCCCCGCCTCTGCAATGGTTTGTTTCCTGGTGGCAGCAAGTACATAGATCAAGATTCCCCAGATACCATCAGTCGGGCAGGGGCCAAGATTGCTGAGGCGTTGCATTACCTCCTGCTGCACCGCCCGCCCATGCCTGCCGGCAGTCATTGGATGGAGTTAGGTGCCTGCCCCGGAGGCATGACATCTGAGCTCCTCGCCCGTGAACAGCGCGTGACCGCGATTGACCGGGCTCCGCTGGACAAGCGCCTGAATGGCCGAGCTGGGTTGAAGTTCATCCATGCCGATGTCGCCACTTTCACCCCCCAAGACGGCACTGTGTATGATGCTCTTTTATCGGATCTTAATGGCCCTCCATTCGAGTCGCTGGACCACGTCATCCGCCTATCCCGTTCCCTGCGGCCCCGGGGCCTCATCGTTTTCACTCTGAAGGTGCCCCGCATCGAGACCGTGGAAGAGCCCTGTGATCTCTTCTGCAAGATCGTCAAGACCGCCACTGCGGCAGGCCTCCGCCTCTTTGCGCAGACGCATCTCACCTACAATCGTCACGAGTTTACCCTCTTTTTTGAAAAGGGGGGGAGGTAGGGCAGGAGGCTAGTTTATAATGGATTTTACTGGTCATTCTTTTTGTTAGGCTGCTTGTGCCTTAGCCTCTCTCATTTCCATGACATCCAATCTTCACCTTCTTGCTCGTGCCACCCAGGCGCTTTTCGCTACTTGGTTGCTCACGCATTGCGCTAGCATCACGCCCGCACCGACGGTAGCATTTACAGATCATCGCCATGCCATGCTCCACGCTGACCTGGAGTATGTGGATGTCGTCACCGGGCAAAAGATCCTTGTCCCTGCGGGTTTTGTGACCGATCACGCCAGTATCCCGCCAAGTCTGCGCAGATACTTTGAGGCGGGCGGTCAAGCGTATCAATACCCGGCCATCATTCACGACTGGCTCTACTGGTCCCAGATCACCAACCGCGCGGAGGCTGACCGCATCTTCGCTGCGGCCATGGAAGATTGTGGTGTGGGTGAAGTGAAACGAAAGGCCATCCATGCTGGCGTACGCGCCGGCGGAGAGTCCGCCTGGAAGAAGAACCAAAAAGAGCGCGAGCAGGGCCTATTCAAAGTCATCCCTGCAAGTTATCGCGATCCCCGAACTTGGCCCGCCAATATTACTTGGCCCCAATTCCGCCAGCACCTTTTTGATTCTGGGGTGCGCTAAGCAGGTTTATCCAAAGCGTGGGCAATCTCAGCTATTGCATCCGCAGGCTGAAAACGGCAATATTTGACGCCATATCCGCCTCCGCCCTGCGTTATCTCTTTCGTCCCCCCACATGCCCGAAGCCCCAGTCCTCCTTTATTGCCGCTGCGCCTATGCTCAGGTCGTTCCCTCTGGGGTTAAAAACGCAGTCCTCGCACAGCTCTGCGATTCCGGTACCAGCTTTGAGACGGTCTCGGATCTTTGCGAAATGGCTGCCCATCGAGATCCCCGCCTGCAGCAACTCTCCCAGTGTGGTCACTTGCGCATCGCCGCCTGCTATCCGCGTGCTGTAACCGGCCTCTTCCATCAGGCGGGTGCACCCTTGCCTGAGGGGACGGAGATTTTAAACATGCGCAGCCAAACTGCCGAGGACATCACCCAGCAGATGCTTCGCCCTGCGGGTGCTGCGACTCCCACGCCTGCACCAGTCGCCGCCCAAGACTGATTTTTCCTCCTGCCTGCCATCGTCATGATCACTCATACCGCCCGCCCCCTGAAAGTCGTCCTTTATGAAGGAAATGGCGCCCTGCCTCTACCGCCCGAGGCCCGCCTCAAGGTCTTGACTGCTTTGCTCGATAAAGGCTATGCGGTATCCCGCGTCACCCCTACCAGCGTCACTCCCACATCGTCGGACGATCACACCCTGCTGCTCCTAGGCACCTTTCCCCAGCGCCAGGCCCCAGCCCTTGAGGACGTCACTGGCCGCATCCAAATCGAAACCCGCGACATCACGGATCTTGATCCCGAAACCGTCGTCGCGCTGGTGGACAAAACGCGAGGTGACAAGCCCATGAACGAACCGGGCAAGTGGAAGCCCTGGTTCCCCGTCATTGACTACAGTCGTTGTACGAACTGCATGCAGTGCCTCAGCTTCTGTCTCTTCGATGTGTATGGCGTTAGCGACGAGAACAAGATCCAGGTCCAGAACAACGACAACTGCAAGACCAACTGCCCAGCTTGCTCTCGCGTCTGCCCGGAGGTGGCCATCATGTTCCCCAAATACCAGGCCGGCCCCATCAATGGCGACGACGTCAGTGCTGCCGATCATGGCCGCGAAAAGATGAAGGTGGATATCTCCTCCCTCCTCGGCGGCGATATTTACTCCGCCCTCAAGGATCGCAGTGCCGCAGCCAAGAGCCGCTTCAGCAAAGAGCGCAGTCCTGACAAAGCTCTCGATGAGCGCAAAAAATGCCTCACCAAACTCGTCAGTGATGGCTTTATCCCTATGGATGTCCTCGCCTCCCTCCCCAGCCCTGACGAGATTCTTCGCAAGGCCGAAGTGGCAAAGGCTCGTGCCGCCGCTGCTCTCGCTGCCCAGCCTAGCCAGCAGCCTGCTTCCTAGATGGAAACTTTGCCGTTTGCCTGACTTTCCCAGTGGCATCGGCACCACATCCGCTGCACATCGCCTCATGCCCACAGTCACTCCCCAAAAATGGTGGATCGTCCGCCGCTCTGCCATCCATCAGCGGGGGATCTTTTCCCGCACTTTTATCCCGGCAGGCACTCCTATCATCGAATACACGGGGGAAAAAATCACCAAGGCTGAAAGCGAGCGCCGGGGCAATGCCCTTGCTGCCCGCGCGGCCAAGACGGGTGGTGCCGCTGTTTACATTTTCACGCTGAATAAGACCCACGACCTCGACGGCAGCACCTCTGGCAATACCGCCCGGCTCATCAACCACTCCTGCGAGCCCAATTGCGAGGCCTTCATCAGCCGTGGCCGTATCTGGATCCACGCCAAGTACGACATTCCCGAAGGCGAGGAGCTTTCTTTCAATTACGGTTTTGCCCTCGATACCTGGGAGGACCACCCATGCCGTTGTGGCAAGCCTTCCTGTGTCGGCTACATCGTTGATGAGCAATACTGGCCAAAGTTAAGGCGTATTCTGAAAGCCCGCGCTCAGCGTGCCGAAAAAATTGCCGCTCTCGAAGCTCGTGCGGCTGAGCTTCAGCAACAACTCGATGAACTTGGCGAGCCTACTTCTCCTACCACCAAAGTGGCTCAAAAAGAGACCGCTAAAGTTCCCCAAAAAAAGCGCTCCTCTCGCAAAAAATAGCTGCCTTAAGAGGGCGGTCATTTGCATATCTTGCGTGAGATGACCCAGTAAAAACGGGCCCGCACAGTCTCCTTCGCGGAAGGCCGCAGTGCTGGGTTACACATCCGCTCAGGTCGGCAACACATTTGCACCATTCTGCGGGCGCCTGCCGGGATTGTGGATTCAGCCTAGGGGGGGCTTACAGCAATCCAAAAAAAATCTTTGTTGATGCGATCCTGATTCAAAAAAAGGAGCCGGTGTAACCGGCTCCTTCAAAGGACTACGTGAGATGAATGCGTCCCTGTCTGGGTGACTAGGTCGTCTCCAGGCCGCGGGCCATCACCACCTTGCCGGTGCGCACGGTTTCCACGATCTCGAACTTGCTCAGCAGTCGCACGGCGGCGTCCACCTTGTCGGTGTTGCCAGTGATCATGGCAATGAGGCTGTCTTCCTGGAGGTCCACGGTCTTGCCGCCGTAATGTTCCACGATTTGCAGGATCTCGGTGCGCTGGTCTGGACCGGCGGAGATTTTCACCAGCACCATTTCTTTCGCCACCGCGTCACGATCGGTGTGCTCCACGCAATGGATCACATCAATGAGCTTGTTCACCTGCATGATGATCTGGTGCAGGCCTTCGGGATGACCGCTGATGCCAATGGTCATGCGGCTGAAGCGGGGATCCCGCGTCTGGGACACAACGAGGGACTCGATGTTGAACCCACGGCGGCTGAAGACGGCGCAGATTCGGCCGAGGACGCCGGGTTGATTGTTCACATGCACGCTCAGCGTGTGGATGTTGATGATGTCCGCCTGCGGGGCGGGCTTTTTGTCCGTGGTGGCGGGGATGCGGTCGCTCATGGTACTGATGTGTTTGAAAAAGTTTTTTTGAATTAAAAAAGGTTAGGCGGAAGCGCGTTGTGTTTTCAGACGTTTACGGGCGAGCTTGGCGTAGTCAGCACTGAGCTCAATGCCGATCCACTGGCGGCCCTGGCTTTCTGCGGCGATAGCGGTGGTGCCACTGCCGAGAAAGGGGTCCACCACAAGGTCACCTTCGTCTGAAGCGCAGGCGATGAGCTTGTGGATCAATGCGAGGGGCTTCTGGCTGGGATGTCCGCATTTCTCCTTGGTCAGCCCTTTTAGACTGGGTACGCGGAGGATGTTGGTGGCGAATTTTCCCTGATCCAGGTGGGCCTTGCGGGCTTCCTTATTTTTGTAACGTGGGTCCCGTAGGTAAGCGGTGATGGTGTCCGCATCGTAAGGGATTCGGACCGCACCTTTATTGAACTTCACGGACTCACTTTTCCTCAGCACGAGAATCATCTCGTATTGCGGAGTGAAGCTGTCACGGCGCTCATTGTAGCCCACCGCACGATCCCAAATGATGAGATCATGAAACTGGTGCTGCTGGCAGAGCCGGGACATGAGGTGGATAAAGGTGTGCTCGCGTTTTCCTAATTGGCCAAAGATGAAGCCAAGTCCGTCGTCCTTGAGCACGCGCAGGCATTCAGCCACCCAGTTCTCACACCAGGTGAGGTAGTCTTCAGGCGTTTTCCATTGCGTGTCCCAGGCTTCATCTTCGAGGACATTAAAATAGGGAGGGTCGGCGATCACCGTCTGGGCGATGGCATCAGGCAGCTTTTTCAGCTCTTTGAGGGCATCACCTTTGATGACGGTGTTGAGTTTCATGTGGGCAGGGAAGGGCGGCCAGGGGCCCTGCCGCAAAGGGCAGGGCACAAATAGCCGCACTTCATCACGTGGAACCGGTCGGCTTTTCCATCTTATGCTTCGGTGCTTCAATGATCATGTCTTCCAGGGCGGCACCTGCAGGGATCATAGGAAACACGTTTTCATACTTGATACACTCGGCCTCAATGATGCACGGGCCTTCATTGTAATCGAGAGCCTGCTGCAGGATACGCTCCACATCAGCCGGACGGCGGATGTGGAATCCTTTGATGCCATAGGCTTCACCGAGCTTCACAAAGTCGGGGTTACCCACCAGATCCACACCGCTTTCACGGTTTTCAAAGAACAACTCCTGCCACTGGCGCACCATGCCGAGGTAGCTGTTGTTCAGAACGAGGATCTTAATCGGCAGCTTGTGAATCGCGGCTGTGGCCAGTTCAAACAAGGTCATCTGGAAACCGCCGTCACCAGAAATGGAAACCACCAGCTTGTCCGGACAGGCCAGCTGCGCACCGATGGCGGCAGGGAAACCGAAGCCCATGGTGCCGGCACCGCCGGAACTGATCCAGTGGTAGCTGGCGTCGTTCTTGTAGAACTGGGCAGCCCACATTTGGTGCTGACCCACGTCCGTGGTCACGATGGCCTTACCCTGAGTGAGGTTATACAATTCATCGATCACCTGCTGCATGCGCAGGCCCCCCTGCTTTTTGTAGCCAAGAGGGAACTTCTTCTTGAAACCATCCACATGCTCCAACCAATCTTCGGTGGGTAGCTTTTCCACTAGGGGAAGCAGAGCCGTGAGGGCAGCTTTTGCATCGCCCTTGATCGCCACGTCCACCTTGATCATCTTATTAAACTCGGCGGCATCAATGTCGATGTGGATCAGCGTGGCATTACGGCCAAACTTGTCCGGCTTGCCAATGATGCGGTCATCAAAGCGAGAGCCCACATTAAGAATGAGGTCGGCCTCACAAATGGCCTTGTTCGCATAGGCAGTCCCATGCATGCCCAGCATGCCGAGTGACAGAGAGTGGGTCTCCGGGAACACCCCTTTGCCTAGCAGGGTGGTGGTCACAGGGCAGCCTAGGGTTTCTGCGAGTTGCAGAAGTTCCTTGTCCGCACGGGCGATCATCGCGCCCTGGCCAGCGAGGATGATCGGACGCTTGGACTGGGCAATGAGGCGGGCGGCTTCTTTGATGCCTTTGGAATCAATGTTGAAGGCCTCTTCTGGGTGATAGCCCGGTAGGTCCATCGGTTCATCATAATTGCCGGTGAAGGGAGCCTGGCTCTTATCCTTCGGGATATCAATCAGCACTGGGCCTGGACGACCGGTGGTGGCGATGTGATAGGCCTCGCGGGCGATACGGGGGATGGAGTTGGTGTCCTTCACCAGATAGTTGTGCTTCACCACGGGGGCCGTGATGTTAAAGATGTCTGCTTCCTGGAAGGCATCCTTACCCAGCATCCAGCTCACCGTCTGACCGCAGAGCACGATCATCGGCACGCTGTCCATCTGCGCGGTCATCAAGCCCGTGATAGTATTGCCAGCACCAGGGCCGGAGGTCACCAGAACCACAGCAGGCTTGCCTGTGGCGCGGGCGTAGCCGTCGGCCATGTGGACGGCACCCTGCTCATGACGCACGAGGACGAACTTCATATTCGTCTTCATGGTTTCCAATGCGTCGAAAATCGGGATCGCGGCGCCGCCGGAATAACCGAACACGTATTCGATGCCGAGATCGGCCAAGGTTTTGATCAGCGCTTGTGCGCCATCCAATTGGGGTGTGCTCATAAGGTTGTCAGATAAAATATCTTTTACGAAGGTTAGTTTGAAGGGTTTTTTCGAAAATACAATCTAAAAATGAGGTATTTTGGGGTTAATTGAGGTTTTTGTCTTGTGGTGGTGGTTTGAAAATTGATGAATTTGGATCAAGTGACGTTTTGTTGGTGTTTGTTAATTTGAAAAAATGGCATTTTTTGAACGAATTGGGTGTGTGCCGGGTCGTTACCATCAAAAAGGCTTCTCGAGGTTTTAACGTGCTGATGAAAAAAACTGTTCCTGCATTCAATCTCACCTTGAGAAGAATCCTGCCCAGACATACAAAATGGACTCCATGAGAAACCTCCTAGTCCTAGTCGTTACCAGCCTCCTTCTCTGTCAGTGTAATTCACTTCAGTACACCGGCACCGCTCCGAATCCGCCCCTGACCAAGCTTGCGATTGTCAAAAATACCAAGCTCCACATGTCCGGCATGCAGCCCGAAGTGGTGAAGCAGGTGCAGGAGATGGGAATCGCCACCACCCTGGTAGATGCACCCCCTGCGACTAATGAACCTTACCTGACCTTCACTGCCAACTGGGCTTGGGACCTGGCCATGTACCTTCGTTACTTCAAGGCTGAGCTCCATCAGGGCGGTCAGGTGACGGGCAGCGTGGAATACAAAACCAGTGGCTCAGACATGAGCAAATTCGGCCACACGGATGCCAAGATCCGCCCCATGCTGAGAAAGCTGATCCTCGGCGAAAACCCACCACCTAAGCCACGCGCCCCTGCTGCCTCCATGCGCTAATCGCGCAGTTTACAACCCCCTTTCTATCAACGGCGGTCCTTTTGGAGGACCGCCGTCTTCTTTAAAGCGCGTGGACAGGAGCGAACTTTCATCTGGCCCGCAGGCCACCCGCCCGTATTTATAGAGGCAACCATGTCCACCACCCCCGCCTCTCTGCCCTGCGACTTCTGCGGCTACCCCGAAGCCCATCCCGTGGCCGACATGCACATCTGCGATGAATGCTACATCGCTAAAGGTAGTTGCTGCGCCGGGGAGGAGGAATGCCCTCCAAACAGTCTCCCTTGATCGCTGCAAGGCTTGCTCTGTTCACTGCGTTTTCTACGCCCTATTTTTCTCATGACCACTCCGGCCCGTTTATTGACCCTGCTGTCTCTTTTGTCCCTTCCAGCGCTCCAGGCGGAGCCGCAGTGGATCTGGTCTTCTAAAAAGGCGGAGGCACAGGAGAAGGCGACTTTTAAACATAGCTTCGACCTAAAACTGACGCCAAAGTCGGCTCTGCTGAGCGTTACCTGTGACAACGGGGCCACGGTTTTCATCAATGGCAAAAAGGCGGCGGTGAATGAGGACTGGCAGAAGCCCGTGAAGCTGGATGTCATCAAGCTGCTGGAACTGGGCGCGGCAAACACGATCGAAATTCAAGCCACGAACAAAGGTGGTAGTGCTGGGTTGATCGCTAAGCTGGAACTGGCGAAGCAGCAGGGCGGGGTAGAGATCATCGAAACGAATGCCCAGTGGCAAGCGACGGTGACTGGCAAGGCCGAGTGGAAACCGGTGGTGGTGGTGGGTGCCTATGGTGTAGGCCCTTGGGGAAAGGTGTTCGATGGCAAGATAGGCTCCACCCAAGGCGATGGCACGGTGGTAGCAGCGGCAGATGTGACGGTGCCAAAGGGCTTCAAAGTGGAACTACTCTATACGGTGCCAAAGGAAGAGCAGGGGTCCTGGGTGGCGCTGACGACAGATGACAAGGGCCGCCTGATCGCCTGTGACCAATACGGCAGCCTCTATCGCATGGCGGTGCCTGCGATTGGCAAGACGGAGCTGCTGAAACCTGAGAAACTGAAGCTGGATTTCGGCAAGGCCCACGGCCTGCTTTACGCTTTTGGTAGTCTCTATGTGATGGTGAACGAAAACGGCAAGGACAATGGCCTATACCGCCTGAAAGACAGCGATGGCGATGACCAGTATGACAAGGTCGAAAAACTGGTGACCATGGCGGGTGGTGGTGAGCATGGCCTGCACAGCATGGTGGTGAGCCCAGACGGCAAACGCATCTATTTCAATGGCGGCAACCATACCAAGCTGCCAGACGTGCTGGACAAAAGCCGCCCGGCTAAGGTATGGGACGAGGACCATATCCTCCCCCGCATGTGGGATGCCAATGGCCACGCGCGCGGCATTATGGCCCCAGGCGGTTTCATCTGCAGCATGACGCCTGAGGGCAAGGATGTGGAGCTATTCTGCTATGGCTTCCGCAACCAGTTTGACATCACTTTCGACCTCAGCGGTGAGCTCTTTACCTACGATGCGGACATGGAGTGGGATATCGGTTCACCCTGGTACCGGCCGACGCGTGTGAACCACTGCGTGAGCGGGGCTGACTATGGTTGGCGCAGCGGCAGCGGCAAGTGGCCACAATATTACCCAGACAGTCTGCCCACCACGCTAGACATCGGCCCTGGTAGCCCTACGGGCGTGGTCAGCGGCAAAGGGGCCAAATTCCCAGCCAAGTATCAGCGCGCGGTCTTTGTCAATGACTGGACCTATGGCACCATGTGGGCCATTAACCTGGAGGCTAAAGGTGGCAGCTTTCTGGCGGATAAAGAAGAGTTCGTTTTCGGCAAACCCCTGCCGCTCACAGACGTCATCATTCATCCACAGGATGGGGCCATGTACTTTGCCATTGGCGGCCGGCGCACCCAGTCGGGTGTGTATCGTGTGAGCTATGTGGGAGAGGAATCCACCGCGCCGGTCCAGGCTTTGCCTTTGGATGAAGAAACTCGCATGCGCCAGACTCTGGAGGCCATGCATCAGGATGGTGGAGATCCGCAGAAGATCCTCGCCGCCGCCTGGCCTTACCTTAGCCACAGTGACCGCCATGTGCGTTACGCGGCCCGTGTGGCCATCGAAAGACTGCCGCAGGAACTGTGGCGGGAAAAGGCGCTGAATGAAACTCAGCCCATGGCCATCATTGAAAGCCTCATCGCCCTGGCCCGTGTGAATGGCCGCAAGACCGAGGCCCCTGTGACCAAGCCTGCTGCCGGGTCTTCATCAGCCCCGATTGGGGCGGTCTCGCCCGACAAGGTGGAACTGCAGCTCAAGATGCTTGAGACTTTAGGCCGCCTAGAAGGAGCGAAGCTGACTGTGAATCAACAACTCGGTGCGTTGCGTGCCCTTCAGCTCATCCTCATTCGTCTGGGCAAACCTTCGCCTGAAGTGTGCGAGGGTATTGTGGAAAAATTGCATCCGCTTTATCCAAGTGCTGACGACAGCATCAATCGTGAGCTTGCCCAGATCCTCATCGTGCTGGATTCTGCCCAGGCCCCAGCTAAGACGCTCGCGCTGATGGCGCAAGCCAAGGATGACTTCCAGGCTGTGGCCACGGATGCGGTGCTGAGCCGCAATGATGGTTACGCCAATGCAGCCCGCGCCGCTGCTGGCAGCCGCCCGAATTCTCAACAGATCGCCTACATGTTTGCGCTACGCAATGCCACTGCCGGCTGGACGCCAGAACTGCGCAAGACCTTCTTCTCCTGGTTCCCACGCGCCCGCACCTGGAAGGGTGGCAACAGCTTCAAAGGCTTCATCGAAAACATCCGCAAAGATTCCTTGGCCACCTTCGTGCCGGAATCCGAACGTGCCGAGATGGATGCCATCAGCAGCAAGGTGGAAGGTGCAGACATCCCGAACTACGTGGCTCCCAAAGGCCCAGGCCGCGCGTGGAGCGTGGATGAAGTGGTGGCCCTCACCAGCGGTGGTCTCAAAGGCCGCGACTTTAAAAATGGCGAGGCCATGTACCGCAGCGTCATGTGCGCCACCTGCCATCGCTTCAATGGTGATGGGGGCAGCATCGGCCCGGACCTCACCGGCAGTGGTAACCGCTACACCATGCGTGACCTGATGGAAAACATCGTGGACCCGAGCAAGGTCATCTCCGACCAGTATGACAGCCACCAGATCACCAAAAAAGACGGCAGCACCATCCTGGGTCGTATTGTGGTAGAAGAGAACGGAAAGGTCTTTGTGATGGCCAATCCCTTTGCGCCCAACGACCAGACAGCCATCAATGAGAGTGAGATTGCCCGCAAGGAAACCCGCAAGGTATCCATGATGCCTCCAGGCCTCATCAATGCGCTGAATCAAGATGAACTGCTGGACCTCATTGCCTACCTCATCAGCGGTGGCAATGAGAAGGACAAGGCTTTCAAATAGCCCCTTCCAGCGTGGACAAATTCGTCATGATGCCTTAGGCTGGTGTCATGACGGCTGCCGTTGAGCACATCAAAAAGGAGATCCGCAGTCTCGGTCCTGATGAGATCGAGGCCCTCCTGCGCGATCTTCAAAATGAGTACGTTCTGCCTCCAGCCGATGATGAAGCCGCCTCCATCGAAGCCGAATGGGACGCCGAAATAGACCGCCGCATGCAGGATGTCATCCAAGGCCGTGTGGAACTGATTTCCGCAGAGGAATCAGACCACCGCATGGATGCCCTCTTTGCCAAACGCGGGTTTGAGCGTCACAGCGCATGACCGCTTGGAGGATCCATCCGGCAGCTGAACAAGAGTTGGAGAATGTGGTTGATCATTACCTCGGCGTTGATGCCAAGCTGGCCTATTCATTCGACGAACACTATCGCCATTACCGAAATTAAATCTGTCAGAATCCCTTCATGTTCAATGTCCGCAGGAAGGACGTCCGGCGCGTTAATTTGACACCACGATTTGGGGAATACTACATCGCTTACATGGTCTGGAATGAAAAGGTGGTTATTCTTGCTGTCGCCCACGCCAAACGCCGTCCCTACTATTGGCGAAATCGCATTGTTGAAGGAAAGGATTTGTTGTAATCCAAGCTCAATAAGAACTGATTTATTTCGGCTTTAGTAGGGCAGGAGGCTTTAACTGGCTACAAAGCCAGATGCCCGAGGGCGAGCAGGCCGTAGTAGGTGTACTCGGGGTCCAGGGTGTCGTCGGTCCAGTTGCCGTGGAAGCCGCCCTCGGCGCTCCAGAGGCTGTCCACAAAATCCAGACAAGGTTCGCGGACGCGTTCGATGGCGGCGTCATTACCGGAGAGCGCATGCAGGGCCACAGCGGTGGAGAGGAGATCCGGGATCGGTGCCCCAGGGATAGCCAGGAAGCCGCCGCCAGGGAGGCATTGCCTGACGAGCCACTCGACGCTGGCTATGGGCGCAGGCATTTGCAGATGCCGGTAAAGGGAAAGCATGGCCGAGGTGGCCGTGGTGGAACCGAGGCGAATGCCGGGCTCATTGGACCACGCGCCGTCGGGCGTCTCCAGGCTGTCCATGCACAGCGCGATGTTCATCGCATCTGGTGGCAGCAGGCCGAGATCCTGATAAGCACCCCAGGCGATGAGGCAGCCGTAGGCACTGCCATTCTTTCGGTTAGGGGCCTGGTGATAACCGCCATCCGGCGTGCGGTATTTTTCAATGCGCGCTGCCAGCGAAGTGCGTGCGGCTTCCGGTAAATCATCCATACCGATCGTGGCCCAGCAGCGGGCTAGGCAGCAGAGGTGCACGAAGTCATGCCCCTCGCCATCACCATGCTTGCCTAACCATGAGCGTGTCAATTCGATGGGCAGCTTTTCTTGGAGAGCCAGCACCCCTTCCAGGCCAAAAACGGTGTAATAGAGATCCGGCTTGCCATCGCGGTCCATCACACCGCCTTCAGGATGAAAGCGAGAGCGGAGAAACTGTGCGACGAGTTCCGTGGAATCCCCCAAGAGCTTTGGAGCCACACGAGCTACCTGGAGCATTTCTAGCCGGAAAGACATAAGTGTGTAATTATCCGGCAAAGGCCACGCTCGGCACACCCTGGGCACCTGGACGGCAGATGAAAAGGCGGCCTGCTGCTGCTTCTTTAAGGTCTCCCTTTACCCCGGTCGTGACATAAAGATCCCGCAGATCCGGTCCACCAAAAGCGCAAGCGGTGGTTTCCACGCAAGGGAAGTCCACTTGTTGTACAACCGCCTGGGTCTTGGGGTCAAAACACACGACTTTGCCACCGTGACAGAAGGCAATCCAAAGACGGTCCTCACTGTCAATCGTCATGCCGTCTGGGCTGCTGGAATCAGCACTGGTATCCCAGATGACACGCTCGTTGCTGATGGCAGAGGTGCTTCTATCGAAGTCAAACGCGCGGATCTTTTTGCTCGGTGTATCAATGTAAAACATGGTTGTACCGTCGCGGCTCCAGACGATGCCGTTGGAGTTTGTCACCGGGCCAAATTTCTTTTCCACCGTGAGGTCCGTGTGCAGGCAGTAAAGGGAGGCTTCCTGGCGCTTCTTCAGATTGATGGTGCCTGCCCAGAGACGGCCTTGTGGATCGCACTTGCCATCGTTGAAGCGGTTGTCGGCGAGTTCAGGTTCAGGGTCGGCAATCGGTGTGCTGATGCCTGTCTCTTCATCCAGGAAGAAGAAGCCTTGGTCGCCAGCCCACACAAGCCCGCCCTGCTCACGCGCCACCACGGTGCCGACACGCTGGCCCACATCCCAGATCTTTTCTTCACCTGTCACCGGATTGAAAGCGATGATCTTGTGCGTCTCGATGTCCACATAGAGCAGACGGTTCTTGTCCCACAGCGGGCCCTCGCCCCAGACAGATGTGTATGCGCCAACGATTTCAGGTATGATCATGGAGCCGAGGAGATAGCGAGGGGGCAGGGGAGGTCAAGGGAAGGTCAACGGGTCAACGGGTCAACGGGTCAACGGGTCAACGGGTCAAGGCGCGATTTGTGACCAGGGTTTTAAACTTCCTCTTTGACATTCTTGACTATTGACTGCCTTGCCCTGCTCCCACCTCACCTCAGATAGATGAACTCATTCGCCATCATGAGCGACTGGCAGAGCAATTCCCACACGCGGATTTGCCGCTGGTCATGGTCGTTGATGCTGGAGGCGAGCATTGCATCTGCTGCGGTGAGGAAGTCCTGGGCCTGGGCCAGATCTGTGAAGTTCATTTCACGCGCGTAAGCGAGACGGATGGCCTGGGCGAGGCGCTGTTCCACTGTGGGGCCTTCTTTCGTCACGCGCTGGGCCAAGGCACGAGCGCTTTGTTCCGCGATGGGGCTATTCATCATCAGCAGTGCCTGTGGCGACACGACGGTGCTGTTGCGCTGGCCTGTGGAAACGGTGGGATCTGGGTAGTCGAATTGCTGGAAAAGATCGTAGAGATTGTTGCGGATGATCGGTAAATATAAGGCGCGGCGCTTGCTGTCGTACTTCGTTGCATCCTTGGAGGTGTGGTTGAAGACGAACTGGCGATTTCGCAGCGGCACGGTCTTGCCGCCCATGCTCAGATCCAATTCACCCGACACGCTCAGCAGGGCATCGCGAATTTCTTCGGCCTGGAGACGGCGAATGGGAAAATGATGGAGAAGTCGGTTTTCAGGATCTACTTCCTGACTTGGCGCACTGGCTTGCTGATAAACAGCACTGGTTAGGATGAGGCGATGAAGGTCCTTCAAACTCCATCCATTCTGGGGCAACCATGTGGCGAGCCAATCGAGAAGTTCAGGATGGGTGGGGGCATCACCCAAGAGGCCAAAGTTGTCAGGCGTGCGGGCTAGGCCATGACCGAAGTGCCAGGTCCAGACTCGGTTCACAATGACTCGAGCTGTGAGCGGATGTTCAGGCTTAGCTAGCCACTGTGCCAGTTCCAGGCGACCACTTTTTTCTTTGGGAAAACTAGCCTTTGGCTCTAGGCTAGCCTGCATGACTTTAGGAAAGCCTCGTTCTATAGGTTTACCTAGCGTGAGGTGGCTCCCACGGATGTGAATAGGAACAGTGGTCTTGATTTTGGAGTCGTCCTTGACCCCAACCACCGTGGGAAGATCGGGCAGATTTTTCTCCACTTCTTCCACAGCGGTCATGACTGCTTCCACCTTGGCCTTGGCTTCCTGTGTGGGTGTTTTTTTTGCTGCAGCCACGGCCAGAGAAAGTTCCTTCTTTTTGTTAGCCAGGGCACGTTCGGCAGACTTCACGTACGCAAATTCGTCCAGGCCACCAATGGGGGTCTCGTGCCAATAAGAGATAGCTCCGTTCATCTCTTCAGTGAAGGAGCGGGTACTCTTGAAGATGGCCGCGAGGGCGTAGTAATCCTCGTGGGAGATGGGATCGAACTTGTGATCATGGCACCGCACACAGCCCAAGGTCATTCCAAGAAAAGCTCGCCCGGTGGTTTCGATCTGCTCATCCACCACGTCCATGATCAGCTTTTCCTTGTCAGCCTCGGCCAGAACTTTGGCCCCTAGATTGAGGAAGGCGGTGGCGGTGGCCTGTTCATGGCGATCTGCCAAGGTTTTAGCGGGCAGGAGATCTCCAGCAATCTGTTCGATCAGAAAGCGATCAAAGGGTTTGTCTGCGTTGAAGCTGCGCACCACATAGTCGCGGTAACGCCAGGCCGTGCCGAGGGCGATGTTTTCATCGAGGCCGTTAGAGTCGGCATAACGGGCCACATCCAGCCAGTGCCTTCCCCATTTTTCTCCGTAGTGCGGACTGGATAATAGACGATCTATGAGGGCGCGGATGGCTGTGTCACGATTTAGTGCCACGGCCTTTTTAAATTCGGTCACTTCGCCAGGTGTTGGCGGCAGACCGATGAGGTCGTAGCTCATGCGGCGGATCAGCGTCACGGCATCCGCTGGTGGTGAGAGATGTAGATTCTTCTCGGTGAGTTTTGCTTTGATGAAGGAGTCCACCGGATGACCCTGAATTGTAGCAGGGGTTATCTTGGCGATGGGGCGGAAAGCCCAGTGCAGGCGGCCTTTTTCCAAGTCGATCTTTCGGGGCCTCTGAGCCACCACCTGAGTTCGGGGATCTGGTGCACCGCGCTGCACCCATTCTTCCAGTACTTTGATTTCGGCTGACGGCAGCGCGCTCTTCGGCGGCATCTGCATATCACGATTTTTGTAACGGATGGCCTCGATGATCAGGCTTTTGTCCGGATGACCTGCGACTAGGCCTGGGCCATTGTCACCGCCTTGTAGCAGGGCCGCCTTTGAGTCCATGGCCAGACTGCCTTTGGTTTTGCCACTTTCTGTGGAGTGGCATTCATAGCAGCGTTCAATGAGAATGGGGCGGACTTTCTGTTCAAAAAAGTCCAGATCAGCGGCCGTCGGCTCATTGGCCGACAGCACTCCCAGAGGCAAACCTGCCAGGAGTGCCGCGAACAAGCGGGATGCAGAGGCGATGTAATGCATGAGGTGTCGTAAAAAGCTACGCACCCTTTCCCCCGCTTCTTGCGTGCCAGGACTTTAGCGGTCTTTCAGCCGGGTGAAGACTTTAGCATCGCCAAACAGCTTATCCCATGCCGGAGATTTCTCCAAAAGCGCCTTTTGAGTCGCGGCTGCGCTGGCAGTATGACCGCCTTCCGTGTTTAAAGGGCGGATGGATAATTGACCATCTCCAGTCTTTTCCACGAGCAGAAGCGTGTAATGAGGCGTGTCGTTTTTCGGCAAGCCATCTTCGAAGGTAGCCGCCAACCGTACCTGCCAGATGTCCTTACCACCGACCTTTAATGGCCTCACTTCAAAGTAGCTACTTCCTTTAGCGCCAACGGGATAGTTCAACATGAAGGCGTCCGCGCCGACCGGTGCTAATACCGCAAATTCGCGTCCTCGGGCATCCCCCGTTTCATCTTCAGTCATCCATACTCCAGCGACTTCAGGGTCCGTGGCAACGAACCCTCCCGTGAAAATGGGTTCTTTAAAAAGACATGAAGAAAGGCTGATGACAAGGGCTACAGCAGCGAGGGCATGGAGAATGTGTTTCATGGGAGAGGGAGCCCGAGCAGGGCCTGTTTGTGGAGACTCCGTTCGCCCCAAGAGTATTCAAAAGTTTCAGTTTTGAGCACAAACGGGCACGTGCATTTAGCAAGGTTTCTGAACCCATTTTTCATGCAGAATGCTTTGTTAGGGCCCCTAGCAACGAAGTCTTCCCTGGTAAACGGCACTTGGCACAGTGTTTGCCCTGAGTTGTTGCCTGTGGTGAATCACCACCCCCCTCAAAACTAACCTGAATACACTCATGAAACGCATCCTCTTCAGTCTTATCGCAGCTTCATCGCTTGTGTCCTGCGCGACCGGCCCCAATGCCCAAACGGGCACCGTGGTGGGCGCGCTCGGTGGCGCAGCCGCTGGTGGCATCATTGGCAATCAGAGCGGTCGTGGTCTAGAAGGTGCCGCTATCGGGGCTGGCCTGGGTGCCCTGGCTGGCAATGCGATCGGCAACTCTCAAGATCAGCGCAACTATGAGCGCGCCCGTTATTATCACAACGGTCGTTACTATCACAACCGTGGTTATCGCAACAGCCGCTACTACTATTATTGATCCTGACGAGCTAGAGAACACGGCCCTGCTCCACAACGGCGCGGGCTGCTTCGATTTCGTCATTGATCACCACAGTGGCCCCGAAACGCTTCAACCTTTCAACATCTGAAGCAAAGCGTGCTCTCGCGAGCACCGGAATATCTTTCCGGTGCTCGCGGATCAGGGACAAAGCCTCTAATGTTAAAGTGGCATCTGGGAATGTGAATGCGACCAATCGCGCATGGGCTAAACGAGTCAGCTCCCAAGTTTCCGCATGGGCAGCATCGGCAAAAAGTACGGCCTGACCTTGGCGTTTCAGTTGCCGTACCGTTTCTGCATTTAACTCAACCACCAATGTTTCTACACCCTCGTCGTGGAGAGATTTATTGAGTTGCTGGCCCACTGGACCAAAACCACAAATGATGGCGTGGTTGTGCATAATACTCATTTTTTGGCGCATGGGAGCGGACTCTGGCAGCGCAGGTTTCTTCTTCCCCCACCCCAGTTTTTCTAATTTTGCGCCCACGGGCCCACCAGCACGCATGAGGGCAGGTAGCAGCCCCATACTGAGGGCGGCACTGGCGATAAACGTCTGCTGTAGGCCTGCATCCCAAAGGCCTGCTCCACCCGCCTTTTGCAAAAGAACCAAAGAGAATTCACCTGCGCTGCATAAGCCAATGCCTGCCATGAGAGCCTGCCGATGTACGAGCCCAAGTTTGCGGGCGATAAGCGTGATGAGCCCAGCCTTAGCTACCATCATCATCACGGTCAAGGCCAATATAGGCTTCCAGTAAACGGCCGCGACGTGCAGATCAATCATGAGTCCAACCGACACGAAAAAGAGTGTCAAGAAGAGGTCTTTAATTGGCATGATGTCAGCCAGGATGCGGTGTTTAAAAATAGATTCACTGACGGCCAGCCCCGCCACAAATGCGCCCAATGCCAGACCGAGCTGTAACAGGCCGCCGATGAAGGCCAAGCCAATGCAGGAGCCAATAACACTGAGGGTGAAAAGCTCGCGGTTGCGGGTGCGAGTCACTGCGTTCAGCAGGGCCGGAATGACCCATCGTGCAGCTACACCCGCCAGCAGGACAAACAATCCACCACGCCCCAAAAGAGAAGCAACGCGCTGCCACACACTTTCTTCGGCGGATCCTTCATGAAGCAAAAGGGGAAGGATTAGAAAGAAGACGATGATGAAAAGGTCCTGAAAAATGGCTACTGCGAGTGCCATGCGCGCTCCTGTGCTGGATTCTAATCCTAGGTCTTGAAAGCTTTTGAGACTGACTGCCGTTGAGCTCATGGCAAGAGCAACGGCCAACAAAACGGAGCCCGTGATTGAGATCCCTCCTACCCATGCGGCCAATCCGCCTAGAGTGCCACAGAGTGCCATCTGCCAACCACCGCCTACAAAGGCAAGCCGTCGGACATAGCGCAGATCGCTGAGGGAAAACTCCATGCCGAGTGTGAACATCAGCAGCATGACACCGAACTCAGACATTTGGGCAATGCGTGCCTCGGATTCCCCACCGCCTAATAGATCCAGCACCCCGCTATTCGCCACAATGACCCCGCAGATGAAGTAGCCTGCTAAAAGAGATTGTTGCAGCCTCAAAAGCAACAGAGATACCACGACGACAGTCGTGAGCATGACTGCCAGAAGCGTAAAGAGTGGCGGCAGACCCTCGGCAGCAGCGAGCAGGGGAGACAGGCGGGGGAGCATACCCTTGTCATGGACAGGGCAAAGGCTCGGCTCAAGTAGGAATCTGTGCCTTGCAAATATTCCTGACCAAAAGCCTCTGTTTACTGAGTGGCGAACTTCGTCAGCAAACCGCGTTTGCGAGTGAGTTGGAGGATCCACAAGAAGAGTCCGCCTGCGGCCGAAAGGTAGATGATGTTCAGCACAAAAGCCTGGGTGAGCAGTGTGAGATTCATCGTGCCAGTCCGCATCACTTCGCGCATGCCTTCAAAGATATAAGTCGCTGGGAAGGCCCAAGCGATGGGCTGAGACCAGGATGGCATGTCAGAGACTGGGTAAAAGACGGCTACGGCTGGCTGGATAAAAAAGGGAACTGCCCAGGCTAGAGATTCAGCGGCCTGTCCCCAGCGCAGGATCAGCGCTGTGGAGATCATACCCAGGGACCAGCCAAAGAGCATCAAATTGAGGAAAAACGGCACCAGCCACCACTCCAGAACGAAGACGTTAAAGGAGTAACCAAACCAGGCGATCAGGCCCAGGACGACCCCCGTAACCATGATGCGCAGCACGCCCACAGCAAAGGTGGCACCCAGGTATTCGCTCGTGCGGACCGGGGCGACAAAGACGTTGAGCAGGTTGCGCGTCCAGACGTCTTCCAGGAAGGAAATGGCCACGCCTTGCTGAGCACGGAACATGATGTCCCAGAGGATCATCGCCCCCAGCAGGAAGAGGATGTAGTTGCCGAATTCGTGGGTGGTGTTGCGCTGCAAAAACAACGTCAGGTTTCCCCATACCAACAGGTCCACCACGGGCCAAAACACCATTTCCACCAGGCGGACCGGGTTTCTCGTGTAGAGAAAGATGTAGCGGAGCACTAAGGCCCAAATGACGCGCAAATTCATAATCCTGTTAATCTCGAAATCTTGTTAATCCTTGTCGTTAAAACAGCCTCGCTGACTCAGCCTCAGGCCTCAAGGTCTCCGCTGCGGGCAATTTTGATGAACACGTCCTCTAGGGAGTTTTCAGAGAACTTTTTCACGATCTGGTCCGGCGTCCCTTCCGCTACGATCTTGCCTTTGTGCAGGAATATCACGCGGTCGCAGACTTCCTCGATGTCCTTCATATTGTGGCTGGTGTAGAGGATGCCGATGTTACGCTCGCTCTGCACCCGGCGCACGACTTTGCGCACCTTGTCGGCGATGTCAGGGTCCAAGCTGGCGGTGGGCTCGTCCAGCATGAGGAGTTCCGGGTCATTAAGAAACGCTTTGCAAAGGTTTACTCGGGTGGATTCTCCGGCAGAAAGCTGGCCCGTCACTCGGTCACGCAGGTGAGCCACTTCCAGCAACTCTAACAATTCAGCGATCTTCTTTTTCGGCTTGGGCACCCCGTAAATCTGGGCAAAAACCGTCAGATTTTGCCATACTTTTAAGTTTCCTGGCAGGCTCACGTAAGCAGAGGAAAAGTTGGTTTTTTTCAGGATCTCGATGCGATGGGCCTCCAGTGTTTTGCCAAAGGCAAAAAGGTCACCGGACGTCGGTAGGGTGAGACCCAGCATGCAATTCATGGCGGTGGTCTTGCCCGCACCATTGGCACCTAGAAGTCCCAGGATTTCCCCCCGACGTAGCTTGAAGGAAAAACGATCCAGCGCCTTCACTCCTTCAAATTCTCGGGTGAGTTCACGGGCTTCCAAAATGACTTCGCGCGAGTCGGTGTCTGACATGGGGTGCCCAGATTCGCTGGAAAGTCCAGAAAAGCAAGGAGCAGCCCGATCCTAGATTTCTTCATCAAAAACTTACATGTTGAGTGTGTTACACGGATTTGACGACCGATTTGATTGGAGTCGAATCTCAAATTCAGATACGGATAATCTTTATCTCATGTTCAGTCACTCCCGCGAAGTCGTCACTTATTTGTCTCAAAAGCGTCTTCGTGTCAGACTGGCAGGCGCAGCCTATGCGCTGGTGGCACTGCCTTACTTGGTTTGGCGCTTTACTGTGTTTAATGAAAACGCGCTGGTAATGTCGTGGATCTTCTATCTGGCGGAGTTTTATGGGATTGTTCTTGGCCTTACCCTCATTTACAGCGCTTGGCAGCAGCGGGAGAGAGTGATTCCGAAAATAACACGCCCCTTCACTGTAGATGTGATGGTGCCTGTATACACCGAGCCTGCGGAAATGATTGATCTCACCGTGCTTGGGGCAAAAGAGATCGCTTATCCTCATGAAACTTGGTTACTCGATGACGGGCGGCGGCCCGAGATAGAAGCCATCGCCAAAAAGTATGGCGTGCATTATGTGACACGGGCGGATAACCGAGGTGCAAAAGCGGGCAATCTAAACAACGCCATGAAACTCAGCCGAGGGGAGGTGATTGCTGTTTTTGATTCTGACCACATTGCCCAGAGGGAGGCCTTGGAAAAACTATTGCCATTTTTGGAAGATGAAAAGGTGGGATTGGTCCAGGCACCTCAATGTTACTACAATGAAGATTCCTTCCTCTACCGAGAGAATTATGTGGGCGGCGGACGGTGGCATGAACAGGCTTTTTTCATGGATGTGATGCAGCGGAGTCATGATACGTATGACGCATGCACGGGTATCGGCACGGGCGTTTTGTATCGGCGATCTGCATTGGATCTGATCGGCGGTTTTCCTGAGCAGACCATTACAGAGGATATTCACACCTCGTTATTGATGCACAAAAATGGCCTGAAAACCGCCTATGTAAACGAGCCTGTGGCCTGGGGAGTGGCAGCATCGGATGTCTCTGAATTTAGCAAGACACGACGCCGTTGGGCCCATGGAAACCTGCATGTTTTCTTTGTGGAGAATATCCTTTTCTGCCGTGGGCTGCCATGGCGAAAGCGGTTGGCCTATTTGATGATGGGCCTGCATATGCAGGAGGGCTGGCAGCAACTCGCCTTTCTGCTGCTACCAGCTTACAGCATGATTTTTTATGTCACTCCTTTTGATCCTTCGCTTTTCAATACATTGATCATCATGGGGCTGCCTCCCCTGATGGTTTTGCTTTTGATGGTCACGGGGGCTGGTTACCTGCCTTTTCTGCCCACGCAGATTTTCACCACTGGAAAGCTTTTTCCCCAGCTCATCGCCACTCGCGGACTGGTGGGTAAAAGTTTAGGCTGGCAGGTTTCACTGAAAAACGTGTTAGGCCGCGTGTCTTTCAGCATGCTAGCTCCACATTTTGTCATCCTCACGATCGGCAGTTTGGCCTTGGTGTATGCCCTGCTGCGAGTCACGGGGTGGATACCCATGCTCACACCTCCTGTGGGGGGACAGATTATTTTGAGTTTTGCCTGCTTCTGGGTGGTGTTTAATCTTTGGCGCTCATGGCGCTGGATTCGTGACACGATCGGGCTCACGTTGAGGACGCATCGGGAGTATCAATTCGAAGCAAAGCTGCCTGTCCTTGATGAGGACAATCATTGGTTAGGTGTCACCGAACGGCTAAGCACCACTGAAGCTGAAGTGACATGGATTAAAGAGGGGGCGCAATGTGTGGGGCAGCGGTTGCGTCTGGTCTCACCAGGTTATGTCATCGCGGTCACTGTTCATAAGGCGCATTCCGGAGGAGGGATGACCTTTGAGTGCGAGGATGAAGACGGGCTTGATCGTCTTCGACGAGGTTTATATTCGGTGGACTGGCACCGGAAACTCCGCTTGGCGCAGTGGGCCTCTGAGGCATATCGCCAGGGGCTCGGAGGACTTTGGCAGGCTGTCCTGTTGTGCCATGGTGTGGAAAGGGTGTGGGCCATGCTCTTGCCTGGTCGAGAGCCCCAAAGTGCCACATTACTGGTGACAACCCTCTTGCAAATGGGACAAGAAATCGAGATTCAAGTTCTTAATAGTGGAGAAATCAATACGCAACGCTGGACGATCCGAGAGGAGATCCGACCGGAATTTCTCATGCCTCGGGGCTTGAACGATCAGAACTTTGCCTTTTTAAAGATTGACCGATAAAGAATTTGCTGATCTTCTGGTAAAGACACAGTTGTCATTCACTCTATGAAAAAAATCACCACAATCCTTGCTGCTCTCTCGATGGCATTGGCTGCGAATGCTGGAGAGGCACCACCTCCAGCGAAGAACTCCCAGCCTGTTACGCCGGCGCTGGATCCACATGGCAATGTCATCTTCGCCGGTTTGGACGTGCGTGAGTACTCTTGGTATACCCATCTGGGTTACATGTATGCCTTGAATGGAGATCTTGGCACTAGCGGCCTGTTCCTCCGTGCTTTCTCAGGTCTGGGCGAATACGAATATGACCAGCGCGCTCTAGCCAATTCTGAAGTTCAGGGTCGCATTTTCGATGCCGATCTTAGCCTAGGCTACCGTTACTTGACGGGCAATTTTGTCATCGGTGGCTTCGCAGGCCTGCATGTGCACGACCTCAACCTGTTTGATCGCGACCCGACCAATGACGGTGGCGGCACGGATGTGGGGGCTCGTTTCGGTCTGGATGTAACTGGCACCACCGGTCCTATCTATTGGAGTGCTATCGGTCAGTATTCCACGGTGGAGCAGGCTATTTGGTCACGTGCTCGCGTGGGTTATACCTTCGGCAAAGTCGTCATCGGTCCTGAAGTCGTTTATCTTGAAGATGACCGCTTTGACGAATATCGTCTGGGTGGTTTCGTGAAGGTGCAGATCCTGGCAAACATGAGCATCACGGGTGCTGCTGGTGTGGCCAACTATGATGGTAATTTCGGTGATGACCAGTCCTTCTATGGTTCTCTGGGCCTTGTCTTCACCTTCTGATCTTAGCTTCTTCTGAGGATTTGTTAATCGAGCCGATGGCGATTGCGCCATCGGCTTTTTTTGTGTTCGCTAAGTGAGACAATTGTTCTTCGCTTTCTGGTAAGGTTTCGGAAAAAATAAAATGTGTGTCCAAACAACCGGCCTGCCAGCCTTTTGAAATTTCAACCATGAAGAAACTGCTCTGTCTCGCCCTTTTCCTTACTGCCAGCCTTCACGCCGCCAACGAATCTCAGGTGCTTATTTATGGGGCTACCCCTGGCGGATTCTGTGCTGCCATCGCCGCTGCGCGTGAAGGGGCCTCCGTGATCCTACTGGAACCGACGGACCACGTGGGCGGCGTGAATACTGGGGGGCTGAGTTTCAGCGATTCCAACCAGACCGTGCGCAGCACCGTTATGGGTCTCTTTGATGAATGGCATAGCCGCATTGAAAAAGACTATCAGCAGCGCGGTGTCACGCTGCCTTACAAGGTAAGCGAAAAGGACAACAAAGTGTGGACGTACGAACCCAGCGTGGCCATGCGCATCACCCAGCAGATGCTCGATGAGGCCAAGGTGAGGGTGTTAACTAAACAGGTATTGAAAAGGGTGATCAAAGACGGTCCTCGCATCACACTGCTGCAAACTTCAGAAGGGGAATACAAGGCCCGCGTTTTCATTGATGCGACGTATGAAGGGGATCTGCTGGCCGCAGCAGGAGTTAGTTGGACCATTGGCCGAGAAGGCCGCAAGGAATACGGGGAATCCCTAGCTGGAAAGCAGTACCCTAAAAGCACCATGCCGATCTCAGGGTTTGATGCCGCAGGCAAACCGCTGCCCCTTATCACCACTACCGATGCTGGGCCTCAGGAAGAGGGAGACAAGAACGTCATGGTGTACAGCTTTCGCCTTTGCCTGACCAAGGACCCTACCAACCGGGTGCCTTTCCCGAAACCGGCCAATTATGACCCGGCCCGCTTTGAGGCCGTGCGCCGCTATTACGCTGCTGAAAAGCGCCCGCATCTGCTCTGGGATCTCTATGCCCTGCCTAACCAGAAGTTTGATGCAAATAACGGCATAGGTAAACAATTCTCCATGGGGCTCGTGGGTGCCTGCAATGGCTGGAGCGAGGCCGACCAAGCCGGACGCGAATTAAGCTGGGAAGCTCACAAGCAGTACACGCTGGAGCTTTATCAGTTTCTCACCACCGATCCTGCCGTGCCGGAGCACCTGCGTGTGCAGCTCAGCGAATACGGCCTGTGCAAGGATGAGTTCGAAGCCTATGGCCACTGGTCTCCGCAGCTTTATGTGCGGGAAGGCCGCCGCATGAAGGGGCTGTATGTCGTCAACCAGAAGGACATCCTGGACCAGCCGGAAAAGGAAGATCCCGTGGTCGTCTCTTCCTTTCCCATTGATTCCCATGACTGCCAGCGCGTGGCCTTGAAGGATGGCGGTGTGGTCAACGAAGGTACCATTTATCCGGTGCGTATGACTGGCCGTAAGCATGGTTATGCCTACCATATTCCTTATCGAAGCCTCCTACCCAAAGGCGAGGAGTGCGACAACCTGCTGGTACCAGTCGCGCTTTCCTGCACCCATGTGGGCATCTCCTCCATCCGTGTAGAACCCACGTGGATGATCCTGGGACAGAGTTCGGGCATTGCAGCAGCGCTTTCTGCCAAGCAAGACGTCGCCGTACAGGACCTGCCTTACCCGGCCCTCAAGGAGCGCTTACTTGCACAAAAACAAGTACTGGATTTGCCTGTGCTGGCTCCTCTACCGCCGCTGCCCATGACTCCGATGAATGTGGACCCCTCGACCTTGAAAGGGATCATCTTAGACGATGCCAATGCCGAACTAAAGGGTGCGTGGAGCCACTCCACGGGATTTAAGCCGCATGTGGGCCGCGGCTATCAGCATGATGAGCAGAGGGGCGATGGCCAGGCTTCCGCTCTTTTCCGTTTTGAAGTACCTGAAACGGGCAAATACGATCTGCGCATGGCCTACTCGGCCCATGAAACGCGAGCTAAAAAAGTGCCGGTGGAAGTCGTGAACGAAGGCCTCAGCGTGAAACTCACTGCAGATCAGACCTTGCCGCTGCCTCAGGGCGAGGTTTTCCGCAGCTTGGGAACGGTGGAGCTTTCCAAAGGGGAAACCACCCTCCAGATCCGCAACCAGGGCACAGAAGGTTTTGTGATCTTGGATGCCCTGCAGTTGCTGAAGGTGGACTAACCACAAGGCGATCATGAAAAACCCGCATTGTCGCCACCCCGGTTAGGGCGGAACAATGCGGGCTCAAAAACAGTCTATAAAAGGCTGTCGGTCAGATGCTAGTAACGGCCACCGCCGCCGCCACCACCATAACCACCTTTGCCGCCACGGCTGCCGCCGCCGGAATAGGCTGGACGATCTTCTTTCGGGCGAGCTTCATTGATGGTCAGAGAGCGACCACCAAAGTCTTTGCCATTCAGAGCCGTGATGGCTTCATTCATGGCCATTGCGGAGTCCATGGTCACAAATGCAAAACCACGCGGGCGACCGGTGGCATGATCCATCGGCAGGTGCATATCGGTCACGGTGCCGTAATCATTGAAGAGAGCGCGGAGTTCAGACTCCATGGCTGTGAAGGGCAGGTTGCCCACATACATTTTGGTATTCATAACGTTAACTTGATGCCGTTCTTCCTTGCGGGACATCAACCAAGCTCCGTTATCGGATTTCAGAACATCACCGAATCCAAAGAATCACCTGATGAACAACTTAGCTTAGCCTTCACCAGGGTAACTTGCACGGCTCCATTCGTCCTGAATGCTGCAATAGCAAACGATAGTTAGGATAGTTTCAGCGCTCCAACTTGACGAGGGCTCTCTCTCAGAGCAGGCGTTAAGGGTGCGCACATTGCTTCCTTCCCACCGTCCTGCCCTCATTCTTGCCCCTATGCAGGACGTGACAGATTTGCCGTTCATGCGGCTGATCGCGCGCTACGGTGGCCCTGATCTCTATGTTACGGAATACTTCCGTGTTACGCCGGATTCCAAGCTGGATGCCACCATCTTGAAGTCCATTACCCAAAATGATACGGGGATTCCTGTGATTGCACAGATGATTGGCCAAGACATTCCAGCCTTGATCCGTACCGCTAAAGCTTTGGAACAATACCCGATTGCAGGGATAGATCTGAACCTAGGATGCCCAGCGCCAGTCGTTTGCCGCAAAGATGCTGGCGGTGGGCTTTTACGCCAACCAGAACGTGTAAACGAGATCCTCAAAGTCTTACGCGAGACCATCCAGGGCCGTTTCACGGTGAAATGCCGGGTGGGTTTTACTGACAAAGCCGAGTTTCCGCGCTTGTTGGAGGTCTTCCAAAATCACGCCATAGATGGCCTCACCGTCCACGGTCGCACGGTGAAAGATGCCTACAAAACGGCAGTTCACCCTGAGTGTGTGGCTTTGGCGGTCCAGACGATGCCCTGTCCCGTGATTGCGAATGGCAATGTGGTGGATGTTCCCACGGGTGTGGCCTACCTCCGCCATACTCAGGCCGCAGGTCTAATGCTGGGGCGTGGTGCCATCCGGCATCCCTGGCTTTTTGACCATCTCAGAGCTCATTGGGAGGGGCGGGAAGTCACTCCGCGCACGGGACGTGACATGATGGATTACATCCAAAATCTCTATGATATGACGGCCGCGTTTCACCCGCACTATGAGACGAACTCACATGTGCAAAAGATGAAACGTTACATGGTTTATATCACCACGGGCATTGCGGACGGGCAGTTTGAATACCGTATCCGCCGTGTCAGCACAGAGCCGGAGTTTTTTGCTGCCTGCCATGAATATCTGGACAACGACTTGCCACTACCCGTGCGACCTCCTGAGACTTCGAGTGTTTTTTGTGGCTTTGCAGAGCTGAAATGAGGCGGCTCATTTGGCTAAGGAAGCTTCAGGGATAGTTGAAGTCGGTGGGTTTCGCAGATTCTCCTTTGCGCCATTGCGTCTTTGCATGACTCATAAGCGTCTTTAGATCAATCATGCCTTCGCTCGACTATCCGCCCCCCCTCCAGCGTCTCATCGCGCAGATCCGGACTCTGCCGGGACTAGGGCCTCGTAGTGCTGAGCGCCTAGTGCTTTGGCTCATGCAGGATGGGGGGCGTATTGAACCCCTGGTGGACTGTCTTCAGGATGTCGGGCAGCGTGTGGAAGCCTGTGAACAATGCGGCTTTTTCATTGAGCGTGACGAAGCGTGTGTGCTCTGCCATAGCCCGAAGCGAAACCCGCGTCTTATTTGTGTGGTGGAGCAGGCGGTGGATGTGTTGCGGCTAGAGCGTTCAGGTGCCTTCATGGGGCATTACCATGTGTTAGGGGGAAAGCTCTCACCTCTGGACAATGTGACTCCAGACGACTTGCGCATCGAACCGCTGATTCATCGGGTAAAAACGCATCCCGTGGAGGAAGTGATTTTGGCCGTGGGCAGTGATGTCGAAGGGGAGGCTACGGCCAGTTATCTCAGTGATCTCTTGCGCATGGAGGGGCTCACCGTTTCGCGTCTCGCGCAGGGAATGCCTGCGGGTGGTGGACTGGATCATGTGGATGAGCTGACGCTTTATCAAGCTTTGCAAGGGCGACGGCAGATTTAAGGGGAGCCGTCTGAAGTTCCTTCTCAAAGAGATTTGTCAGGGCTGTGATTTTCACTACCTTAAAGACATCCATGAAGATGGTTCACACACCCCAGGGAGAAGTCTGGCTGCATGAGCCGCCGGTGGAGATGCTGAGGGCCATCCGCGCTTTCCTGCCCTTTGGTGCGGTGCGTTATGCCAACACTCAGAATGGTGCCGATTATGGCCTCGTCATGCAGTGCGGTGAGCGTGAGGTTTACGGGGTGAAACAGCAGCCGGTGGATTGCGATGAAGCGCAGAGCCGGGTGTCCTTTAAAGCACACTCTCTGCTCATTGCCCACAGTTTGGCAGGTTATCGCACGTTCGGTTTCTCCGGCCTATTCATACCATGCCCCTATCTCCGCACCAAGGAGAGCGGGCGGCATGAGTCCGGCATTGCCTACTTTGGCTACCCCTCATCACGCGGTCATGAGTCGCAGGAATACCCTTATGAACCCGCCTTTGATGGCAATTTCGGTCACGGTTTCACCACACTGATGAAGTCCTTCATCCGAACCTTGCAGCAGAGTTCTCATGACATGGGCATCACCCTAGGCCGCCCGATCGGGCTAGACATCCGTTCCCGTTTGCAGATGGGTTCCGTAGGCTTTGGGTTCATGATTTTGGGGCAGCACATCATCTGCCTGAAAACGGCGATCTCTGAGCAGGATCCCGTGTGGACAGTGCTGCGCAGCACGGGAATCAGTGACGTCTATCACCTGCCTAGCCAGCCTATTGCTATCCGTGAAGAGGACCTTCACTTGGCTAAGCCTCAGGCGAGTTAGTCAGAGCAGACTCAGGGGGCCTTAGTCGGCACCGCAAACCTGGAATCGTCCCATTGGAAGGGTTTCTTTTGGCCTAACAAGAGATCGTAAATTGCGTAATTGGTTTTCATCATCTCTTCCAGCATGTCCTTCCACGGGCGGTCCGCGACACTGATGAGACCGGTATTGTAGCTTTCACCGTTGTATTTGCTAAACCACCGCCCTGTGGTGGCCTGATCCACGAGAGTGAACCATTCAATACCGACGACAAAACCCAGCACAGCGCTTTGTTCAACGTAATTGCGATAAGCGAGGCCACGCTCACGCTGACTGCTGACTTCACGGCCGCCGATGAGGCCGCTGTCTTTGGGCGATGACCAGAAGAACTCACTCAGCATCATCGGTCTGCCTCCACTCCATTCGTGGATGCGGCTGAGTTCCGCCTTATCCACGCCATAGGTGTAGTAGTTGTAGGAGACGACATCCACATGCCGTCCCATGATGCGGCAGAGCGTCTCATCTTGAATGGTGATGGGCTGCAGGCGGCTGCCGAGAAGCAAGTGATTGCGGTCATGCCGGCGGTAAAGCCGCTCGATTTGGGCAAAGTAGGTCTCCAGGAATTCGGCCATAAAGGCACGCACATCCGCCTTGGCTTGATCGGTGCTGACGGCGAGCCCGGCATCCAACAAGGACTCAAAACTGGCAGCTTGGGATTGCCAGGCTTGGTTGTAAGCATCGATCGTGGCATGCTTCTTTTTCAGAAAGGCCACCAACTCTCTTTTGCATGCATGTTTGCCCGTGAGGGAAGGAATAACGCGGGGAAGTTCATCATAACGTGGTTCATTGACAATGAAGTAGCCAATGAGCAGAGGATCCTGCGCATGGGCCGGCAGTTCGCGCGCAAGATTTTCGGCGATCTTGGCCTCGGTGGCAGGTTCATAGGGATCCCAGACCTCATGTGCACCTGGTATGCGTGGCAGGCCTTCCCATTCATTGATAGGCAAATGCGCTACATAAGGGAAGCTCGCCTTTTCACAGGCGGTAGGCGGTTTTGGGCTGAAAGCGCCTATAGAGTTGAAGCCCCACTGCCGAACACGTGGGATCATGCGTGCGGCGTGTGTATCCAGGTCGTAAGGAGCACCGAATTTCTTGATCGTGTTCGCTAGGTAAAAGGAAAAATGGGCATGGTCATCCCCGGGTCTAAAGGCGGATGTAAACTCGCTTTGGGGTGAAGGCAGCCATTCATAAATGCTCTCACGACCCTTGATGTAGGTGTAGTCATCATTCGGCGCAAAACCGCAGATGCCGAGATGGAAAAAGGCCTGACCCTCTGGATCTACCAGCCAGGTTTTGCCGCCTTTCGCCTCCACATGAAAGAAGCCCGTGGCCTTCAGGCTCAGCTTTTCACCGCTTCCTGGCAGGCCGCCAAATTTGTCCGTCGCTGGTGGTTTCAACCCGGTATAGTAAGCTTCATCTGCGGCCACATCCGCCTTTAGATCGGATTCGTTCAACAGTTTGTTAGGAAAAGCGTCTTTGATGGATTGGCCGAAGGCATCCACCAATTTGGCCGAAGCGGCGAGTTCCGTGGTGATCTTGAAGGTGGCCGTGGGGCTATCCGGTAAATAAGGCACGAGGCACATCCAGTGGTAAACGGCCCAGTTCCACTCACGGTTGTCTGTGAGCTGTTGGAAGGCAAAGTCAGGCGTGGTGATGTCCAGGCTTTGGCCCTGGGCATTTTTGACCTGGAAGGTCGTGCTCCCCAGGCTGGCAATCTGAGGAGTTTTGGGTTTCTCAGCAGGGAACGTGCCTGCTGTTTCGCCCACCTTCCAAGTGCCACCTTTGGCGAAACCAATGTCGATCAAGGTGGTGACCTTCCAAGAAGCCACGTCTGCGGGGATCTGGCTGAAAGTGAGGGTGATCTCGTCCTTCGCCACCGTCATTGTGCATTGCGCTCCCCCTTCATATTGTACTGTGGCAGTGCCACCGCTGGCACTGGCTTGCGTTTGTTTATGCACAGGCTGGCTGCTGGCATTGACGAATTCCGGATACGTTAGTACGAAGTTCCCCAGGCTGCCCGCCACCACTTCAATGCCAGCGGGTGTGGTCTTCAGTTCGGCTGCCAAGCTGGGCAGTGTGGTAGCAATCAGGAACAATGTAAGCAGGTGGCGAAGCAGCATGATAGGCAGTCATTGATGCGGGAGGCCGTTTTGCCAAGCATTCTCGCAGGGGAAGGGTATGATTCTTTTGGGCAGGGGACCTAGCCTGATAGAAAAGAGGTAGCGACCCTGTTTGGAGCTGTGAGATATGATCATCCCCCACCGCGCACTTTTCGTCAGTCTGTTCGTTTTTGTTGCCAGTCTCACTGTCCTCACAGCAGAACAGCCGGTGCCGACGATTACCTCTGCGTTGAAGCCCTTCGTCGAGAAACAAGAACTCGCCGGGGCGGTGGTCTGGGTAGGAGCGGTGGATAAAAGCGCGAGCCTCGGCTCCGTTGGTTTTGCCGACATTGAGGCTCAAGTGCCGATGAGGGAAAATACACTTTTTTGGATTGCGTCCATGTCCAAGCCGATGACTGGAGCCGCCGTGATGATGCTGGTGGATGAGGGCAAAATTCATTTGGATGACCCGGTAGAAAAATACTTGCCGGAGTTCAAAGGCCAGCATCTCGCCCTCCTGAAAGACGGTAAGCAAACAGGAACCCGAGCCCCGGCCAGACTTATCACCATTCGCGATGTGCTGAGCCACACCAGCGGGCTGCCTTTCAAATCTCCCGAAGAGCAACCGACCCTGGATGGCCTGCCTCTGGAAAAGGCCGTGAAAACCTATGCATCGCACCCGCTGGTGTTCGAGCCTGGAAAAGACTTTCTCTACAGCAATGCGGGCATCAATACAGCGGCGCGCATTCTGGAAGTGGTCTCCGGCATGGCCTATGAAGACTTTATGGCGAAGCGCCTGTTTGAACCTCTGGGCATGGTGGACACCACCTTTTGGCCTAACGAATCACAGGTGGCAAGATTGGCGAAATCTTATAAGCCGGGCAAGGACGGCATGGGATTGGAGCCTTTGCTGATCGGTCAGCTCCATTATCCTTTGGGGGACCGTAGCAAGCGTTTCCCCATGCCTGCGGGGGGCCTGTTTTCCACGGCTGCGGATGTGGGCACCTTTGGCCTCATGATCCTCAATGGCGGAGAATGGAAAGGTCGCCGTTATCTGTCCCAAGCGGCCGTGGAAGAACTGACACGCCGCCAGACCCCGCCCGAGCTTAGCCGGGCCTATGGCCTCGGCTGGGCTGTAGATGCGGATGGCGCTGGCCATGGCGGTGCCTTTGCTACGAATCTGAGCGTGGATAAAAAGCACGGTCTTGTGCTGGTGTTCATGATCCAGCACTCGGGCTTTCCAGGAGAAGGAAAAAAAGCCTTGGGAGCATTCAAAGCGGCAGCAGTGAAGGCCTTTGCGAACCCCTGAATCAGCCTCGAAGCTGAGTTGCAAGCCGCAGCAAAGCCAGCACGCTGACGCTGTCGCGAATGCGGCCATCCAAGGCCATCTGGATGGCTTCTGTCAAAGGCAGGCGCTTCACGGCGAGCTGCTCCGTCTCTTCCGGCTCCGCCTCGCCAAAGGTGAGATCACGGGCAACGAAGATGTCGCAGACCTCATTGGTCGTTGAATTCGAAAGCTGAAGATTCATCAGCAGCGGTTCGATGGTGGCGGCACGAATGCCTGTTTCCTCCAGGAGTTCACGCCGGGCGCATTCGGCGGGTTCTTCGCCGGGTGGGCAGCCGCCTTCGGGGATCTCCCACTCATAACGTTCATGGCTATAGCGCCACTGGCCCACCAGCCAGGTGTTTCCTTCAGCATCCACTGGCACCACGCCAATGGCGCGATTTTTATACTCTACCACGCCATAAATGCCGCGGCCACCGCTGGGGTTGATCACTTGGTCTTCACGCACACGAATCCAGGGATTCACATATCCCTCACGGCTGCTGAGTGTGGTCCAGGGATTGGTGGTTTCGATGGAGTCGGAAGTGGGTTGGTCCATGGCAGAAAATGAGCCTGGTTTAATCCAGGCTCATTCACTGATTAACCAGCATTCAGAGGTGGCTCAACCTTTTACTGAAGGCGGAAATAACCATCCGGATTATACATCCAGTAGGCATCGAGCGGGTTCAGGCGGGGCAAGACAGCGACAGGCTTGCCGCGTTCGTCGGAGCTTTCGACGACACCGTTGTCCAGGTGGCCGGGGGGCAGGATACGAATGGGCATGCCTGTCTGTGACTGGGCTGGCTGGGTGGTATCCGGATGGCGCAGCAGGGCAGTCTCTTCGATCTCTTCGACAATGGTGTCCACCCATTTCAATTTCTGGGCATTGTCAGCAAATTCATTCCAGTCACCAGTGGATGATTTTTTGTACATCTTGGTGATGAATTCGTCGCGGGTAAGACCCATTTTTTGCGCCACGGGATCTGCCAGGCGCTTCCACCATTCTTCCAGTTCCTTCACGCTTTCGCGGTGCTGCGTCAGATTCCCCATGATGCCGGCGGAAAGCTGATGGTGCAGGATGATCGCATTCGGATACGCGAAGGATTTTTTCGATAGAGTGGTGATGCACGCGGCCATGCTGGCGGCAAAGGATTTAACCACCGTGTAAACCGGGGCCTTGGAACCGTGCATGGCCTTGATGATCTTATAGCCAGCCATCACGCTACCGCCGGGGCAGTCATCAATGACGATGAAGATCGGAGCTTCCTCGTCGCGATTGTTAAAGTAGGCGATTCGATCCGCCAGACTGTCAGCGGTCTTGGAGGTGATAACGCCGTTTAGGGCGATGGTGCGATCGGAAAGGATGAGTTTGTTGCCCTGCACGGGCTCTTTCAGGTAAGCCGGAGCTTTGCCTGCATAGGTGCGCGATTCGGTCTCCTTTTGCTGGAGTTCCATGGCGAGCGTGAGTGCGGAGGTCTTGCGCTTGATGGCGTTTTCTTCGCGGCGCATGGCGTAGCCTTCGGTGTCCACCTCGTTCTTCGCGATGGAGGCCTCCATGCTGGTGCGCTCGCCTTTGCGGCGGAGTTCCATGATGTCGGCATAGTCCTTGTCTCGCTGCTCGGCCTCGGCCAGATCCGACTTGGCCTTCATCTCCTCCAGCTTGATCTGGATCTCGGCCAGGGCGCGTTTTCTGACCGCCAGTTTTTCATCCAGCTTCGTCTGCTCCAGGGCCATCTGGGCAGCGATTCTTTCGCGCTCTGCCACCAGCTTGGCGGTTTCCGCCTTGATGGATTCCAGCGGATCGGGCTTGGCGGGTTCTGGTGTTTTTTCCGCGACTGAAATTTCAATTTTCTGGCCTGAGATGACTGCGGGCTTGCCGTCTTTCGCAGTAGTTTTTTCGTCCTTCGGTGCGGTGGGCTTTTCCTCCTTGGCCGCTGGCGGTTTCGGGGGAAGGGGATCACCCAGGGCGAGGCCCGTCAACAACAATGAAAAAAGGGCAGGGGTCGTGCATTTCATCACGGATGACTATACACCGCCCACGCCCGGATTGTTCAAGAATGTTTTGTCTGTTCCTTTGACGTGGTAGGGCCGGGACGGTCGTCACCCGCCCCAGCCTCTCCCAGATTTAATTTACCTGGGCTCGGATGGCCTTCACCACTTCGGCTCCCAGGGCCTCCGATCCGGCAGGAGTGAAATGGACGTTGGCAGGCTGGATTTGCAGCTCCTTCATCCTTGGCTGGGCGAAGGCGTACAGATCGTTCACCGGGATACCGTTTTCCTTCATCACCCGTATGGCCGCTTCGTTGTAGCGGATGACGTCGGCATTGTCGCGATAGACCTTCATGGGTTCTGCGGGTGCTGGCGTGGTGGTGGCAAAGACGAGCTTGGCCCCAGTAGCCTTCAGTTTGCCGACGATTTCGCGGAGCTGCTTTTCATACACTTCCACAGTGGCCTGGGGCGGGTCGGTGGCCAGGTCGGAGGTGGCCTTGCCATCGGCTTTTACATGCTTGAGGTCGTGCAGGCCCCAGTTGAAATGGATCACGTTCCATTTGCCACCGTCAATCTGTAGCCAGCGGCCAATGTTGGCCACGCCCGAGTTGGTGCCGCCACAGTTCTCAGCCTTGCCGTTTTTGGCCATGGGCCGCAGGACCGTCATCTCATCCGCCAACAGTTTTTGCACCACCGGGGTGTAGCCCATGGAGATAGAATCGCCGAGAATGAGCACACGGGGCTTTTCAGCCGCATGAGCAGAGGTGAAAGCGAAGGCCGTCGTGGCCAGTAAAAAGAGAAAGCTGGTACGTTTCATGGACTCGTCCTAACGACGGGCTGCTAGAAACATTTCAGCCCTTCTTCGCCGGGTCTGGGGCCACGGTGCTCAGCCACAGTCCCTCCGGGGTCACCTTCACCTGACGGATGGCCTTCAGCACCGTGCCGATAGGTTCTACCTTGCGATAAGGGGCCACCCACTGCCAGATCTCCATGCCGGTGATGAATCCATCGGGCACTTCTTTGCCAGGCACTTTCACGTCCACCACTTTGGCATCCACGCCTTCTTCATGCACATGCACGTAGTAGGTGAGCTGGCCGATGAGATAGCGCTTTTTGTCTTCCCAGAATTTGATGTTGTTCAGCGGCAGGCAAACCTGGCTGGTGATGGCATCTTTGTCCGGCATAGTGCCTTCGATACGGATGAGATCCGCATAGCTGCCGTAGCCGGTGTCTGGGGCGATGCTGATGATGCCATTGAGGTCCGCGACCGTCAGGGATAGTTCCGTAGGCTGGCCATTTTTTGAGGCTTCGGCAAAGTCGCTCAACCGCTTTTCCAGGGCCGTGCGGGCTTCTGGAGTCAGCTCTACGGGCGGCAGTTTGACAGGGGCATCTACCGTGATTTTGGCGATTTCCTTGTCCTGGGTGAAAAGCGAGTAGGCGCTCCAGGCGATCATGCCGCCAAAGACCAGGGCGGCCATGATCATGATGGCGCAACCGTAAAAGGGATTGAAGGGGGCCGTGGGGACTTTTTGAATGCGGGACATGGTCGGGGGAGGGGAAACCTTGGCTCAACCTCAGGGCATCGCCAAGCATGAATCAGGGCTCTTTGCCTGCCTCTTCGCGTGCTTCTTCAGGAGTCAGCAAGACGGCACCTTTGATGAGGCGGCAAAATTCTTTTTTGCTCACCTGCTGCTCGGCACCCTGTTTAGTTTTCAGGTCTTTCATCCCTTTGTAAACAATGAATTGGCGGTCCCAGTGCACGATGCGCAGGTAGAGGTCGCCTTGTTTCCAGATCTGATTCTGTTCCAGTTTCATGCATTTCCTTACATGGGGCTCAGGCCGCAGGCCAGAGGATTTGTCTGGTCTGTTTCCGGGCGTTCTGTTTCAGTGGAGTAGCCCTGGGCTAGGCTTATTCGAATGCCTTGAAATGACCCGCCTGTGCCGACGTTCAATGGGCTGCCCAATTCCCCTCCAACCGATATGTCCAAACTCGCCGCCACTTTTTTGACGCAGATCGTCCTCGGCTTTGCCCTGGCCACCAGCAGCCTGTGCGCCGCCGAACGGCCTAATATCATCTGGATCATGGCAGATGACCTAGGCTATGGCGACTTAGGCTGCTTTGGCCAAAAAGTCATCACCACCCCGAATCTGGATCGCATGGCGAAAGAGGGGATGAAGTTCACCCACTTTTACGCAGGGGCCACGGTTTGTGCGCCTTCACGCAGCGTGCTAATGACGGGGCTGCATCACGGACACACCCGAGTGCGCGGCAATTCCGGTAAAACCAATCCTGGTGCTCAGGCCCTCAAGGAAGGTGATGTAACCGTGGCGAAGGTGCTTCAGGAGGCAGGCTACAAGACCGCCCTCATCGGCAAATGGGGCCTGGGTGATGAAGGAGCTGCCGAGACGGGACTGCCACGCAAGCAGGGCTTTGACTACTTCTACGGCTACCTGGACCAGACCCACGCGCACAATCATTACCCTGATTATCTCTGGCGCAATGAGACCAAGGAGCCGCTGTCGAACATCGTCACCCCCCTAGGTGAAAACGGAGGTGGCTATGCCACCCAGCCTATTCATTTCTCAGACGATCTCTTTGCCGATGAGGCGCTGAAGTATGTGGAAGAAAACAAGGCCGCGCCTTTTTTCCTCTACTGGAGCATGGTCGTCCCTCACGCCAATAACGAGCGCACCCGCGAACTTAAGGATGGCGCTGAGGTGCCTGACTATGGACCCTATGAAGGCAAGGACTGGCCCAATCCCGACAAAGGCCAGGCGGCAATGATCTCCCGCTTGGACGGCTATGTGGGGCGAATGTTGGACCTGCTCAAGGCCCAGGGGCTAGCTGAAAAAACACTGGTCATTTTCACCAGCGACAATGGTCCCCATGATGAGAGCAATCACGACCTCGCCCGCTTCAATCCCTCCGGCCCCTACACTGGCATCAAGAGAAGCCTCACCGATGGGGGCATTCGCGTCCCGCTCATCGCCTGGTGGCCGGGCAAAGTGAAGGCCGATGTGGAAACGGGCCATGTCGCCTCTTTTGCCGATTGGCTGGGCACAGCCGCTGACTTAGCAGGTGCCAAGGCACCGGAGAAGATCGATTCCATCAGCTTTAAGCCAACTTTGTTAGGCCTGGAAGAGCAGGCAAAGCATGAGTTTCTTTACTGGGAGTTTCATGAGGGCGGTTTTAAGCAGGCGGCCCTTTATCAGGGGCGCTGGAAGGGCATCCGCCAGGGTGGGCCAGAGGCCCCTATTATGCTCTACGATCAGCAAAACGATGTCGCAGAAACCACGAATGTGGCCAGGGAACATCCCGAGATTGCTGAGAAAATCAGCTCCTACTTGAAGACAGCCCGAACAGAATTGCCCGAGTGGGAACCTCGCTGGAAGGCTGACGGGAAGAAGAAAAAGAAGTGATCGTCCGCCATCAGTATTTCTCCCCATGAAAGCTGTCTTCTCCCTGTTCTCTGCGGCTTTGTGGCTGCCTTTGGTTCTGCCTGCCGCCGAGGCAAAGCCGCCTAACATCATCTTCATTCTCGCCGATGATCTGGGCTATGGCGACATCGGGGCTTACAAAAAGCAGCCTTCCAAAATCCCCACACCGAATGTGGATCGCATTGCCAAGGAGGGCATTCGTTTCACTGATGCTCATTCACCGGCCTCGGTCTGTTCACCCACCCGTTATGCCTTGATGACGGGGCGTTACGCCTGGAGGTCGAAGTTGCAGCAAGGTGTCGTGGCCCCCTGGGGCGCTCCTTTGCTCCAAGACGCGCAATATACTGTGGCTGAATTGCTGCGTGAGCATGGTTATACCACAGGGCTCATTGGCAAATGGCATCTGGGCATTCAGTGGCCGACGAAGGACGGCCAGCCTGCCGCTGCTGGTGAGGACAGGCTGAGCAATGTGGACTTCACCCAGCCTTTCAAAGGCGGTCCTTTGGACCACGGTTTTGATCATTATTTCGGTGTGGATGTTCCGAACTACCCTCCCTACTGCTTTTTGAAAAACGACCGTACGGTGGGGATTCCTACACTGCCTGATACCGGGCGTGTGGATGGCTTTAATCGCCCTGGTCCCATGATGCCCGGATGGAAGCTGGTGGACATCCTGCCTGAACTGAACCGCCAGGCCGTGAGCTTTGTGGAAACTTCCGCCAAAAGTGGCAAGCCCTTCTTTCTCTACTACGCGCTCACCTCACCCCATTATCCCGTCGTGCCCGCGAAGGAGTTTCAGGGCAAGACGACCGTGGGTGATTATGGCGACTTTGTTTTCCAGACGGACTGGTGCGTCGGCCAGATTCTTGAGGCTTTGGAGCGCGAAGGTATTGCCGACAATACTCTCGTCATCTTCACCAGTGACAATGGGCCGGAAGTCACTGGGGAGGTGAAGCCCGGCGTCTATGATCGTGTGCAACAATACAAGCACCACAGCCTGGATGGTCTCCGCGGGGCTAAACGCGACCTCTGGGAAGCCGGGCACAGGGTGCCCTTCGTCGCCCGCTGGCCCAAAAAGATCGCCGCTGGCAGCGTGAGTGATGAAACCATCTGCCATGTGGATTTCATGAGCACCGCCGCAGCCATCGTAGGTGCTGAATATCCTGCCGATACCGCAGTGGACAGCCACAACCTGCTATCCATTTTATGGAATGAAAAGCTCGGGCGGCCCGTGCGTGAAGCCACGGTTCATCACAGCGGCTCTGGCCGATTTGCCATCCGCAAAGGCGACTGGGTGCTCATCGCCCACATTATCGGAGATGACAACCGCCGCGCAGGAGAGCCAGAGTGGATGAAAAAGCAACGCGGCTACACCGCTCATGATCAGCCTGGAGAACTCTACAATCTCAAAGATGACCTCATCGAGAAGAATAACCTCTATGCTTCCAAACCCGAGATTGTGACCGAACTGCGCACCCTGCTGGAAAAATACGTGGCCGAAGGCCGCTCCACACCAGGGCCTTCCCAGGCCAATGACGTGCCGGTGAGCATCAACAAACCTCTGCCAAAACAGCCTGGTAAAAAAGCCCAGGCCGCCCGCTCATGAAGCTGATCACCCTCTGCCTTTTCCTGTTCGTAAGCCTCCTAAAAGCGGGGGATCGGCCTAACATCTTATGGATCACGAGTGAGGATAATAGCCCTTACCTCGGTTGTTATGGCGACAAGCTGGCCGTGACGCCGCATCTAGACAAGTTGGCATCTCAGGGACTGCGTTATCGTCATGCCTATTCGAATGCACCTGTTTGTTCAACCGCGCGCACCACCCTCATCACGGGTATGTATGCCAGCACCCTGGGGGTGCACAATCACCGCAGTGCCGTGGCCATTCCGCCTGTGTTCAAGCTTTATCCAGAACACCTCCGTGCCGCAGGTTACTACTGTACAAATAACAGCAAGACCGACTACAATGTGGCCGACATTGGTAAGAAGCTTTGGGATGAGAGTAGCAACAAAGCGCATTATAAAAATCGTGCGGAGGGGCAGCCCTTCTTCGCCATTTTTAACTTCACTACCAGCCATGAAAGCCAGGTTGCCCCTAAGCCCGGCAAAACCAGCTTTCGCATCGCGCCGGAGGCCATGCCCCTGCCGCCTTATCACCCGGATACGCCAGAGATCCGCCGGGACTGGGCCAACTATTATGACCAGATGACCCTGATGGATACGCAGGTGGGGCAAGTGCTGGAGGAATTGGAGAAGGCGGGTCTCGCTGATGAAACCATTGTTTTCTACTATGGCGACCACGGCGGTGCTCTGC
Organism: Prosthecobacter dejongeii; assembly: GCF_014203045.1. Lineage (NCBI taxonomy): Bacteria > Pseudomonadati > Verrucomicrobiota > Verrucomicrobiia > Verrucomicrobiales > Verrucomicrobiaceae > Prosthecobacter > Prosthecobacter dejongeii. The sequence goes on from NZ_JACHIF010000007.1 coordinate 116,433, forward strand.
CGCGTGGGAAACGGAATATCCACGATTCCGGCACTCGTGTGCCTTTGATCGTTCGCATCCCTCAGAAATGGCAGCATCTGGCTCCTGCCAAGCCGGGGGAATGGGTGGACGATTTGGTCAGTTTTGTGGACTTCCCAGCCACCGTTTTTAGCCTCTGCCAGGTCCCCATTCCAGCTCATTACCAGGGGCAGCCTTTCTTGGGTAAAAAGAAGGCCTCCCCCCGCGATCACGTCTTCCTTTACCGGGGGCGCATGGATGAGCGATACGACACCATTCGTGCTGTTCGCGATGCGGACTTCCGCTACGTGCGCAATTACTCCCCACATCGCCCTTGGGGGCAGCATTACAGTTATCCGTTCCAGGTGCAGCCTAGCATGCGTTCCTGGTATGCCGAATTTGCCGCAGGCCGCTGCAATGACGTTCAGTCGGTCTATTGGAAAGCGAAGCCCAGTGAGGAGCTGTACCAGCCTATGGTGGATCCCTTCGAGCTGACTAATCTAGCCCAACAAACGATGCATCAAGATCGGCTGGTCAAGATGCGTCAGGTATTGCGTGAGGAAATGCTGAGTACTCGCGATACAGTCTTCATTCCTGAAGGCATGTACAGTCAGCTCGCAGGCGACCAGACAATCTATGACTATGCTCAGAGTGATGCCTATCCTCTGGAACGGCTCATGGATCTGGCGGGTGCGGCTACAATGCGAAATGCAGCCAATCTTCCAGCATTCATGGGAGCGTTGGGGGATCCGCATCCGCTCATTCGTTATTGGGCTGCCACCGGGTGCTTGATCCTCCAGGAGAAAGCAGCTCCCGCTCAAAAGATTTTGACCTCATTGCTCCAGGACGATTTTAAAGATGTGAGAGTGGTTGCCGCAGAGGCTCTCGCCTATTTAGGCGAGAAAGATTCTTCTTTAGCCGCTGTGAAAGGCGTGATCGAAACAGGCTCCCTTTACGAATCACTGGCTGCGCTTAATGCCCTCGACTTCATGTGGAAAGCAGGACATGTCACGAGAGATGAAGCGAGAGCAATGGTCAAGAACCTGAAGACCAAGGAGCCTAACGATCGCATTCCAAAATACCTTCTATCTGAAGACTGAAAGCTGAGGCTAGGCTCTCAGCGTATCGAGTTTTATCCCGCAACAGCCTCAGACATCCACAGTATCTGAAAGGAACATCTGTTCGCACTTGCCCGTTCTATACGTATCTCTGTTCGCATGAAATTTGTCCCTTTGAGATTGCTTTCCGTTTCCGCCGCCCTGGTGCTGGTCTCGGTTTCCTTTGGTTTTGCGCAGGCACCGGGTGACTGGGCTCATTCAAGAGGGAATGAGGCGATGACGGGAGTTACGCCCACCGAGCTGCGATTTCCTCTGGAACTAGCCTGGGAATTTAAGCTTCAGGAAAAGCCCAAGGGCCAGGGGGAGATGCTTGTCAGCTCGGCTGTCGTGCGCGGGGGGAAAGTCTATGCGGGTTGCAAAGATGGTAAATTTTATGCACTGGATTTAGCCACGGGCGCTAAAAAATGGGAAGTGACTGCGAAAGGTGCTTTCGATGGTGCGGCGTCATTTGCAGGTGAACTCGTGGTCGCTGGTTGTCAGGATGGTTTTGTTTATGCCTGGAATGCGGAAACGGGGGCGGAGGTTTGGAAGTTTGAGACCGAAGCCGAGATTCATGCGGCCTCAAATACTTGGACCGATCCCAAAACCGGTGAACAGAAAATCCTCATCGGAAGTTATGACTATAATGTGTATTGCCTGGATGCGAAAACGGGCAAGAAGGCCTGGTCAGCCGAGACGGGATATTACATCAACGGAGGCTCTGCGGTGGGAGATGGGATGGTGGTATTTGGTGGCTGTGACAGTGTTCTTCATGTCCACGATGTCCAGACAGGTGTAGAGAAGCGCCAGATCGAAGTGGGCTCCTACATCGGTAATAATGTGGCCATTTCAGATGGGGTGGTGTATGTCTCCCATTACGGAAATCGAGTGGGGGCTTACAGCCTCAGCGATGGTGCTAAGGTGTGGGAGTATGGTGAACGTGAATTCGAATTTTACGCCGCTCCTGCGATCTGGGAAAAAGCCGTTTATGTAGGCGGACGTGACAAGAGATTTCACGCCATTGACCGAGTGACTGGGGCTAAGCTGTGGGAATATCGCTGCCGGGATCGCATAGATAGCAGTGCTGTTGTCTGTGCAGGTAAAGTGGCCCTTTTTGGTAGCGACGACGGTTATGTGTATGCCCTAGATCTGAAGGATGGCAAAGAGCTCTGGCAGTATGAAATCGGTGCGCCGGTAAAGACCTCTCCAGCAGTAGCTGGGGACTATGTGATTTTTGGCGCTGATGATGGGGTGCTGTATGCTTTTAAAAACGCAGCTATGAAGTGAACGAGTAAGCTGGTGAGTGGAGCTGACCAGTGAGATCTCAAGGGTGAAGACGTTCGCTTCTTTAATCCTATGAACTTCACCATCTCTAAATACCTTTGTGCAGTCCTAACCAGCCTGGTCCTAGGCCTCAGTTCGATAGTGATTGGAGCAGATGTCATTCGGGCTGATGTGTGCGTTTATGGTGGGACCAGCGGTGGAGTCGCTGCGGCTGTGCAGGCAGCGCGTATGGGGAAGAAAGTGGTTTTGGCTGAACCTGGGCGTCATTTGGGTGGAATGACTTCGGGCGGACTCAGTGCCGTGGATATTGGTGAGCCACGTAGCGTAGGTGGCATTGCTCGGGAGTATTTCACCCGACTGGCAGCCACCGTTGGGACCACTCTTTCATGGGACAAACCTTTCAACAATAAAGGAGGAGGCCCTGCCACAGGTGGAGCCTACGCAATCGAGCCTCACAAAGCCGAAGCAGTCTTCGATCAGATGGTTAACGAAGCGGGTGTTCAGCTTCATTTCCAGGCGAAGTTAGCCAAGGTCCTCAAAAAAGACGCGCGCATCACCGAATGGGAAGCGGAAGATGGGACGATCTTCCGGGCCTCCATGTTTATTGATGCCACGTATGAGGGGGATCTCATGGCTAAGGCGGGTGTCAGTTATACGGTCATGCGTGAGGGCAATGCGAAGTACGGAGAGACCTACAATGGCATCTATTATGATGCCAAATACACGCCTCGTTTAGATCACCTCCAGCCAGGTGAAAACGGACGTGTCAAAGGTGGGCAAGGGGTGTGGGACCGTGATTTTCCTCTAGACCCTTATCAAATCAAAGGCGATCCCAACAGTGGTCTGTTGCCGCTCATTCAGGCCGGTGACCCTGGGTTGGTCGGGGCTGCGGCTCCAGGCGTCCAGGCATATTGTTTCCGTTTGTGTTTAACGGATGATCCGGCCAATCGCCTCCCCATTCAGCCACCTCCCGATTACGATCCTAAAACGTACGAACTCGTGGTTCGATTCATAGATGCCTGCAAAGCCAATGGCGACGATATGGACCTTCGCTGGTTTTCCAAGTATGATGCATTGCCTAACCATAAATGGGATTTTAACACCGCCACTTTTGGAGGTAACTTGCCTGGGGCGAGTCGTGAGTGGCCGGAGGCCAGTTATGCACGCAGGGGGGAGATCGCCAAAGAGCATGAAAACTACCATCGTGGTCTATTGCACTTTTTAGCCACCGACCCACGCGTTCCTCAAAAAGTACGTGCTGACATGCAGCGTTTCGGGCTGCCTCGGGATGAGTTTACAGACACTGGAGGCTGGCCTCACCAGATCTATGTCCGTGAAGCACGCCGGATGATCAGTGACTTGGTGATGACAGAACACCATACCTTTGGGCGACAAACAGCCCCCAAGTCTGTGAGTCTTGGGAGTTACGGCACAGATACGCATGAGATTCGGCGCATCGTGAAAGACGGTGTGGTGACTCGCGAAGGAAAAACGGCCGGGGGTAGGGGAGGTTTTGGGCCTTACCCGATTGGCTACGACTGCATCGTGCCAAAGCAGAAAGAGTGTGAAAATCTTCTGGTGACTTTTGCTCTCAGTTGCAGTCACACAGCCTTTAGCAGTCTGCGAATGGAACCGGTCTTTATGGTGACCAGTCAAAGTGCCGCTACGGCTGCCGTTTTAGCTTTGGACGATGACTTGCCCGTGCAAGCATTGGACTATGAAAAATTACGCTTTCGATTGGAAAAAGATGGTCAGGTTTTGACCTGGAAATTTAAGGACAGAGGGAGCCACTGAATCATTCGTTTCGGCTCTCGATGCATAACAAAAAGCAGGAAAGGCCAGCGCCCTTCCTGCTTTTGGGAATCAATCTGCGAATCAGCCCAGATCGGCGATTGCCACAGGCTTGCCGCCTAGCTCAGCGCTTTTGTCAGAGGCGAAGATAACTTCAAATGTCCGGAGCGATTCGGTGAAACTCGTCAGAGGCATGTCCTTGTTCTCATCCAGCGCATCAAAGAAAGCCTGGAATTGAGTTTGGTAGGGATGGTCGCTCACATCACCAGAGTCCAGCATGTGCATGGACAGATTTCCCCAGGCTTTTTTGTCGGTCTTCAGTTTGTTGGAATGCAGTTTGTTATCCAGGAGGCTTCCCTCGCTGCCGACTAGATGTGTGTGGAAGTAGTAAGGTTGCAGGCAGTCCACTACGGCTGCAGTTTTGCCTACCGTGCCGTTCTTGAATTTCACCAGTGTCACACTGGTCGTGTCATACTCATAAGGGGCAAAGATTTCACTTTTTGACTTGGTGCTAAAGCTGGTCACGCTCTCCACTTCGCCAGGCATCACCATCAGCAGTGCGTCTAGTGCGTGGCAGCCTGCGGTTAGCAAGGCACTGCCGCCATCCTTTTTGCCGATGTTCCAGCGGAATTGGCCGTACCAGGGGCCAATGCCGTGATAATAGTCCACCTCGCCATAGTGAACCTCTCCCAGAAGACCTTCGTCAAGGATCGCTTTGGTGGATTGGAACTGACCTGAGAAACGGCACTCAAAACACACACAGCCCTTCACGCCATTGGCTTTGGCTGCCGCGACGATTTCTCGCACTTCCTGTAAGGAGTTCGCCATTGGTTTTTCCAGAATCACATGCTTTTTCGCATTGGCAGCGGCCACCGCTTGGTTGCGATGCTGGCTAGGGTAGCTAGTGATATCCACGACATGGATGTCTGGGTTTGCCAGCATGGCATCCAGATCCTGATAGGCCGTGATGGTGCCGCCATGTTTCGCACTCAGTTCCGCGCTGTCTAGGGGGCGGGAAGAATAAATAGCCGTCACCTGCGCCTGTTTGCTCGCATTGATCGCATCAATGTGCGCCGTGGCTGCCCAACCGTAACCGATGATACCGACATTGTATTTTTTCATGGGAAAGAAGTCACATAGCTCCAAAATGACAGGAGGTATGTCAAATCATATACCTATCCCAGCCTGCAAGACTTTCACTCACCCATGCCTGAAACACGTACTTCTGTGTGTTGATGGGCAACGTGAGTTCTTTTGCCCGCGCCTGTGCCCTATGGGTTTCTTCTCCAACGCAGCATGACCGTTCCTAAGACTAGAAAAAAGCAGCCCGCGGAAAAGACATCTCCATAGCGTGCATAAAACGTTATTTCACCAACCTTTGGCACTTTCACTTCGCCTGGTAAAAAGCCTTCAATGAAAGTGTTTCCTGTCTCTGGATCTGCTAGGCGGGATTTCACTTGGCCATTGATGTCAATGAAGCAGCTTACTCCCGTATTGGCGGCCCTCACCATGGGGCGGCGGAGTTCGATGGCGCGGAACTTGGCATTGGCCAGGTGTACCTCCGTCTCCACACTGTTAAGGAACCATCCATCATTCGTGATATTCACCAACATCTGCGCGCCAGGTCTCACAAATCGCCGAACGAGTCGTCCCACCGTATCCTCGAAGCAAATCATGGGAATCAGATCTACTTCTGGCTTGGCCAGACGCAGAGGTTCAGTGGTCACTCCAGGTTGAAAGTCTCCTTGAAGTACGCCTTGGAGGAAAGAAAATGGTGGCACATTTCGGTAGGGCAGATACTCACCAAATGGCACTAGGTGCACTTTGTGATATTCCTGCCGCTGCTCATACTTCTCGCGGAACAAAACGGCGGAGACATGCCCTACTCGAGGGGCTTCATAGATTTCGGTGCCCGTTAAGAGGCTATAGTCACCTGCGCCTAACAAATCATTGAAAAAAGACTCGTGTGCAGGTAATCCATCCACGGCTTCAGGCATCCCATGGAGGTGGACGGGCAGCGCACTTTCTGGCCAGATGACCAGGTCTGTGTGAGTTACGCCGTCTCGAGCTTCAGCATTCAGCCTGGTGAAGTCATACAAACGCTTGTAAACCTGCGGCCCTAGCGCCCCGGACCACGCATCTACCTGCGCTACGTTGGGCTGCACCAGCACGGTGCGCACGGTGACGATCTCGGCTTCCTTATTTGGAATCAGCCGCATCATGCCGTAGCCTGCTACGCTGAGTAAAAGCACCATCGCGAAAGTGAAGTCCAGTCGGGAACGGCAGGTGCCCTCACCACGATATACCGATACTATCCGTGCCATGGCATTCCAGGCCGTACAGACCACAAAGACGGGCAGGAAAGATAGCCCCATGACGCCGACCAGATCTGCGGCTTGTATCAGGACTTGGTTCTGATGTAATCCTACGCCCAAGCCATTCCAGCCGAATCCCGAGAATAACAAAAAGCTGCGCACCCACTCTAAACCTGCCCATGCTGCTGCAGCCAGGAGCGAACAACGCAGCGAATGTAAAGTGCTCATTTGCCAGGGGCCCATGGCCAACTGTTGAGGATTGGGCCGGGCAAACCGTGCGACGAACCAAGCCCAAACGCCAAAATACAAAGCACAATACAGTGCCAAGCCGATGACAGCAGCCATGCCCAGCAACTCAGCACCCCATCCGCACCAAGTGTCATCTCTAGCCCCCGCGCGCACTCGCGACGAATGTCGCAACCAGCTTAAGTTGGGTATCCAAAAAGCCACGCCGGTCAAATAACCCCATAGAAAAGGACTCCGTGGCCCTTCGCTTCCGGGGCGCACGACTGGCCATAGCAGAAATAAAAGTGGCAGCAGCCATGCCCAAACCATGACTTCCAGGTTCCATCCTGGATAAGCCAGTGATAGCGCCACGCCGCTGATCAGCGGCAGAATCAAAGGAAGGGCACGGGAAATAGAGAACATGGAAGATACTACCAAGACATGTCCACCGCTGCCGCTCTGTCCACGGCTTATTCCTGACAATGCAGTCTTCTAGGTGATGCCTCAGGCCCATTAGGCTGATCATGGGCCAATCCGCTTTTAGACAGGCTCTTGGTCAATGGGTTTCCTGAAAGCCGCGATTGGAAAAAGATGTCGATTTTCGCAAACGCGGCTCAGCACGTGGCCTGGTTTAATCGACGTTAATTGGCAGGGAAGGGACTGACCGCCAGCTTCTTGAAATCGGCCGTGATTTTGGCAACGGCAGCTTTGGGGCCTGTGAGTTTGATGAAAATGGGTGCGTCTGGTCCGGGGATGATCGCACCGAGGAGGGTGTAGTCTGCTTTAGCGGTCTTGGGACCGAACATGGCACCATCCATGTAGGTGCCAGTGGCAGTGACTAGAGATACTTTAGTGCCATTGGCATCCAGTTCTTCCGTGGAAGAGGTTGGTGGGCTTTCAAATTGACCGAGCCAGCGATCAATATTGGCTTTGGTATCGCCACCCTGTCCGCTACCGAAGTAATAGAAGACTGCCTCTAGGGGCTTATCGGTGCCTTCGACGGTGATTTGGAGCGTGGCCGCGCGCATGGGACTGCTAGTCGGCACGGCGGTCCAGAGATTTGAAGGAAGTGTGAAACTAAGATTTCCGGCGGAGACTTTGCCCTCTTCAGCGCGAAGGCTGGTGGTGGCAAGGCTGAGAAGAGCAAGGGCGGTGAGCAGGCGTTTCATGGTGGGTCGTATGGCTGGTAGAAATGGAAAGGGCGGACTCGTGAGTCCGCCCCGTAAATGCTATGAATTTATTTGGTGACGTGCAAGACTCCTTTCATGAGCAGCCAGTGACCTGGGAATGTGCACATGTAAGGATAGTCGCCCGCCTCGGCTGGAGCGGTGAATTCGATGGTTTCAGTGCCGTTTGGCATGACCAACTTGGTATTGGCAATGATGTCGTCTTTAGAAGCATCTGGAACATAGCTCTTAGCCATGGCCTGAGGATCGGTCATCATGGCATTGGCCTGTGCGCCGACCGCTTGGTCCTTGCCTGGCTTGACGAGGATGAAATTATGGGGCTGTGGGGCCACGCTGCCTGTGTTATTGAGGGTCAGCTTGACTTTCTGTCCGGCTTTCACCGAGAGATCGGTTTTGTCGTAACCCAAGGGATTGCTGGCGTGTGGCTTGAGCTCGATGGTGGCGACGTCAGCCTCCTGAGCTGAGACATTGAGGGAGAGGAGAGCGAGGGCGGTGAGGGCAGCTAGTTTCTTCATGGTATGGTTTAACGGGGGTAGTACGCTAATCGGGCGTGGAAGATCTAGATTTTCAACCAATTTCGGTAGGTTGGCTTGAACTTTGCGATTTGCGTCAAGGAAAGTTTCAGCGACGTATTAGCGTATAGTCTCTAACATCCAATGAATCCCTTTCACGAAACTGCCACTGCCGCGCATCAGATGAGCCGCCGCCACGTCCTCCGTGGACTTGGGACGATGATGTCTCTGCCTTTCTTGGAATCTCTGGGAGGAAAAGCTTTCGCCGCTGCCGCTAAAGAGCCCGTAAAGGCACCGATGCGCGCCGCCTGGCTTTACATTCCGAATGGAGTCAATGTGAAAGAGTGGTTTCCTACAGGAGAAGGCACGAGCTATGAACTGAGCCCCACGCTGAAGGAAATCGAGCGGCATCGCCAAGAATTCATGGTCGTTTCCGGTTTGGCACAGGATAAGGCTCGCTCTCATGGCAATGGTGGGGGAGACCATGCGCGGGCTACTTCGACTTTCTTGACAGGTTGCATGCCGAAAAAGACCGCTGGTTCCGATATTCAGTTAGGAGTTTCGGTAGATCAAATTGCTGCTCAGAAAATCGGTCACCTCACACGGCTGCCATCTCTGGAACTGAGCACGGATGGACAGCGCAGTTCTGGCCGCTGTGACAGTGGTTACTCTTGTGCTTATCAGTTTAATCTGGCTTGGAAAAATGAGACGATGCCAATGGCACCGGAAATGGACCCCCGGTTAGTCTTTGAACGTCTTTTTGGTTATGGCGCCGCTGGAGCCAAAGGCGCAGAGGGGGCACGCCGCCAACGTCTGCAGAAAAGCATTTTAGACACTGTTTTGGGCGAGGCAAAGTCTCTCCAGGGTAAGGTCAATGGTAATGATAAACGGAAGCTGGATGAATACTACAGCAGCGTGCGCGACATCGAGTTGCGTATCGAGCGGGCGGAAAAATTCACGGCTAGCTTGCCGAAAGATTATCCTGTGCCCGAAGGCATCCCAGAATCTTACGAAGAGCATATTCACATGATGTTCGACCTGCTGACCCTCGCTTTTCAGACTGACACGACTCGCCTTTGCACCTTCATGCTCGCTCATGACGGCAGTAACCGGAGCTTTCCTCAGATCGGTGTGCCTGATGCTCACCACTATCTGTCTCACCATGAAAGTGACGAACAGAAGTTGGAGAAAATCGCGAAAATCGATCGGTTTTACATGCGCCAATTTGGCTACTTTTTAGATAAACTGAAGGCGACAAAGGAAGGTGATGGCAATCTTTTGGACAACAGCATGATCGTATTTGGTGGCGGAATTGGTGATGGTAACCGTCATAACCATGATAATTTACCAATCCTTCTCGCTGGCCGTGCTGGTGGAACCTGGACGCCCGGCAAGCGTATTGTGCTCCCAGGAGAGACTCCAATGACTAATCTTTATCTTTCAATGCTGGATCGCTTGGGAGTGAGGGCTGAGAAAGTGGGAGATAGCTCGGGTGTCTTGCAGGTGAGTTGATGCATCTGACCTAATTCCAAGAATTTGGAAATGCCTGATTGCTGTGCGATCAGGCATTTTTTCATTCCCTTACGTGATTGGCGCGTTATCTTGTAGGAATTTAACACTTACGTATAATTAACATGAGAGGGGCGTTGCATGATAGCGTCTCCAGTTTTAATAATCACTGCTCATGGCGGCTCAAGCATCCGACTCACCCACGGCATCAGCCACTTCGCAGGAGCTCGCGCTCTTTCCCGAAGATGCTGAACAGACCCTGGCGATGGATGCGGGACCTGTGGCTTTTGCAAATGAGGCAAAGTCACCGGAAATGCTGCAAACCTCAGAGATTTCTAAAGAGAGCGAAGTTCCAGTGCGCGCACTGCCCCCGCTGCCGCAGGAACTCAAAAACGTCGCCAAGACTTTGGAAAAAGTTCTGCATGATCCTGGACAATTGCAGGGGGCTTTTGCCAGCTTTTGTGCCGCTGCCTATGTAAAGCCAGAGTGGGCGGGGGCAGCGAGTGAATATTTGACGACTCTTTTTGAGCATCAGGAAGACACGTTGGCTGAGATGACGCGGGTGCCAGATTTGATCATTGAGCTAGGCTCAGGACACTACACCCTGACTTTTATGGTGGCCTCCCGCTGGGCGGCCAAGGCAGATTTAGCACGATTGACGAGACTAGCAGAAGCTTTGATTGCGACGCAGTCAAAGATGAATAGCACAGAGGTAGTGGATCTCATGCTGGCCTTGACGACTTCGTTGTCAATCAGCCGATATTCGCGAGCGGAGCAATTGCTCTCCGCTGCAAGTGCGCACGCTGGTGAGGATGAAGAGGACGCTTTGAGAGAAGCGCACTTGTGGTTAGGCGCAGGGGGCATTGTCCGTGGCTGCACTCAAGAGGCACGAGATCTATGGGATGTGCGCTTGCGCAGACCTCGCGTCGCTTGGACATGGACGAGTGCAGAAGAATGCAGCGCATTGGCTCAGTTGGCGCATTCATTGGATCCCCACAGCGAGGCGGCAGTCCTTTTCCAAGCGGTGGTTCCTTCCTGCTGGTGGGATCTTCTTATCGGACGTGCAAGGGATGTTACCGCTTACGAAGCCGCCTTAACTGCCGCTAAAGCAGCCGCGCAGGAGCGTGCACGGCAGGTGGATGAGATCGTTCCGGAACCGCCTAAAACACTGGTGCGCCAACCAATCATCGTATGGCGTGGCGTACCCTTTTTTATTGGCGGGCTTGTCGGTGCCTGGGCATTGGTCCTGGGAATTTGGGCTGGGCCTTATGACTTGGTGAGAACGGCGACTGAACCCCCTGCACTGGCTGAAAAGAATGGAGTGTCTGAAGTGCCTCAAGCTCAATCGCCTGTATTGCCAGAACACCCGCATGCAGCATGGAGAAAGGCACAAACTGAATCCCTTGCGGCAGAGGTGCCAGAACTGCGCCATTGGGTGGAGAAAATAGAACTCGGTGAATGGAAGGAGTTTGAAACCTTGCTCAAGGGGGATTCTGCTGAATTGCCTAAAGACGATCCCAAGTATCAGAAACTCCTTCTATGGTTGCATCTGGATCCCCCATCAAATGCACAGACCCGCAGACAAGTGCCACTGCTGCTGGCGAGCTTGCGTCAGGACAGCACGGTCATTGAGCTCTGGGAAAAGCTTGTGTATCCGGGTTCTTTGAATGCACAGGAAATTCAAGAAGCAGCGTTACGCACACAGCATGAGAGTAAGGAAGCGTGGTCTCCGACACAGCGCGCCCAACTGAGCCGCCTGGTGGAGGCCAAAGTGACAGCTCCGTAGCCATTAGAGCGGGTTTCTTTTTGAAAGGAATATCGAGTGCTAAGATACCCTTTGTCCTAAAAGATGGAAGATTTGGGTAACTTTATCCGCTATCTTTAAACCACTTTCGACCGTGAATTTGCTCCAATCGCTTGATTACTCCATTCTCCAACAGTGCATGCACTGTGGCATGTGTCTGCCTACTTGCCCCACTTACATGGAGACGAAGAAGGAACGAAATAGCCCGCGAGGACGCATTTCACTGATGAGGAGTGTAGCGGATGGTGAGTTGGAGATCACCAAGGCGTTTTCAGATGAAATGTATTATTGCCTGGGTTGTCTGGCTTGCCAAACGGCCTGCCCGGCTGGAGTTAAATATGGAGAGCTTTTTGAAACTGCTCGTGCAGAAGTCGAGCGTGCTGGGGTGGCGCAAAAGGCAGAGCGTGACTTTTGGCGTTGGTTGACGCTGAATGTGCTGTTTATGCATCCGCGGCTGCTTCGCTTTGCAGGCTGGGGCCTTAGGTTATGGCAAAAAAGTGGTCTCGATATAGCATTGAGACGGGTCAAGTTTCTGGGGTTATTGCCGAAAAAACTGCAGGATCTGGAGCCTCAGACACCACGAGTAGCTGCCGTTTTTTCAGATTCATTAATCGAGCCTGTTGAGACGCCCGCGCAGAAGAAATACCAGGTGGGCTTGCTCACTGGATGCATTCAAGATCTGGCGTTTTCAAACATCAATCGTGATACTGCTGATGTTTTACTAGCCAATGGCTGTGAGGTGGTGACCCCACGCTCTCAGTCCTGCTGCGGTTCTTTGCATGCACACAATGGGGCCGTGGAATTGGCTCAAGAATTGGCTCGACGGCAGATCGATAGTTTTGATTTGGAGAGCCTAGACGCCATCATTACCAATGCGGGGGGGTGTGGCTCTCATCTCAAAACTTATGGCCACTTGCTGCATGACGATCCACTCTACGCTGAGCGTGCAAAGTTATGGGACGGTAAGGTGAAAGACATTCATGAATGGCTGGTGCAAGTGGGCATCCGAAGACCAACCCATGGAGCAGAAGTGATGGAAGTCACTTATCACGAAAGCTGTCATCTCTGTCATGGCCAAAAGGTAGTGAGCCAGCCTCGCCAAGTTTTGCAGGCGATTCCAGGTTTGGTCTTAAAAGAGCTACCGGAAAGTAATTGGTGTTGTGGCAGTGCTGGGATCTATAACATCACTCAGCCGGAACAGTCTGCTAAACTGCTGAAGCGGAAGGTCAATCACATCCAGCAAACCGGTTGTAAGGTGGTGACGACTTCCAATCCTGGGTGTCATCTGCAACTGGCCAATGGACTGGGTGCCAGCGCCGAGGTCACGCAGCCAGTGACTTTGCTAGCAAGGGCATACCGAGAAGAATCGGTCGTGGCCTAAGAGCCGCAATATTTAAAGCTGGTTAGGCTTCTACCGAAGGAAACGAAATTCAGGTGTGGCCCAGAGAGTCTGGATCAAGCGTGCCCAGGCATCTCGGCGTTCATCACGGGTGGCATTGCCAGAGATGGAGGCTTCTAGGTAATCCTTCGCGATGCTGATTTCCTGCGGCGTGGCTAGACGGTTTAAAGAGTTGCGATAGGCCTTTTGAACCCCTTCTTCAAGAGAGGTCGTTTTCAAACAGCTTTCAGATGCTGAGCGGGCAAGTTCAATGACCTGGGGGTGATTCATCAGGTAAAGAGCCTGGGTGGCTACCGTGCTGGTCGTGCGTTGAGCGATGGGCTGATTGATATCAGCAAAATCAAAGACTTCAAAGAGGGGGTGACGCACGTTTCGAAACGCTGCCGTGTAAACGCTGCGACGGGTGTCATTGAAAGGATATCCATACTCAAGGTTCTGCACCTTCGTGTCGTTGGAGTCCACGGCTTTGGCATCTCCAACATTCGGGCCAGCCCAGCGGTTATCCATGGAATCAGCCGTCGCAAGCATGGCATCACGAAGGCACTCGGCATCCATTCGCTTGCGGTTCATTCGTGATAATAAGCGATTGTCCGGATCTATGGTGGAAATCTCACCCTCTGAACTCATGCGATAAGTGTGGCTCATGACCATTTCTTTAACGAGCCGTTTCAGACTCCAACCATCTTCCATAAATCGTACCGCAAGGTGATCGAGCAATTCTGGATGAGAGGGTAATTCTCCGGTGACACCAAAGTTATCGGTACTGCGTACCAGGCCTGCCCCAAAGATCCAGTGCCAGACGCGGTTTACAAAAACGCGTGCAGTGAGCGGATGTTGGCGCGAGGTGAGCCACTCCGCCAACTGCAGGCGGCCGCTTTGCTGCGCAGGGATCATCGGCACCTGGCCTTTGACAGCGACCTGGATAAAACCTCGTGGAACGGGGACTCCAAGATTCCGAATGTTTCCACGCACATGGATGCGGGCATCCTCTGGTTTTTCATCTTCAGTCACGGTCATGGCCTCTTGCCGTGTGGGCCCTTCTTTCTGCAAGGCTTTGAGTTGTTTTTGCAGCTCAGCCATCCGGCCCTTGAGCTCTTTTTCTTCTTGGCTAGCTATGGGTGAGGGCATAGCTGGCATGTCTGCTTCGGCTGGGATAAATTGTAGGGCATCCACCGTGACGTAACCTTCAGCCCCAGCATTGGAAAGCATCACAAAATTTTGCCCAGTCGTTTCGAAACGAAAGGTGCCGAGTGAAATGAATTGTAGGCCTTCGAAGCTCTCGGTGGCTTGTTTGAAATAGACCAGTTCTTCACCATCGGCATGGAAGATGGTGGCCGGGATGCGCTCCGCCCGGCCTGGACCTCCGCTGAAGGCGACGCGTACTTCGTACTTCCCTGCCACTGGAATTTTGGGCGTAAAGGATATGGTCTTTTCTCCACGTCCTAGATTGTCGTCATGAACATACCCTCCACCAATGAAGGGTGGGTAACGGCGGCTGGATTTCCATTCTCCCACCTTCTGTGCTTCGGTGTCATCCACCACCACTCCCGGAAGATCTGCAGGGGTCAGAGTCTTGCGTTTGCGAAGGCTGAGACCGCCGACATCACGCAAGGCATCTTTGAGATTAGCTATTTCTTGAGTCAGTTGACCGACTTGTTTCTCTTTGACCTGCATTGTTGTCTCTTCGTCCCCTTCAAAAGGAAGCGGGCTATCAATCCAGTGGGCGACATTATCCGTGTAGTTTTTTAATGTGCGCGTGCTGCGCATGATGCCAGCAAGGGCATAATAATCGCGAGTGGGAATGGGATCAAATTTGTGGTCATGACAGCGGGCACAGCCGATGGTCATGCCCATGAATGACTTGCCGATGGTGTCGAGTTGTTCATCCACGATGTCCATGCGGAGCATCTGTTTGTCCTGTTCTTCATAATTGGTTGGGCCAAGGGCCAAAAAACCAGTTGCTGTGAGATTTTGCCGACGTTCACCCGCATTCTTGGCAGGCAAAAGATCCCCCGCTAGCATTTGCTTGATCATGTGGTCCACGGGCAAATTGGCCTGGATAGCTTCCAGTAAGTAATCGCGGAATCGCCATGCATCTTTGAACGGTAAGGAACGACCACCCCCTGATGACTCCGCAAAGCGTGTCATGTCCATGAAGTGTGAGGTCCAACGTTCGGCAAAAGCAGGTGAAGCGAGGAGTGAATCCACAAGGAATTCAAGTTGCTCAGGAGCCGTGCTGAAAGAGTCCTTTGGGGGCAGGCCTGTGAGGTCAAAACTCAGGCGGCGAGCAAAAGTGGCCGCGTCTGCATCTTTGGCTGGCTGCAGTTTCTCAGCTTCCAGCCGAGCGAGGATAAAGTGATCAATCGCGTTGCGTGGCCAAATGTTTTGTTGAACAGACGCAGGGGGCTTGGCAACTGGCAGTTGAAACGACCAAAAGCTGCCATCAGCTTTTGGATTGCTGGAATTGTTTTTTGTTTCAGGGGCATCATTTCTAGGATCATGCGCACCACTGGCGATCCATGTTTTAAGATCTTCCAAAGCCGCTGCCGGCAGTTTTTTCTTGGGCGGCATTTTGAGGTCGCGATCCTCGTAACTAACAACTTTCCAGAGCAGGCTTTCCTCGACTTTACCAGGGATGATGCTGGGGCCTGAATCACCCCCTGTCTGCCAACCCGCACGATGATCGAGCCTCAAGCTACCCTTTTGCTTGTCCACACCGTGGCATTCCGTGCAATGCTCAATCAGCAGAGGACGAATGCGCTTTTCAAAAAATTCCGCAGAACCTGCTGCCGCACCCTGGGCGAAGGCTGGTAGGAGTGGCAGGATCCAGCAGGCAAGGCGATGGACGACTTTCGGCATGGGCAGTCCAAACCAAACGGTATGGCGTGAATGCCTCTTTCAGTTCGAGCGATGAGGGCATCAAAGCGAGATTAATGATCACAATCATAAACAGCGTTGCCTTCGGGTGCGTAATTCCTTTACTGTCACTTTTCCCATGCGCTTCCTTCCAATCAGCGCAGCCTGGTTCTGTCTGTCCCTGGCTGTTCATGCCGCTCCAGCTTCACGGCTGGTGTGGCAGCCCGTGCAGGAGTACTTTATCCGCATTCAGCCGGGCAAGGCCCCCGTACCAGTTGCCGGCACTCAGCGGTTAAACTCCTTTGTGGCCTACACTCATTTAGGCACAGACTTTGGTTTTCATGGGCCTGCTGAGCACACGATTCAGTGGCAGACGGACGAAATCTGCGCGCATCTGGGGCAGGACCCGGATGCTTGGGCCGGTTTGTGGCATAGCTTGGCTGGATTGGCTCGTGAAAATGACAAAGTGCTGAATTTCGCAGCTCCGTGGGCAGAATTCATCAGTTCGCGCTATCAGCCGAAAATCAGTAGTGTCATGATCCAGGCCAAAGGGCAGGGGAGATTGAAGCTGGAGATCAAGTCGAACGAGCAAAAGACACTTTGGGAACATTTGCTGGATGTCCAGGCCGTGGCCTGTGAAACATATGTCCTTCCAGTGCCCACTCTGGCGATGCCTAACGCCAAGTTGATCAACTGGACGGCTGAATCGGGCAGTGAACTCTGCGTCACAAGTCTGAATTTAGGGGTGGAACTGCCACCCATAGCTTTTGACGAATATGTGGTGGCTGCGTCGTATGCGAAATTGGCGCGTTGTTATGATGCGAAGTCTGGTTTTGTCAAAGACCGTGCTCATACTGAGGATGGTGCCTTTGAGTCCCTGGCTTCTACAGGTATGTTTGCTCTGGCGACTGCGGTGCTGGCGCAGCCGCCTTTGGAGATTGTTAATCGAAATGAGGCTGCGAAGATTCTTCGTACCATCCATCGCGCCGCTCGTGCTTTGGATCGCCCCCTCGGGTTGCTACCGCATTTCGTTCGCCGTAGCGCGACGGGTTATGTCATTCATCCAGGGACTGAATATAGCACGGTGGATACAGCCATCTTTTACCATAGCCTTTTACTAGCTGCACAGGGCCTAGGAGATGAGGATCTGCACTTGGAGCTGGTCTCTGCTGTGGATCAGATAGATTTTAAAGCCCTACGCCTGCCCGATGGGAGTCTCAGTCACGGAATGAAGGATGATGGCCGCACGCTACTCCCTCATGGCTGGACGGATTGGGGCGGAGAATCTGCTTTGGTGATGATGTTAGAACGCATCGCCAATGACCAAGCGCCGCGAGTGAAGATGGAGCGGCCGGGGCAGTCCTGGCAGGGGACGGGATTCATTCCAGAGATCCAGAGCCTGTTTTATCCAGATTTTGATCAAGATGTGCCGGATGCTCTGGATGGAGTGAAGTGGCTGAGCGCACGTACCCGCATGTTACAGGCACAAAAAGATTACATTCAGCGTACCTGGCCTGACAGTCTAGCAGCTAAGATCGGAATTTATGGTCTCTCTGCTGGCGAAGGAGAGCATGGGGATCGTTACCATGTGGGAGGGGTAGATCTACCAGACCAAGCGATGATTCATCCGCATTACATTCTGATGTCTGCCGCTCTTACGCCGCCTTCCGAAACTTATGCGCTCTTGGATCGTATGGAAAAGGCTGGTTATTTCCCCCCCTGGGGCATGGTGGAAACCATCTGCATCACAGGTCATAGCTACCTGCCGATGACAGGCTCTCTTAATGCCTCCTTTGAATCTATCGGTGCCTATCATCTGCTGGCCAAAAATCGAGGGATTCCAGATCTCATCTATCAGTCCAGTCGCCAGTCACCGGAGCTGCGTCGGGCGGTGGAATTATTTTATCCTGCATCTTCACGGCCTGTGCAATCTGCAGAACTGAAAATGCCACCCGATAGTTCAACTTCGGGAACGAACTGAAAATGGGTCGTTTGTGAACACAAAAAAGCAGCCATCATTCAATGATGGCTGCTGATGAATAAAAGGGGTTATTTCAAGACCTCGAAAGTCTGGCCGATCTTTTTATCCAGAAAGTCCCGTAGCTTGTCCAGGCCTAAGCCGGTTTCACCTGAGACGGGGAAAATCTTGACACGTTTAAAGCGCTCTTTTAGGCGCTCAACATTGGCTTCGGCACCTTCGACGTCAATCTTGTTCGCCAGGATATGCCAAGGGCGTTTGGACAATTCTTTCGAATAGAGTGAGACCTCTTTGCGGACAGTTTCCAGATCTTGTACAGGGTCACGCCCTTCGGTACCGGCTGCATCCACCACAAAGAGCAAGATGCGGCAACGCATGATGTGCCGCAGAAAGTCATGACCAAGGCCAACGTTTTGGTGAGCTCCTTCGATGAGACCTGGAATATCTGCGAGGGTGCCACGGCGATGATCGCCAAAGTGAATGACCCCCACCATGGGTTGCAATGTGGTGAAGGGATAGTTAGCGATCTTGGGCTTAGCTGCGCTGAGCTTGGAAAGTAACGTGGACTTACCTGCATTTGGGAAACCAACAAAGCCTGCATCCGCAATGCTGCGCAGCTCAAAGTGGAAATAGCTCTCTTCGCCATCCTCACCAGGGGTGAACTCGCGAGGAGCTTGGTGGGTGCTGGTTTTAAAGTGAATGTTGCCTTTGCCGCCCTTACCACCTTTGCAAAGCACAAAGCGCTGCCCCACTTCCGTGAGGTCAGCGAAGGGTTCATAGCGGGTGACAATTTCACCAGTCTCGGGATCTTCTTCTTCCACCACTTTGGAAATCACGGTGCCACTGGGTACTTTATAGATGACCTCTTCAGCACTGATGCCTGTGCACATGTTGCCGCCACCTTTTTTGCCATCCTCAGCGATGAGTTTGGCATTGAAAAAGTACTGGCGCAGACTGTTGGTACTGGAGTCCACGAGGAGGACAATATCTCCACCCCGGCCTCCATCACCACCATCTGGGCCGCCTTTGGGACGGAACTTGCCACGGTGAAAGTGCATACTCCCATCCCCACCTTTACCGGCGCGGGCATAGACTTTGATTTGATCGACAAACATGAACCGGGCATGTAGCTCTTTTTTTGCCCTGTTACAAGCCGTTCGCGAACGAAGTTCTCTGTCCAAGCGATGTTTGGTGCTTTTCCCCAGGTGCAGAGGCTGCTAAACACCCTCCATGCGCTATTTTTTCGCCGTTTTATGGCTTCCTCTGATGCTCGCGGCTGCCCAAGAAATGCCGTTTGGCATTCAGGTGGTGGATGCACAAACGGGGAGGGGCGTCCCGCTAATAACGCTTACGACGACGAACCACCAAGTTTTTGTCACCGACAGTGCCGGCTGGGTATCCTTCCAAGAGCCAGGTTTCATGGACACGGAGGTCTATTTCCATGTGAGCGGTCCAGGCTATTCGGTGGCAAAGGATGGTTTTGGTTATTCGGGGGCGCGATTGCACCCGAAAGCAGGTGAAAAAACCGAGATCAAAGTGCTGCGCCATAATATCGCTGAGCGGCTTTACCGTGTGACAGGGCAGGGAATCTACCGGGATTCCACCTTGCTAGGTTTGGAGAATCCGTTACCCAAGTCTAACCTTAATGCTGCCGTGACTGGTCAAGACAGTGTGCAGGTACTGCCCTGGAAAGGCCGACTTTTTTGGTTATGGGGGGATACGAATGTAGCAAATTATCCGCTGGGCAATTTCCACACCACTTGTGCCTGGTCTGACCTGCCAGCCAAAGGCGGACTGGAGGCAAATGATGGAGTGCATCTTGAATACCTGATGGGAGGAGATGGACGGGTGCGGAAAATGGTGCCGACTCATGAGAAAGGTGTGGTGTGGGTTTTTGGTCTGCTCGGGGTGGCCGATAAAGCGGGAAACGATCATTTGTTAGGCCATTACGGGCGCTACGAACGGCTGGATAAACGGGTGGAGCACGGTCTCGTCGAGTTCGACGACGTTGAAGGACATTTTAGGCCTGTGGTGCAACTGGGTGACGAGTTTTCCTGGCAGCACCCCGAAGGGAACGCTGTTCGCGTTTCTTCCAAAGACGGCGATTTTTTTTACTTTGTGGAGAGCTTTGCGCTGACCCGAGTTAAAGCAGACTATGATAACGTCTTGAATCCCGCTAGTTATGAGGCTCTCGCGTGGTCTGAAGACACTCAAGGATATCAATGGCAATCGAAATTACCTCCAGTAACTCAGCTGTCTGAGCGCCAGCAAATACGCTCGGGAAAAATTCCTGAGGAGAAGGCGCTGCTACAAGTTCAGGATGAGGCCTCGGGTAAGCCAGTTCTCATTCACCGCGCTAGCATAAACTGGAATGCTTATCGTCAGCGCTGGATCATGATCGCAACTCAGAATCAAGGGGAAGTTTCTATGCTGGGAGAGGTCTGGTATTCAGAAGCCTCCTCCCCGGAAGGACCGTGGAACCAAGCCGTAAAAATCGCCTCGCATCCCAAATACACTTTTTACAATCCACGGCATCATCCGTTCTTTGATGAAAATGGGGGGCGAACCATTTATTTTGAGGGCACTTATACGGAGACTTTTTCAGGAAACCCCATCGCCACTCCGCGTTATGATTACAACCAAATCATGTATCGTCTGGATCTAAGTGATCCGAGATTGGCCGTATTCAAATAAAAGGCCTGAGCTTTCCATGGAAAGATCTCAGGCCTCAAAATTAACGGTCTCTAATATTAATCTCCACCTTCAGCGCGCTCAATGCCACCGCCTAGAGCTTCCGCAGCGGCAGCAATGGCGTAGTCGCGGTTAATTTTAGTGATCCAGCGCACGCTGATTTCTTTTGGGCAGGCAGCTTCACACTCATACTGGTTGGTGCAGTTTCCAAAGCCTTCTTTGTCCATCTGACGAACCATACCAAGGGTGCGGCGGTTCTTTTCAGGCTTGCCCTGGGGAAGGGAATTGAGTTGGCCAGCTTTGGCAGAAACGAAAAGCATGGCGCTAGCGTTTTTACATGCTGCAACGCAGGCCCCGCAGCCGATGCAGGCAGCGGCGTCCATGGCGGCGTCAGCCACTTCTTTGCCGACTAAGATACTGTTGGCATCTGGCGCGGCACCCGTGCGGAGACTGATGTACCCACCCGCTCTTTGGATGCGGTCAAAAGCACTGCGATCCACCATCAAGTCCTTGATGACGGGGAAAGCGCGGGCACGGAAGGGCTCAATCCAAATTGTATCCCCGGTGCGGAACTTGCGCATGTGTAGCTGGCACGTAGTCGTGGCTTTTTCGGGGCCATGAGGCATCCCATTGATGGTCATCGAACACATACCGCAGATGCCTTCACGGCAATCATGGTCAAAAGCGATTGGCTCCTGGCCTTTCTGAATCAAGCGCTCATTGACGATGTCCATCATCTCCAGGAAGGAAGCATGATCTGGAATCTCTGGCGCTTCGATATCTTGAAAATGGCCAGGCTGACCCTGATTCTGGCGCCAGACTTTGAGGTGAAGATTAAGGAGTGACATAAACCGAAAGGAGTGAGTAAGCGAGAATGGGGAAGAGGCAGATCACTTGTAGCTGCGGACGGATAGATGGACTTCTTCGAAAGTGAGTTGTTCCTTGTTCAGGATCGGTTTGGAGAAGTCCCCGGTGTATTCCCAGGCGGCGGCGTAGCAGTAGTTTTCATCATCACGCTTCGCTTCGCCATCGGGATACTGATGTTCACTGCGGAAGTGACCTCCGCAGCTTTCTTCACGATCGCTGGCATCCAGACATAGCAGTTCGGCAAACTCCATGAAGTCAGCGACACGTCCTGCTTTCTCGAGTTCAGGATTGGCCATAATGCCAGAACCTGGAATGGTGACATTGTTCCAGAATTCATCGCGCAGCTCAGGAATGCGTTTTAGGGCCTCTGCAAGTCCTGCTTTATCACGTGCCATGCCGCACTTGTCCCAAACGAGAAGGCCGAGCTCGCGGTGGAAGCTGTCCACGCTGCGTTTGCCTTTGATGTTGAGGAGGCGATTGGTGCGAGATTGGCAGTCTTCCAGGGCCTTCTGGAACTCTGGGTGGCTGGTGGTAACAGAGCCTGGGTTCTGGGTGACCAAATAAGGCGCGATGGTGGTCGGGATGACGAAGTAGCCATCTGCTAGGCCCTGCATGAGAGCACTGGCGCCGAGACGGTTGGCACCATGATCGGAGAAGTTGGCTTCCCCAAGAACGTGAAGGCCAGGAAGATTGCTCATCAGGTTATAGTCCACCCAAAGGCCACCCATGGTGTAGTGAACAGCTGGGTAAATACGCATCGGCTGCGTATAGGCGCTTTCTCCGGTAATGCGCTGATACATTTCAAAGAGGTTGCCGTAACGCTCAGCGATGGTCTTTTGGCCGAATTGACCGATGGCTTCCGCAAAGTCGAGATAAACACCTCGTCCCCCGGGACCGACACCACGACCGTCGTCGCAGGCTTCTTTGGCTGCACGGCTGGAAATGTCACGCGGTGCTAAGTTACCAAAGCTAGGATATTTGCGCTCGAGATAGTAATCACGATCGGCTTCCGGGATCTGATGGGGGGGCTTGCCGATATCAGCTGCTTTTTTGGGCACCCAGACACGGCCGTCATTGCGCAGCGACTCTGACATGAGGGTCAGTTTGCTCTGGTAGTCACCACTAACAGGGATGCAAGTCGGGTGAATCTGCGTGTAGCAAGGATTAGCAAAGTAAGCTCCCTTTTTATGAGCACGCCAAGTGGCCGTCACGTTGCAGCCCATGGCGTTAGTGGAGAGATAAAATACGTTGCCATATCCCCCTGTGCACAGCAGAACGGTATCGCCTGAGTGGGCTTCTATTTTTCCGGTGACAAGATCACGAGTAATGATGCCTTTGGCGTGACCATCCACCACCACGAGTTCCAGCATTTCGGTACGTGAATACATCTTCACGCCGCCTCGGGCGATTTCCTTGTTCAGTGCGGAGTAGGCGCCGAGAAGAAGCTGCTGTCCCGTTTGGCCGCGTGCATAGAAAGTGCGACTGACCTGGGCACCACCGAAGGAGCGGTTGGCTAGGCCACCCCCGTATTCACGGGCGAAGGGCACGCCCTGGGCGGCACATTGGTCGATGATATTGACGCTTTCTTCTGCCAAACGATGCACGTTGGCCTCACGAGCACGGAAGTCACCGCCTTTGACGGTGTCATAAAAAAGGCGATGCACGCTATCGCCATCGTTTTGATAGTTCTTGGCGGCGTTGATGCCCCCCTGGGCTGCAATCGAGTGTGCGCGGCGAGGGCTATCCTGGAAACAAAAGCACTTCACTTGGTAACCGAGCTCGGAAAGCGTAGCGGCAGCCGAGGAACCTGCAAGGCCACTGCCCACGACGAGCACGGTATACTTGCGCTTGTTCTTCGGGTTGATGAGCTTGGAGTCCTGCTTGTGTTTGGACCACTTTTCAGCCATCGGGCCGGAGGGAATCTTAGAGTCGAGAGGCATGGCGGGGAAGGTGAATGAACGGGTGCGCGTGAAAGGAGTGCCGATGGATTATCTGCCGTAGCCAAAGACCAAAATGGCGATCGGGATGGAGCAATTTCCTACCAAGATGAGCAGGGCAAAGGCAATGCCCAGCTTTTGAAACAGTGGCCACGTGCGGTGAGTAGCCAGACCGAGAGTCTGGAAAATACTAGCGACACCATGACTAAGATGGCTGCAGAGCAGGATCATGGCGAAAATATAGAACACGGAGGCTGGCCACCATGAGAAGCCATCAATGACCATTTTATAAACGTTGTGAACTTGCTCCCCATGAAGCTCGGTGCTGTAAAGAGTTGGATTGTTGTATTCATTCCCGACACGCACGGTGAAGTGCATGAGGTGATAGATAATAAAAGCCAGGATGGTGAGGCCGCTCCAGATCATGGTGCGGGAAGCTGTGCTAGAAACTTTATGAGCTTCTTTGCCATAGCGATCCTTGCGGGCGGCGCGGTTCGCTTTGGTCAGTTGGATGGTGGCGACGATGTGAATAAGCACTGCCGCGAGGAGGCCAATGCGGGCAATCCAAACGCCAGCACCGTGCAAGGAAGTTTGCAACATGTGACCATATTCATTAATAGCATCTGGCCCAGCAAACACGAGAAGGTTCCCCACCATGTGACCGAGGATAAAAACGACGAGCATCAAGCCTGTCAGGGCGACAAGAAACTTCTTGCCAATGGAGGAGCTATAAAATCGGGATAAAGAGTCTAAAACGGCGCTCATGGGTGGTGTGTTTTCACCTTGGCAATACGAACCCATCGTGCAAGCCGCAGCTCAAAAATTCATCAGTGCTGATCTTGCGAAATGATGTCAATATCTTGTCATGAAGCTGATTTTTGAGTGCTGAATCCCAACTTCTGCATAAAAGTATCCGATTCAGACACTTTCTTTTCGTCCCTTCGGGGGCATTTTCAGGCATGTCATTGCCAAATGATGAAGCTTTGCAAAAGCGACTGACGAAACTGCGAATCCATGAAGAGGATTTAGAGGAGGAATTTATCCGTGGCAGTGGGCCCGGAGGTCAAAAGATCAATAAAACTTCTTCAACAGTGGTGCTCCGGCACGTGCCTTCCGGTTTAGAGGTGCGCTGTCAGCGGGAAAGATCACAGGTGATGAACCGCTATTGGGCGCGGATGGAATTGTGCGATCGCATGGAGGCCGCAGTGAGTGAGGCTAAAATGGCGCTACAGAACGAGAGGGAAAAAGCCCGTCGCCAAAACCGCCCCCGGCCCAGAGGTCTGAAAAACCGAATCTTGAAGACCAAGAAGAATCGTTCAGGTGTGAAAAAGAATCGAGGTCGTGTCAGCGGGGATGACTGACCGGGGCAAGCTTTGAGAAGCAGCCTTTACACCAGTGTGAGGCACTCAGGAAATCCTTGGCGAAGATTGGACCAGGGTGCCTGGGCGGAAACGTCTTGAGGATCTGGGGTCGCCGCTAAATCATCGGGGAGTTTCGCTGGAGACAGAATGGCGAGAAAAACGAGAGGCTCCTGATGAGGATTGTAAGTTGCATGCACAACACCAGGAGGGATGTGCGCCATTTCTCCGGCGCTGAGGATGCGGTATTCATCTCCCACCCATTGTTCTGCCCGGCCATGGATCACGTAGATGATTTCCTCCCGATGCGGATGAAAATGAAAAGGGTGGCAATGCATGGGGGCCATGTTTGCACGGACGAGAAGTAGTTTTTCCGCCTCGACAAGATCTGGACGGCATAACCATTCATTGTTCGTCCACGGGTTGGTTTCGCGAGCCGCGTCATTGATCTGCACAAAACGGGAAGGGGAGTCTGTCATAGCGTAGCCTAGGCAACCCTGAGTTTGAAATCAATCTACGGTTACCGCCTGAGGTGCACTTTTGGCTATCTGATACCAACTTACAGGCGCTGGCGAAGCTACAAAATCGAAGGTAAAAAAGACTGGTCAAAGGAATGCCTAGACGTTATCTCCCCTCCATGCGCACGTCGAATCCCCTGCTCAATGAATCCACCTTTCAGTCTCGTGCTGTGCAAGGTCATGGCCAGATGACTCTACAGGGGACGGTAAACAAAACTGCCTTTCTGCTTTTCCTGACCTTCGCCACGGCGATTTACACATGGAATATGGCGATGACAGATCCAGCTGCGGCCATGACGTGGGTGATTGGCGGGGCCATCGCTGGTTTTGTGTTGGCTCTCATCACCAGCTTTAAGCCCGTTTGGTCCCCTGTGACCGGCAGTCTCTATGCCTTAGCGGAAGGTCTTTTCTTGGGTGGTCTGTCTGCTCGTTACGAGATGCAGTTTCAGGGGATTGCGCTTCAGGCTATCCTTCTTACTGGCGGTGTTCTCTTGGCCTTGCTTGCCGCGTATTCCATGCGCCTCATTCGCGCGACGGAAAATTTTAAACTGGGCATCTTCGCCGCCACGGGTGGCATTGCGCTGGTCTATCTAACAACAATTGTCCTTGGTTTCTTTGGCATCCAGATTCCCTACATTCATGACAGCGGCTTTATCGGTATCGGCTTTAGTGCCGCTGTGGTTGTCATCGCCGCCCTGAATCTAGTGCTCGATTTCGATTTCATCGAGAATGGCTGTACTCAGGGAGCGCCGAAATACATGGAATGGTTCGCAGCTTTTGGGCTCCTGGTCACCTTGGTCTGGCTCTATGTCGAAATTCTCCGCCTGCTTTCCAAACTGGCTCGCCGGGATTGATCGGCATAAATAGAAGTTCGCCGTTGGACAAAGACAGACTGGGGCCATCACCTGGATTTTGTAGCTGTGGAAATGGATGGCACTAGGGCAAGCGAGTCCTTTTGGACGGCTCTTTGGGTGCCGAGTCTGCCTCTACAGATAGCCGTGCTAGTGTTGCTCTTTCATCGTCGAGAGCCTCGGCAAAAGGCTGACTAACCACCCAATTCTTCAAACCTCTGCTTGCCTACTTGGCACGCCGCGCTAATTTGTCCCCCTTCATGGCCACCCAACTAGCCATCTTTGCGATTCGAATTATCAGCGGGCTCCTCTGCGCGTAACGCAGCCGCAGGAGTCCGTCACGGCCTGTTGCCGCCGCACTCAAAGGGTGCCTCCAGCGGCAAAAGTGTCTCCCGCGTTCATCGGGATTGAGCCATCCTCTCACTCCCATGTCCTGCCATCGCTTCGTATTGTTTAGCTTCTCTTTTTGACCTCCCTTTTCCTTTCATGTCAGTTCCAGTAACCATCTATGACACTACCCTGCGTGACGGCACCCAGGGCACCGGCATTTCCTTCAGTACCCTCGATAAAATCCGCGTGGCCGAGAAGCTCGATGATTTCGGCGTCCACTACATTGAGGGCGGGTGGCCTGGCTCCAATCCCAAAGATGCAGCCTTCTTTCAAGAGGCCGCCAAGCGCACCTGGAAAAAAGCCAAGATCACTGCCTTTGGTATGACCCGCCGTGGCAAGGTGAAGGTCGAGGACGACGCGCAGGTCCAGATGCTGCTTGATGCTCAGACCCCTGCCGTCACCATCGTCGGCAAGACCTGGCCCCTCCACGTTACCGAAGTCTTCCAGGTCAGCCTGGAGGAAAACCTCGCTATGATCGCGGACACCGTTGCTTACCTAAAAAAGCATGGCCGCGAAGTGCTCTACGATGCTGAACACTTCTTCGATAGCTTCCGTGAAGATCCCGAATACTCCCTGAAGACCGTCAAGGCCGCCAAGGATGCCGGCGCGGACCTCGTCGTACTTTGTGAGACCAACGGCGGGGCCTTGCCTGAATGGGTTGAAGAAGTCACGCGCAAGGTCATCGCCCATCTCGGCGGTCCTGTGGGCATCCATACTCACAACGATGGCGGCGTCGGTGTCGCCAATGCGCTCGCCGCAGTCCGTGCCGGGGCCAATCAGGTCCAGGGCACTATCAATGGTTACGGTGAACGTGTGGGGAATTGCAACCTCATCACCGTCATGCCTAACCTTCAGTTGAAAATGGGCTTTGATCTCGGGCTGGACCTCACGCGTCTGCGGGACCTCGCTTTCTTTGTGGATGAGCTGGCCAACGTCCCCCATGACATTCGTGCGCCTTATGTCGGAATCGCCGCCTTCACTCACAAAGGCGGTCTCCACGTACATGCCGTGCAAAAGCTGGCCCGTACTTATGAGCACGTGGACCCTTCTCTCGTTGGTAATGAGCGCGTCATCACCATTTCCGACATGTCCGGCCAGTCGAATGTCCTCATGAAGGCCGAGGCCATGGGCGTAGCCCTCACCAAGGGCAGCCCCGAGGTCCAGAAGATCCTCGCTACGGTCAAGCACCTGGAGAGCGAAGGTTTCGAATTCGAAGCCGCCGAAGCCAGCTTTGAACTCCTCATCCGCAAGCAGTTAGGGCAACAAACGCAGTGTTTTGACCTCATCGAGTATCACACGACTCATCGTTATCATTCGGGCTCTTCAACCGAGACCACCGAGGCCACGGTGAAGATCCACGTGAATGGCAATGACGAATACACTGTGGATGAAGGCGACGGTCCTGTGAACGCGCTGGACAAAGCCCTGCGCAAGGCCCTGCTGCCACACTTCCCAGCCATTGCCCAGGTGCGTCTAGAAGACTACAAGGTCCGCATCATTGACAGCGGCAGCGGCACTGCGGCGAAGACCCGCGTCCTCGTCGTCAGCAGTGATGGCACCCGCACCTGGGGCACCGTGGGCGTCTCCACCAACGTCATTGACGCCTCCTGGCAGGCCTTGGTGGACAGCCTGGAACACTACCTCTTCAAACAGCCTTAATATTGGTTCGCTCGAAAAAAAGGCAGAGGCATTCCCTCTGCCTTTTTTTGTGCCTTGACGGACTCATTTTGAGTCGTTGGGGTCGGCTCCAGGTCTCATCTGGATGTCCGATGATACGCCTCCGCTGCCCCATTCCATTGCTCGAATAGACCTGCTTAAGGCCATTGTCGTGGGCCTCGGTATCCAGTTATTTGTTTTTCTCCTCAGCTTAGTCATGCTGAATGGGGGTTACTTTACCCAGTGTGTCGTCCTTTCCATGGCGGCTTGGTGGTCCATGCTCTTCATCATGGCCCTGGCACGGCGCAGATCACGCTTGGGGACCTCATTGCCATTCGCTACGGTTTTTTAGTGATTGTAATCCTCGTCGTGCTTGGCCGCGTGCTTCAGAGAAATCTCCTGTCATAGCCCCGCGAGCGTCGCCCGTCCGCGTCGCTTGGTTTCTGGATCATCCTTCTCCCGGTTGGGCATCGCCAGGCCCTTGTTGATGGCTGCCTTGGCCTCCTCCGTCTTGCCCATCTGGGCATAGGTGCGGCCTAACTCAATGTGGTGTAAAAGGCGATCTGGTTTCAGGGCGATGGCCTTTTTGAAATACGTCACAGCCTCCTCGTTCGTCGCCGCCGGCAGCTCGCCATACACCAGTTGCGCAATGCCCCGTGTCAGGCTGCCCATCCCCGCCAGAGCCTGGTGCCAGCGCCCCAGCAGATGCCAGGCATAGTCATCCTTCGGGTTCAATTTTGCCGCTTTCTCCGCAGATTCTTTGATCTTCTTGGACGCCTCAATCTTTCCCCGGTTCCCCAGCAGAGGCGTCATCTTGCCATGCACGATGGCGATGGAAAGGTGCGCATCACTGCTCCTGGGGTCGGCCTTCACGGCCCGTTCTGCATAGGCCAGCGCCTTCTGGCCCTCTGTCAGTTTTTCGGTATTCGTCTTCAGTCCATCCATGCGGAATACGTGCTGCCGGGCGATCTTTACAAGCAGCGCCGCATCGTTCGGGTTCTGCTTTTCCGCAGGTAGATAGTATTTCAACGCTTCGTCAGGCTTGAATTGCTGATCGTAGATGTCGCCTTGGCGGATGAGCTCGTTCGCCGGTCCGTTGATGGCCAGAATCAAAACAGTAAGGCTCAGAATGAAGAGGCGTTTCATAAAGTTGGTCAGTTGGGTTTGATGAATCGGTAATGGGAGACAATCCATTCCTCGCCGTCGCGGTATCCCCATAGCTCGGCACAGGCCATGTAGAAAATGCGCCAGTAAGCCCACCATTTCACCGCTTGCTCTTTGCCATAAGTGTCTGCAAACAGAGGCATGATTTCCGCCTTGTTCGCGTCCATCTTGGATAGCCAGGCTTCTGAAGTCTTGCTGTAGTGCATGCCGCTCACGCACCAGTGATCCTCGATTTTGAGATCATCCTGAAAGTACAGCAACAGATCGTCAGAGGGCATCTGGCCACCCGTGAAAAAGTATTTCGCCATCCAATCTTCGTCGCTGGTGACTTCGTAATGGTAGGCATACTCACGATGTGTGAAGATATGGACGAAGAGTTTACCTCCTGGTTTTAACCAAGTCGAAACACGGCGCAGAAGTTCTTGATAGTTCTTCATGTGCTCGAACATTTCCACCGAGACGCAGCGATCAAAGATGCCGTCTCCCACGCCTTCAAAATGGATCATGTTGGCCGTGATGATGGTCAGGTTATGAAGTCCCCGTCTTTGGGCTTCCGCATCAATGAATTCTTTTTGGGTGCGTGAATTCGAGACGCTGGTGACTTGAGCGTTCGGGTAGTGTTCCGCCATCCAAAGAGAGAGAGAGCCCCATCCACAACCTAGTTCAAGGATGCGTTGACCATCTTTCAATTCTGCCCGCTCGCAGGTCATCTTCAGCATGATCGCCTCAGATTCATCAAAGGTGGTGCTGGGTTCTGGCCAGTAGCCGCTGCTGTATTTGAGGTGCTTTCCGAGGCACAGTTGGTAAAACCGAGTGGGGACCTCGTAGTGTTGTTCATTGGCCTCTGCCGTGGCGATGGCTACCGGACTCTTTTTTAATCCTTCAATGTGTTGCAGTAAGGATGCTTTTTGTGCCTCAATGTTAGGCTGCTTTTGCTTACGCAAAGTATTCGACAGACGCTGGCGAATGCCGAAGCGGATGGCTGCATCTGGAAGAATGTCTTTGGCGAGTAGATCGTTAAGATTGAGCATGACTTGAGGGACGATGAAAAATGCGTTCAGGGTTGAGCCCTGGATTCACTTCTTGGGGAACCAAGGTATGAAAGCGCTGGTGCGGCGCTGGTAGTCCCGATAAACATCGCCGCGCTTTTCGACGGAAAGTTTCTCGGTGAGAGGGATGCCAGTGACGTTTAACAGAAAGTGTAACATAGCCAACGGAGCTACAATCGCGGTCCAGCCCCAAGGTGCCGGTAAGGCCATCAGAAACAGTCCCCACCAGAGCAGCGATTGGAAAAAATAATTTGGGTGGCGACTGTAATTCCAAAGCCCTTCTTCACAGATGATTTTGGGATCTGAATTGGTTCTTTTGAAGTGAGCGAGCTGTGCATCTGAAATTGCCTCTCCAATTAAGGAGATAAACCAAAGTCCTAAACCCAAGTATTCGAGGATATGAAAAGTCTGTGAAGGCTGCTGGGAAGTATGGTGCACTGGCAGCATCAACAGCCAAACAAGCAATGCCTGAACGAGAAAAAACCAAAGAAAAGAAAGAGGTAAATTGGATTTCCACTTTTCTCTAAGCACAGCATAACGCACATCTTCTTTGGGGTGATGACTGGCCACTCGCTTCCAGAGGTGAATTCCCAAACGCAAACTCCAGGCTGATACCAAAACGGCAATCGCAAAGCGACGAGGCAACCATCCATTGCCACTGACCGCGTACCAAATAGCCAAGGGGGTGAAGGCCAAAGACCAGGTAACATCTACAAAAGAATAGTTGTCCAGCTTCTTACTTAACCACCAAGTGAATAAAAATAAAACCAATAGAATACAGCCACCGATTGCGAGGATCATGATGAAGTGCGGGTAGAGGTGCTATGCGCCAAACGCTCAATGAGCGGTTTGGTGCTAAAATAGAGAATTGCTAAAATCACTGGGGCGAATAGGCACCACACAACGACTCCGTATAATGCTGTCATTCCATAGTCTTTGAAGAAAGGACCCGGCTCTGCGAAAAATCGCTCAATCATACTAGGGATGTGAATGCTCACATGAGGTGCATTGAACAACCATTCTCCTGCGCGATAAAACGCCAAAAGTAGCGTCCATTGAAGAGGGTAAGTTAACGTTTTGAAGATCTGTAGAATAGGCTGGTTAAGCTTGAGCGGAATGCCCACCAGCAGAGTGAGTAGCGTGTTAGAACCAATGATGGGGAAAATCCCGAGAGCGACTCCAAAAGCGATGGCTTGTGCAATTTTGGCGGGCTGAGTTCCCTGCGTCAGTTGTTGCTTGATAGGCGATAGGACCCATCTATGCCACGCAGATGGTTTGGGTTCATTCATGCCATCCTCCTCAAAAGCACGTCTTCGATTTTAGCAGTCACAGGTACTCGGAAGAGTTGAATGAGTGCGTAAAGAGCCATTGCAATATTGCCTAACAACAAGATGGCGATGAGCCAACCAGCACGGCTAATCCCTGAAACTTCTTTATAAACGACCCAGCAGTAAAAAGTAAGAAAGCCCCAATACGCATCAAACAAGGTCGCAATCCACCAAGGGTGAGTCCAAGTCTCATACGGGATTTTCCACAGGGGCAACTGTTTGCTTGCCCAGGTGGTGACCGCCAGCATGGAAATCAAAACAACGATGAAGAAGATGCGAAGGGGCAAGATCATAAAAAATGAGTGAGTGAATTCGACGTGAATCACCAAGTGCGATGCAAGGCTCCATTGTTAGGCCGAGTGTAAACTGCCTGAACCACACTGATGTTACGCGTGGCAAATGCAGCCTCGCAGTATTGCAGGTAAAAATTCCATTTTCGGATGAATGTCTCATCGAATCCAAGATCCTTCACTTCTTGCACTCGCGCGTTAAATCGTTCGAACCAAAGTCGCAGAGTTTTAGCATAACCAGCGCCTAAATCTTCGAGTCCATGCAAGAACATGTCCCCCGTTTTATTGATGGCCTGATTCACGCGAGCCATGCTGAGTAACAGCGAGCCTGGAAAAATGTGTTTTTGAATCCAGTCCACCCCTTGAACCAGGTTTTTGTAACGACAGTCAGGAACGGTGATGACCTGGAAAGCGAGAAGGCCATGAGGTTTGAGGACCTCATGACATTTGGCGAAATATCCATCAACATAAGCTTCCCCCACAGCTTCTAACATTTCGATGGACGCGATTTTATCGAATTGTCCTGTGACTAAACGATAGTCCTGAAGACGAATTTCGATTAGATGTTCTAAACCTTCTTTTCTAACTCTCTCGGTCGCATATTTGTGCTGTTCTTGAGATATGGTGACGGCGGTCACTCGGCAGCCATATTGGCGAGCCGCATGGGTACAAAAGCCTCCCCAGCCACAACCGATTTCAAGAACGTGATCGGTATCTTTCAATTCTAATTTCTGGCAAAGCGCATCGTATTTACTGAATTGAGCCTCTTCGAGAGTTTGCTCAGGAAATTCAAAACGCGCAGCCGAATACGTCATCGTCTTATCCAACCAGAGAGAATAAAAATCATTACCAAGATCATAGTGCTCAGCAATGTTTCTCCGGCTGATTTGCAGGCTGTTAGGTCGGAGTCGATGCAAGAATCGGTTGTAGATTTTTAACAGATTCATGCATTTCAACTTGGTGGATGATGCCGTGCTCCCTTGCGTGTGATGGATGTTCTGGATGAACCAAGAGATCACACCGGCAATGTCTTCCGTATCCCAGTCTCCGTGAACGTAGGATTCTCCAAAACCAATGTTTCCATAAAGGGCGCAGTGTCGAAAGAACTCCAAGTTGTGAATCCGCATTTCAAGACTCGGCGAAGTTTCCTGACTTCCCAGACGATATTCGCGGCCATCAGGTAAAATCATTCGCAGTGCCCCAGAAGGAAACTTTTTGAGTGTGTGCATGACCAGCCGCTCATAGAAACCCACGCGATCGGCTAAACTGAGATCAGGGGAGACAACTTCATCTTCTTCGAGGCTGAGCGTGGTGGAGTTCATGGCTTAATAGGAGAAATGGAGTGATGCGGGTTGTGGACACCCCGTTGCAATTCTGGATGAGCGGCTTTTCGATAAACGGTTAGACCTTTCATCCAGAGGCGCAAAGCATGCCAGTGAATGAGAAAAATCACGCGAAGAGTGAGCAATGGATATTTAATGGCACAAACAAGAAGCGCCGAATCTGTGAGATTACGACGCTTGCCAGTGAGGCTGGTCAACATCACCCGTTCATCTCCTTGACGGTCATCAATGTGTATTTCGAGGTGATCCGCAGGGAGACGCAGCTTGAAGTCGAAATTCAGTTCCAAGTCAAAAAATGGGGAAACGTAAAAATGCTTGGGTGTGATGAGTCTGAAGGTCCCTCCGTCTTGTTCCGTGAGCACATAGGGCTTTTGTTCATGAAACGTGTTTGTCACTTCAGCCACAGCACAAAGGGGCTTTTCATGGACATCAAAACAGTAATAAAAACAAACTGGATTGAAAATGTAACCGAGAATTCGAGGGAAGGTAAGCAGTCGTATTTTTGCGATGCTGGATGTTTCCACGCCGGATTCTTTGAGTGTCTGCAAGAGACTCTCTTTAGTCTGTAAACTGTTCTTCGAAATATGATCAGTATCAAAGAAGGAGAATAGAGACCACTGGTTGTGTTTAAAGAAGCGTAGCCGGCTCGAAAGGAGGTCCAACTCGTCCAGGTCTAACCACAAATAAAAGAGGCGGTAGCTAAACCGATGCACTTTCGGACTGAGCCGATGATGCATCACATTGCATTCGTAGATGGCTGATGGCGAATTCACCACGGATCCTCCCCGAGCAGATCTCGGCATAGATTGACCGCAGACATAAAACCATCCTCATGGAAGCCATAGCGAAACCAAGCCCCAGCATAATAAGTGGTCTGATCTGGTGAGATTCGATTCAAATCAGGGAGGCGTTTTTGGGCAACCGTCGCTTCGACGTCAAACAAAGGATGCTCATAAGAAATCCGTCGAAGAACCTTAGCAGGATCAATCGCTTCAGCGCCATTGATGCTAACGAAATAATTCGTTTTTTTGGAGACTCCTTGAAGGAGATTCATCCAATAGTGAGTGCTGGGTTGGATGATCCCTGATTGGTCAAATTCGATATGATAATTCCATGCAGCCCAGCATTTTTTTGTTCGAGGCATGAACTGATCATCCGTATGCAAAGTGGCGAGATTGGCCTGATATTTGAAGCGTGGAAGCAGTTCTTGCTCTAAAGGTGTGGGGTCAGCCAGCATCTTCAAAGAAGTGGGCGCATGAGTCGCTAAGATAACTTTATCGTAAATTTCAGGCGCATGATCTTTGGCATAAAGAATGACTTTGCCGTTTTTTCGCTCAATTCGTTCGACTGGGGTTTTAAGACGGATGCGATCTTGAAACGGGGGGATGAGTTTGCGAACATACTGGCGAGATCCATCCACCACGGTCCACCACGGGTGGCGCGTTTCCATGCCTAAAAATCCATGGTTAAACCAAAAGTGCATCAGCGTGCGAGCTGGGAACTCCAACATCAAATCTGGCGGTGTGGACCACACTGCACTGCCCATAGGAATCACATAAAAGTCCAAGAAATCTTGTCCGTAGCCTCTGGCTGCCACATACTCACGCAGAGTCATATGTTCAAACCGGGGATCATTCATCGCTGCCACGGTCTCTTCATTGAAGCGTTTGATTTTAAGAAGGAACTTCCAAAAACGTGGGCTGAGAAGGTTGCGTCGTTGTCCAAAAATGGTGTCCAAATTCTTGCCATTGTATTCGTAACCGGTGGGCAAATGACGCAGACTAAAGGACATGTCTGTGCGTTTGGTCTCCACGCCTAGCTCTTTAAACAAACGGCAGAGCAGGGGGTAGGTTTGATGATTGAAGACCATAAAACCCGTATCAATCGGTAATTCCTGCCCGTCTTCGGTTACCGTAACGGTATTGGTGTGCCCACCAACATAATCTGCAGCTTCATAGATCGTCAGATCATACCGGGTGTGCAAAAAGTGAGCACAACCCAGCCCTGAAATACCGGATCCGATGATGGCGAGACGTGGGAGAGACATTTTGTCGAAGATGCTTTTGTCTAAGTTCTTCATTTCTTCGACTGAGACCGCTTGGCGGATTCATCTCGTTTGGTTCACCCGCGATAAAAGTACCTGTTCCTGTGATCGCCTGGGGAGAGGGTTGACTCGCGGAAGCGTTTGTTCAGGGGTATTTCTCGTTATGAAGCAACTTCTCTTTTTCACTTTGAGCTTCGCTGGATTTGTTTTGGCTGCGCCTCCACCCGCCAATAACATCAAGTCCAAGACCACTCATGCCGAAGCCTACGGTCCTACTCAAAATGCCGTGACGGTGGATCCTGCCAAAGATTTACCGCGTTACCCAGCCGTAGAACCCAAGGGTGCGCGTGAAACGTGGCAGGTAAAAAAGGGATTTGACCTGGAACTGGCTGCCCACGAACCGCTCGTTCGAGATCCCATTGCCGTTTGTTTTGATGAACGTGGACGAATGTTTGTGTGCGAAATGATCGATTACTCCGAGATGCGCGACGTCACCCCCCATCTCGGGCGCGTTTCTATGCTGGAGGACAAAGATGGCGATGGCTTCTTTGAAACCAGTCAAGTCTTTGCCGATAACTTGCCCTGGCCCACGGGCGTTATCTGGGCGAACGGCGGCCTCTATGTTGGGGCCACGCCGGACATCTGGCGCTTCGAGGACAAGGATGGCGATGGCAAAGCCGAGGTCCGCGAAAAGGCCTTCACTGGTTTTGGCACCGGCCTGAAAATCCTCAATGTCCAGGGCCTGATGAACAGCTTTCAGTGGGGCCAGGATAACCGCGTCCACATCCTCGCCGGAGGCGGAAATCGGGGCATTGTCACCTGCCTCAAACGACCCGACCTGCCTGGTATCGAGATCGGTGGTAAGGACTTCTGGTTTGATCCGCTGACTCATGAGTTCGGTCTTGAGGGCGGCGGTGCCCAGTATGGCATGAGCTTTGACAACTACGGTCGCAAATTCGGCTGCTCGAATTCAGACCATCTCCAGTACTGGGTCTATGACGGCCGTTATGCTTCCCGGAATCCACTTTACTCCATGCCCGCCGCGCGCAAAAGCATCGCCGTGGATGGCGGCGCGGCCGAGGTCTTCCGCCTCAGCCCGGATGAGCCTTGGCGCATCATCCGCACCCGCTGGCGCATCGCTGGGGTCGTTAAAGGCTCGGTCGAAGGTGGGGGCCGAGTCAGTGGTTACTTTACGGGCGCTACTGGCACCACCCTTTACCGCGGTGATGCCTATGGTCCGGAGTTTATAAACAACAGCTTCAGCGGCGATGCTGGCGGCCAGCTCATCCATCGCAAGCAGATCCGTTATGCCGACAATGGCATTGATCTTCTGGGGGAACGACCCGCCGATGAACACGGCTACGAATTCGCTGCCAGCAAGGACACCTGGGTTCGTGTGGTCAATTTTGCCAATGCTCCCGATGGCCACCTGTACGTCTGTGACATGTATCGAGAAGTCATCGAGCATCCCTGGAGTGTGCCCGATGAAATCAAAAAACATCTTGATCTCAATAGCGGCAGTGATCGTGGTCGCATCTGGAGAATAACCAAAAGTGGCGAAACGAAAGCTGCCTCCCGTCGCACTCGTCCCGCCTTGGACAAAGCCAGCCTCGAAGATCTGGTGGCCGCTCTCGCCCATCCAAATGGCTGGCACCGCGATACCGCCGCCCGGCTCCTCTATGAGCGTCAGGACAAGGCCGCCGTGGCTCTTCTCGAAAAAGACTTCGCAGATCTCAAGAATCCTCTCGCTGTCATCCATCGCCTCAATGTCCTCCAGGGTCTCAAGTCCCTCAGCCCAGATGTCCTCATCATCGCTTTGCAAAACGAAGATGCCCATGTCCGCGAGCACGCCATCTTCCTGGCCGAGCCCCTTCTTCAGGCTGCATCATCCCCAGAGGCCCTTTGGCAGAAGCTGCTTACCTTGACGGCAGATCCGAGTTCCCGTGTCCGGTTCCAGCTCGCCCTCACCCTCGGCCAAGTTTCTCATCCTGGGCAAGCTCTGGCTCTCGCCTCCATTGCTCCTAGCGAAGACTGGCTCCGTCATGCCCTCCTTTCCGCCCCGCCGGAACAGGCCTTCGCGGTCTATCAGACCCGCTCCTCAGGCAAGACGGCGGCCGACGAAGCCCTATCTCTCGGCCTCATTGAAACCATCGCCGCCCGCAACAAGGCGGCAGAAGTAACGGCCCTAATTCAGTCTCTCGGGACCTCGCCATCCCCCAAAACCATCCGTGCTCTGGCCGAAGGTCTTCGCCGGTCCGGTACAACCCTTGAGGCCGTGGATAAAGAGAAAAAACTCACCCCCGCTTTTGCCACAGCTACCGAAACCCTGGCCAATCTGAAAGCTTCCGACAAAGACCGCCTTGCCGCCATGGAGCTGGTGGCCCTTTCCCGCCCGGCCTCCGTCATCCCTAGCTTACAGATCTGCTTGGCCGAAGGTCAATCGGAAGCCCTGCAGGCTGCCGCCATCCGTCACCTCGCTACCTTTAGCCAGCCTAAGGTCACTCAGGCACTCATCACCTCCTGGCCTCACCTCGCCCCTCAGGCTCGCACCGCCGCCCTGGCAGCCCTCGTTTCCCGTGATGATCGCGCCACGGCTCTGCTGACGGCCCTGGGCAAAACCGAAGGTGCCCCCACAGCGGCAGATCTCTCCGCATCCCAGGTCCAGGACCTCGCGAAGCATAAAAACGCCCAAGTCGCCGCTCTCGCCCGCACTACTCTCGCCGCCGTCATTCCTCCATCGCGTGAGGAAGTGGTGAAAAAATTTCAGACGGCTCTCTCCCTCAAAGGAGACGCCACCGCAGGCAGTGCCGTTTTCATGTCCCGCTGTCTCGCCTGCCACGTGGCCAACGGGCAGGGGATCGAAGTAGGCCCCAACTTCACCACCGTGAAGACCCGTGGCAAAGACGGCCTCCTCACTGCCATAGTCGAGCCGCATAAAGAAGTCGCCTCCCAATACATCGCCTACACCGTCAATACCAAGGACGGCCAGACCCTCAGCGGCATCATCGCCAAGGACGACGCCAGCAGCATGACGCTCAAAATGATGGGCGGAGCCGAAATCACTGTGCAACGTTCCAACATCCTCGGCAGCTCCTCCTCCGGCCAAAGCCTCATGCCAGAAGGACTGGAGCAGGGGATGACCGAGCAGGACATGGCCGATCTCATCAGCTTCATCGAGGCCGTTGAATAGCCATCAGCACCACAAAGCTTCGTTCAGAACCTCGCGCCTCAATTTGACCTCCCCGCTGCGCTGCCCATCTTGGAAGGATGAATCTCTCCATCCGTCCGCGCCGCAACCGCCAGTCTCCCGCCATCCGGGACATGGTGCGCGAAACTGTGCTCACTCCTGGGAATCTGATCTACCCGCTCTTCCTTCAGGAGGGGGATGAAAACACCCCCATTAGCGCCATGCCTGGCTGCCAGCGCTGGTGCCTGGCAGATCTCGTCCAGGAAGCAGGTGAAGCCCACGCTCTCGGCATTCCGGGTGTCGTACTTTTCCCACGCATTCCCGATGAGCTGAAAACTCCCGGTGCCGAGGAATGCTACAATGACGATGGCCTCGTCCCTCGCGCCATCCGTGCGCTCAAGGCCGCCCATCCCACGCTCATGGTCATCACTGACGTGGCGCTGGATCCCTACAACAGCGATGGTCACGATGGTCTTGTGGCTGCCGATGGCCGCATCCTCAATGATGAGACCGTCGAGGTCCTGTGTCAGCAGGCCCTCTGCCATGCCCGCGCTGGGGCAGACATTGTCGCTCCCAGCGACATGATGGATGGCCGTGTCGCCGCCCTTCGTGCAGCCCTGGATCAGGCCGGATTCACTCAGGTCTCCATCATGAGCTACACTGCCAAGTACGCCAGCGCCTACTATGGTCCCTTCCGTGGTGCGCTCGATTCCGCCCCCAAGGCGGGCGACAAAAAAACCTATCAGATGGACCCTGCTAACACCATTGAGGCCCTTCGTGAAGCTGCCCTCGATGAATCTGAAGGTGCCGACATTCTCATGGTCAAGCCCGCAGGCCCGTACCTCGATATCATCGCCCGCATCCGTGATGTCAGCACCCTTCCCATCGCCGCCTATCAGGTGAGTGGCGAGTATCTTATGATCAAGGCCGGGGCCGCCGCTGGCTGGCTGGATGAGGACAAAGTGGCCATGGAATCCCTCCTCGGCATTCGCCGCGCCGGGGCCAATATGATCCTAACCTACTTTGCCAAAAAGATTGCCGCCGTCCTGTAATCATGTCCACTTCCTCCCGACTCATCCAGGCTGCGCGTGATCTCAGCAGCAGCCTCGCCTTCCTCACCTTCGCTCCGCCAACAGCCTACGTTTACAACCCCCTCGAATACGCCCGCGCTCCTCACGAACTCTACCTCAGCCGCTATGGCGAAGGTAAAAAGCGCGTCGTTTTCGTCGGCATGAATCCAGGCCCTTTCGGCATGACCCAGACCGGCGTTCCTTTTGGTGAAATCGCCGCTGTCCGCGACTGGATGAAGATCGAAACGGAAGTCGGGCATCCCGAGCACGAGCACCCCAAACGCCGCGTCACCGGCTTTGCCTGCAAAAACTCCGAAGTCAGCGGCCGTCGCCTCTGGGGCCTCTTCGCCCAGCGTTTCGGCGCGGCTGAAAACTTCTTCAAGGAGCATTTTGTGGCTAATTACTGCCCCCTCGTCTTCATGGAGGAAGGCGGTCGCAACCGCACCCCGGACAAGCTCCCTGCCAGTGAAACCGAGGCCATGGAAAAGCTCTGCGATGCCCACCTCTGCGAAGTCATCGCCACCCTTGATCCCGAATGGGTCATCGGCGTCGGTGCGTTTGCCGAGGCCCGCGCCCAGCGTGCCAAAGACACCCTCGGCACCCCCTTCAAAGTCGGTCGCGTCCTCCACCCCAGCCCCGCCAGCCCGCTCGCCAACCGCGACTGGCCCGGCGAAGCCACGAAGCAGCTCATCAAACAGGGCGTCTGGGAGGCCTAACCCGTTTCATCATGCCCAGGATCCACCTGCCGACGAATGCTCGTTCTTGAGGCTTCCCGCCAGATCCACCTGCACCTTCATCGTTTTCATTCTTTTATTTGTGATGACTCAAGAGGTGGTCAAAACTAAGATCCAATCACGATACTTCCAATGGAAGGCCTTTTTAGTGGCATGAAAATACAAGTCATTTTGGCAATTTGCACAGCAGTTTTCACTCTCGCATCATGCGAGTCTAAACAGTCCGTTGGTCAGCAAGATTCGATCTGGTTTCGGCCTTTAACAAAAGTGGATTTCAAAGATGTTCCCATAGCCCGCGCTGTCGAAGAACTGGTCGCCATTTATAGAAAACAATATCCCAATGATCAGCGGCTTTCCGGCTATCTGGTAGCTGCTGAGAAAGCTGGGGGATCTCGTGTGACCATGGATTTAAAAGATGTTCCTCTTGGCGAAGCCTGTCAGCTTTTGGCGACATCTTCAGGATGGAAGTATTCCTTGCATGAGCGCACTTTGTGTCTGTTCCCGGGTGGCCAAGAGAACTACCAGGCCTCCACTGAAGTGTTATCATTCTCATCGCAGGTGCGCAGCGCTCTTCGACTCAGCAACACGCCCTCAGAGGGGGAGGTCGTGAGCCAGCTCAAGGAGTTGAAAATTCGAACCATCGAATTCGATAGCGTCAGGCTTTTTGAAAAAGACGGAAATCAGTATCTAATTGTGTCGGGGACCCGAGAAGAGCTCGATACATTACATCATTTGTGGAAGCTCTTGGAAAGAGGGCTGGCTACGGGACCGTGAATAAAGACGCATCTGCGGCAGGACGTCTTCGTGTTTGAGGGGCAGACGGTTGAGTATCGCTTTCACGCGATACAGTTGCTCATGAGTTTTAATAAACCTCGAAGCACAAGCCCTAAACCCCTGTCGCCACCGCCAGCGCATCACGCACCCGCAGAATGTCCTCGTCCTTCATCGCGGGGAACATGGGAAGCGTGATCGCTTCCTGGTAATACTGCTCCGCCTCTGGGAACATCCCCTCGTTAAAGCCCAGCCTCACATAGTCAGGCTGCAAATGCACCGGGATGTAGTGCACATTCACTCCAATGCCCTGCGCGCGCAGGCTGTCAAAGACCTGCCTGCGTGTCTGCGAGATCTCGGCCAGGTTGAGCCGGATCATGTAAAGGTGCCATCCGCTGACGCCCTTCGGGTCCCTCGCAAGAGGTCGCAGCGGCAGCCCGCCTAACTCCTGATCGTACAACGCCGCGATCTCCCGCCGCCTCGCGGAAAAGGCATCCAGCTTCGTCATCTGGCTAGCCCCCAGCGCGGCTTGGATGTCCGTCATGCGGAAGTTGTAGCCCAGCTCCAGTTGCTGATAATACCACGGCCCCTCGGATTCTCCCACCATCCGGTCAGCATCGCGCGTGATGCCGTGCGTGCGCAGCATGCCGATCTTCCAGGCCAGTTCGTCATCGTTGGTCGTGATCATTCCACCCTCGCCACTCGTCACGATTTTCACTGGGTGAAAGCTATGCGAAACCGCATCTGACCACCGGCAGTTGCCGATCCGTTCGCCCTCATAGCTGCCGCCTAGAGCATGGGCACCATCTTCCAGGATCTTAAAGCCATATTTCTGCCCCAGCGCATGGATGCGGTCCATCGCGCAGGGCTGGCCGGTGAAGTGTACCGGCACCACGATCTTCGGCAGCTTCCCCTCTTTTTCAGCCTGCTGCAGTTTCGCTTCCAACCGCTCCGGGCACAGGTTCACCGTTCCTGGATCCACATCCACAAAGTCCACGTTCGCTCCGCAATAACGCCCCGCATTGGCCGAGGCGACAAAGGTGATGGGGCTGGTCCAAAGCCAATCTCCGTGTTTGAGGCCCATGGCTTTAGCGGCAAGGTGCAGCGTGGCGGTACCATTTGACATTGCTACGCCATGTTTGGCACCACACCAGCCAGCGACAGCTTCTTCGAAACGACCGATGGCGGGCCCTTGGGTGAGGAAGTCCGACTTCAGCACATCCATCACCGCCTGGAGGTCTTCAGCATCAAGAGACTGGCGACCGTAAGGAAGGAAAGAACTCATGAGTCAGAGTGAAAATTTTCGGCCAATTTGCTAGCGACAATGCTTTGGCTACTACGCAGACAAGGGATCCCACCCAGAATAGGATAAGCCCGCATGGATTCTTTACTGTACCAGCAGTCGCGCATGGGCGTGAGTTCAGTTTTATAAACAGGGCAGCAGCGGCGGGGTGTTACAGGAGCCGCTGTTTCGTCTTTGGCCAGAATCAGGAGCGCTGTGGGGTTGAGAGGATTGCGATTGCCCGCAAAGATCTCGTGCCGCATCACTCGAAAGCCTAAATGTTGAGCAAGGCCGACCAAATTGCGGCAGTAACCATGTTCATCCATGCGCTTGCGAGCTTCATCACTACCTAGTTCATAAGCAGGCTCCAGCATGACCACGTAGCGACTACAAACACGATAAAGCTCCGACAAAATCGCTGCCTCTCGCCCGTGATTCGGTTCAATGGAATGATTCGTCCAGACCACATCCACACTGCTGTCCATGTAAGGAATTTCAGTGAGGCTGCCAGTGCTGATTTGAATGTCGAAACTGGGTTCTTGCTTTTCTAGCCATTGGTTAGCGACAGCCATGCGCGACCAGCAAAGATCAAATCCGTGGATTTGCACGGGTGGCTGGGTCATTTGTGAGAGGGTCAGCCAAAGCATGTTACCTTCCCCCATCCCGGCATCCAGAATACTGCGGATCGGGCCTAGACTATCAAGTAAAGCCGCCACGTGACTGCAATACTCACGCTTATGAGCAAGCAGAGCTGGGTCTGCCAGAGCACCTACATATGACCCCGCTTGTAGGTCGTATGAGAGTTCGATCATCTTTTCATCATTGCCCTGAGCTCCCGCTTCTTGACGAAGCATCTTCATCAAATTTTGTCCCTGTTGATAGGCACTTTTCAACTCCCAAGGCTTGATGCTCGAACTCATAAGCTAAATAGAGGACTAGATGACGAAGCTTGGATCAACATGTGATTGGATGAGCGTGCGTATCTCTTCTACCGTCATCCATTCCGTG
Source organism: Prosthecobacter dejongeii (assembly GCF_014203045.1). Taxonomy (NCBI): domain Bacteria; kingdom Pseudomonadati; phylum Verrucomicrobiota; class Verrucomicrobiia; order Verrucomicrobiales; family Verrucomicrobiaceae; genus Prosthecobacter; species Prosthecobacter dejongeii. The sequence goes on from NZ_JACHIF010000007.1 coordinate 159,925, forward strand.
TTGGTGCCTGAATTGTAAGCAAGGCCGGACGATACCGGCGTGGCACCGTGATGATCGCAGAACGCCTTGATGGTGACATCCAAAGGCTGGCGATGTTTGTTTGGCACGATGATGTAGTGTTTGTCCGTGGAGATGGTTTGCAGGGCATCTGTGGCCGTGACCATTTCTTCGTGAATCTTTTCACCGGGTCGAATGCCGACAACAGGTTTTTCGCACTCTGGTCCGATGGCTTCCGCCACATCTGTAATGCGGTAGCTCGGAATTTTAGGCACAAAGATTTCACCACCAATGGCGTGTTCCAGCGCGTGCATCACGAGTTCCACACCTTCTTCCAGCGTGATGTTGAAGCGGGTCATTTCAGGATCTGTGATCGGCAAGACTCCGGTCTTACGCTTTTCCAAGAAAAACGGAATCACAGAGCCGCGTGACCCCATGACATTGCCATAACGGACCACACTGAACTTGATCTTCCGATCTCCGCGCACGTTGTTTGCAGCGATGAAAAGTTTATCCGAGCACAATTTCGTCGCCCCATAAAGATTGATTGGGGCCGCAGCTTTGTCTGTCGAAAGGGCAACAACGTTTTGAACATCGCTATCAAGACAAGCCTCAATGAGATTTTCTGCGCCGAGGACATTCGTTTTGATGAATTCCATCGGGTTATACTCAGCCGCAGGGACCTGCTTGAGCGCAGCTGCATGAATGACGGTATCTACCCCCTCCAGAGCACGCTGGAGGCGGTCCTTATCCCGAACGTCGCCAATGAAGAAACGCAGACGTGGGTCAGTGAACTTTTGGCCCATTTCAAACTGCTTCAGCTCATCGCGTGAATAAATTACGATGCGCTTTACCTCCGGGTTGGCAAGCAGGGTGGTAATGCATTTTTGACCGAACGAACCGGTGCCTCCGGTGACGAGAATCGAGCGAGCTGATGACACGATGATAGAAATTCCTGGGTTGTAAAAGGGCGATGGCCCGAAAGGTGACACTTGTACGCAGGCAAGGGCCTCGCAAGGTCTAAATGTCAGTTGGGTGGGCTTAGCGGCAGTTGGGTGGTTTTCCCTCCAGCTTGGTTTTCGAGGTCAGCGAGGGTGAATTTTTTGATTTGGCCTGCTTGATTGGCTTGGGTGAATTCTCCGCTATTCACATCCATGCAGGTGAGCCATCCTTCACCATAAGCCCAGGTGTCGAGGCAGATAGCATGCGGACGCAGGCTGGGGATGCCACTCTTTTGGGCCGTGTGCCCACAGATCATGGTTTTACCTGAAACATGAGGGTAACTATCATCAAAGCGCGTCCAGAACAGCCAATCATCACTTTGTTCCTTAAGAGGAAAAACCGCGTTGGCATTGGCATGAACAAAGAGATGCTTGTCGCTTTCCCAATGGCGGAGGCAGCGCTCATTCAAAAATTCCATGTGTTCTGGCGAAACATGATTCCAGGAAAGCGTGGTGCGATCTGGTGCATAGGAGAGTAGGGTCTCTCGGCCTCCGACACGCAGCCAGGCTTCTACGTCCAATTGCTCCGACATGGCATCGATGAAGAGGATTTCATGGTTGCCGAGGAGCGGTTTTAACTGTGTGGTTTTTTCTAGGTCAAGAAGGATGCTGATGACCCCTTTGGAATCGGGTCCACGATCGACGTAATCACCTAAAGTGATCAATACATCATCGCTCCCTGGCTTCACTGCATCCAGCAGTGTTTGGAGAGCGATGGAACAGCCGTGGATGTCTCCGATAGCCAGGATTCGCATCAGCCCACCTTTGCGCGTCCTAGCACAGGCGTAAACACTATTTTGCAGGCAGACGTGACTTGGGCGCCAGCGGCTGGGTTTCATTCATCCGCGCAAATTCCTCAGGCATCAGCAGTTCCACATCCGAGCCAAAGCTCATCGGGCCGAGAAAATGGAGTTCGGTCAGCTCCGCAGACTCTGCCAACCAGGCGTAGGACTGGTGGTAAAGGTGAAGAAACCGATCCACAAAGGGCGCGATGACCTCGGAGGCATCGGCTGCCATTTTCGCAGACAAAGCGCGGATATCCACCGCAGCTCCGGGATTCATCGAAATGTTAATGGGTTCGGGTAACTTCCCTTGGAGTAAGTGCTCATTTAGGGGAATCGGGCGTTTAATGGGGGGCAGGGCATACATGGCCCCATCCATGGTGGAGAGGATCTGCCGGACGAGGTTAGTCATTTTTGGCACCACTGACTGCAAAGCGGTGAAAAAACTCCCGGTATCATCAAGACTGGCATATCGAGCCCCTAAGGTTTGAAAAGCGAAGAAGGTCGTCAGCAATTCACGAAAGCTGGGAAGGGCCCCTGCCATGGCCTCATAGACTGAAACCCAGGCTGCGAGGTCCCGGCGGCGATCTGAAAGCCTATCGTCCAGATCACTTTTTTCGCTCCACCACAGCAGGCCTAGTGCGCTGGCAAATCGGCTTTCCATCTTCATTTCGTAGGCAACGAGGGCGGTCTCCATGTGCTCCATCAGCATGCGCTGGCGGGCAGCTTCACTCCGCAAAGATTGGGGTGTAGTATCATCGGTGCCAAATTGAATCCGAGAGACGGTGAAGCCTGCCAGGCTGAGAACGGCTGCCGCTTCTAGATCCCGCCGCCGCTGCCAGGCGAGGTTCCATTCCTGCAGGGCTAATTTGAGTCGGCTACCCCATTCACGGAGCTCTTTGCGAACGCGTAAAATTTCCTCCTGCAACTGAGCCCGACCAGGAGAAAATTGATGAGTGGCACCAAGACCACACATGGCACGTTCAGGATGGGCTAAGCCTCCGAAATAACGACGAATGGTGACCAAAGATTCATCTTCCCGTCGGTTTTGATGCAGCACTTCCTCGTCTGCAACCAGTCGGTTTTCATGAAGGCCGATGCCCAATTCATGCTGGTAATAAAAACAAGTAACCTGCCGTGCTAGATCGACAAACCCACGAATGAGAGCCGCAGCAGGAGCATCGGCGGGCAGCTCTTGTAAAAAATCTGCAACGGGCGCTGTTGCTGATTGTGGCTCATGAAAGCTAGCTGGACTTTTTTGGCGAGAGGCCCGGGCTACATGCCGTGCTAGAAGGAGAGCTAAGTTTTCAGGCAGACGCTGCTGAGTGATGCCGCGCTGGATCTCTGTGCGAGATGCGTCCCAGGCAATTTGGAGTAAATCCATTTTTTCCTGGAGATTTTTCCAGGCCTCTTTGCCCAGGACTTTGATTCCGGCACTGTTTGCTCCGCTGCTGAGCCTGATCAAAGCTGCTGCACTGATGAGCTTCGCCCCCATCACAAAAAGCCCAAACGGAAGTTTAGACACTCCCATCCAGAGCCAAGTGGTGACCCGTATCGAACGTTGGAGAGAGGTTTCCTTCAGGCGTTTGTTTTGCAATTCCAATTCCCATGGGTCGCGCTCATGCAATGCACGGTAGAACCACGTGTTGAGTTCACGAACCAGATGCGAAAACGTTGTTCCTAGTCCTCCGGCATTCAGGGCTAATTCGCGAACTAAAAGAGCGGCAAATTCTCGGGCACTTACCACTGAAACGATGGGCAATCCGATGTGTAGGATGAGCTCTCCACCAGCTACACCGAGGACGCCATCCTTTACAGAAGAACGGATGCCGATGGAGGTATCCAACCAAATTTCCTGCGGGGGGTCCAACTTCAAATGCCAACAGATTTCATCCACCAACTCAAAGATGCGCGGTTGGCTAGAAGGTGTGATTTGCAGGGCCACATGAACGGAGCGGGGGCGCGGCATCAAGGGGCGTAGCGTGAAAATCCAAGTGACTACACCCGCAGCGATGTAAGCTACAGGGAGAGCATCCTGCCAACTCCAGCTATCTGCTAGGGCTAGAGAAGTCACCCACTCAAATCCTAGCCACCCCACAAAGAAACCTGAGATAATGACCAAAAGCAGGTAGGCTAGAGGCAGCATCAGTGTAAGACTGCTGGTCGCCAGCAATAGCAAAAAATGGAATGGCCCGCGCCAGGGAGTCAGGCGCACACGCTTCAGCGGCGGAGGGGCGATGGGTTCAGGCATTATGTGTCATTTTGATGAAAATATCTCATAATTATGGAAATTAAAGTAAACAGATCGAGAAAATGAACTTTTCCAGAGGTTGGCTATCGAGTTGCCAAAAGATCATCCCACTCCCTCATTGTACTTTTCTAAATCATGGAATCTCTGAATAAAGCTCTGGTGCTGGCCCACATCCAAAAAACGCTGGATGAAGAATTGGCCGTGCTGACACGGGGAGCTCGTGCCTCTTTTGCGGCTGCGACTGATCCCGATAGCCGCGCAGAAAACAAATATGATACCCGCACTCTGGAGGCTTCCTACGTCGCTCGCGGACAGGCACAGCGTGTTCAGGAGTTACAATCTGCAATCCATCTTTTCCAAGCTCTTACTCAGGAGACCTCGTCCAGTCCCAGCATTCAACTTGGCTCTTTTATTCTTTTGGATGAAGATCAATATTACTTCATGGGGCCTGGTGCAGGTGGGACTGAGATCACCCTAGACGGAAAGGAAATTCTCGTCATCACTCCTGCCTCACCCTTGGGAAAAAAACTCATGGGGAAACGAGTGGGAGATCGTGTGGAACACAGACCTGGGATGGGATTCCGAATCACGCTGGTGGAGTAGTGCAGAGGCGCCATCTTTGGGTTTCCCCGGGGAAGATTGTTCGTGGTATAATGATGGATGTTTCCGTTCTACGGGTCATCATTTATGCTGTTTTGGCCATGAAACCGTTTTGAACGTGAATTCTAATTGCGGCTTTCTGAAGTTGTCGAGACATGATCGGAACAGCGAATTCTCACGCGGCCACAGCTCCTGAATTCGCTCTGATTGTACCGAGATATTCCCTTTTGCACCCAAGCCTCTTGCGTTTGGCGAAACAGCTTCTTCTTTTCGTTCGTTATCAGAGCCCTCCACCATGCGTCTTTCTTCTCTTTTGGTCTTCCTCGGCCTTGTCGGCCATCTCCCAGCCGCGGAGAAAAAAGAACAGCCGATGACACCCGGAGGTGTGTATCGTGCGCATGACATGCAGCGCCCCCGGCCCCAGGTGATCAGCCCACCGGGATTCAGCACCCATGAAAAGGCGGGCTCCCCCCCCTCAGATGCCAAGATCCTCTTTGATGGCAAAGATCTTTCTCATTGGAAGCGCGAGCCGCGCAAAGACTCTGGAACTGGCGATGACAAGCCCCAATGGAAAGTCGAGAACGGCTACATGGAAATCGTTGGCCGCAGCGGGAGCATCCGTACGCGTGACACGTTTAAGGGCGACGGCCACCTGCACTTGGAGTGGGCCACGCCCGCCACCGTCGCCGGCAACGGCCAGGGCCGCGGCAATAGCGGTGTCTTCATCGGCGGTTTCCCTGAAATCCAAGTGCTTGACTCTTACCAGAACGATACTTATCCGGATGGTCAAGCCTCGGGCCTTTACAGCCATTACCCACCTATGGTCAATGCTAGTCGCAAGCCCGGCGAGTGGCAGACCTACGATATCTTTTTTGAGCGGGCCAAACCCGGCGCTAAGGCAAAACTGACCGTCATTCACAATGGCATCGTCGTTCACTTCCAGCGTGAGTTTGATAGCATTGCTCAGGAGGGTGACCTGATGCTCCAAGATCACCTGAATCCCGTCCGCTTTCGTAACATTTGGTTACGTCCCCTACGAGTGGATTCCGACAAAGCTGGCCTGCTAACTCCAGCAAAAGCAGCGATTGAGATAAAAAAATCTCCGGGTTCAGCTCCCCTCAAAATCATTCGCATCAAAACCATGACGGCTCAGATGAAGTATGATCAAAATGAGTTTGTTGTTCGTCCAGGCGAGGCCGTGAAAGTCATCTTTGAAAACGGAGACGATTTGCCGCACAACATCGTCTTTTGTCAGCCAGGCACCGATACCGCTGCCATGGCCCTGAAGCAGATGGAAAACGTCGAGGCTGCTCTCAAGCGGAATTGGGTGCCAGATGACAAGCGCGTGTGGCTGCATTCGAAAATGCTCAATCCTCATGAAGAGGAAGCCCTCACCTTCACAGCTCCAGAAAAAGCAGGGGATTATCCCTTTGTCTGCACCTTTCCGGGCCATGCCCTTACTATGAACGGCAAGATGAAAGTCTTGCCTCTCGGCGATGGCCTCAAAGACCTCAAATTCGCCCTTTATCAGGGAGCCTGGAAAAGCCTTCCAGATTTTTCGAAACTCAAACCGCACCGTGAAGGCATGGTCGAAGACAACCTCATTCAGATCAAGCTCGACGACTACAAGAACGAGTTCGGCGTCGTCTTCACCGGCAAGCTTCATGCTCCGCGCAAGGGCAGCTACCGTTTTTACATCACAGGGGATGATGGGGTCCGACTTCTTGTGGATGGTAAAAACATCGTCGAATTCGACGGTATTCACCCAGCCGGAGACATTAAGGAAGGTTCCGCCCAGCTTGAGGAAGGTCTCCATGATTTCCGTCTCGAATATTTCCAAGCTGGAGGAGACATCGCCGTCTTTGCAGCCTGGAAAGGTAGCCATTTCGACATCACGCCCCTCTCAAAGTGGACACCCAAAGGCTGGGAAAAAGGGGCCAAACCGAAGCAGAAGAAGGATTTCGATCCCATCCCTCTTGTGGTTAAAAATGAGCCTGTCATCTACCGCAATTTCATTGCTGGAGCGGGCAATCGGGGCATCGCCGTCGGGTATCCGGGGGGGATCAGCGTTGCCTGGAGTGCGGAACAGATGAACCTCGCCCTTATTTGGCGCGGAGCTTTCATGGATGCCTCCAAACATTGGAATAGCCGCGGCGGTGGTTACCAGGCCCCTCTTGGTTATGATGTTCTCAGCCCTTCCCAGGGGCAGCCTTTCGCCATCCTCGCGACGCCAGAGGCTGCCTGGCCAGAAAAACAGGAGCGGGCTCCGGGGTACGCCTGGAAAGGCTATCGTCTTGATACCTCACGCCATCCCACCTTCCTTTATGAATGGAATGGTCTGAAAGTGGCAGATCGCTGCGCAGCCGCACCTAACCAATTGCAACGAACGCTGAAGATCGATGGCCAGGTGCCTGCAAACATGTGGCTGCGCATCGCCTCTGGTAAGATCGAAGCCAAGGACGGAGGCTTCCTCATTGATGCAGGAAAGCTTAATCTTGAAGGGCGTGCTTTTGAAAACAAGCTCCGCATCACTGCTGCAGGAGCCCGCATCGTGGGGGGGAATCTCCTCCTCCCCATCACTGGTTCAGAGGTCTCCGTCACGTATTCCTGGCCTCAGTGATCCGCCCTCGATCCCACGTCTTCTTTTTCGTTCTCATGAAACGTTTTGTTTTTCTTTCCCTCGTGGTCTCGCTCTGCAGCACTCTTTCTGCTGCGGATCCTGTCGAAGCCGATTTTTACAAGATCACCACCTACACGACTCCGGCAGAGACTGCCCTGGAAGTGGGGTCCATTGAGCTTTTACCGGACGACAAACTCGCTTTAGGAACTCGCCGCGGGGAGATCTGGATCGTCTCCAATGCGCAGCAGTCCGATCCCTCAAAAATCAGTTACAAGCTATTTGCCTCCGGCCTGCATGAAGTTCTGGGCCTGGGTTACAAAGAGGGCGCTCTTTACGCCACGACTCGTTATGAAATTACCCGCCTCAAGGATGAGGATGGCGATGGTCGGGCTGATGTGTTTGAGAACGTGAACGACCAATGGGGCGTCTCTGGCGACTACCATGAGTATGCTCTTGGCAGCCGTTTTGATAAACAGGGCGACCTTTGGGTCACCCTCTGTCTCACAGGATCATTCGACAGCAAGGTGCCGTTCCGTGGCTGGGCCGTCCGTATCAAGCCAGATGGCACCCTTGTTCCCACTTGCAGCGGCATTCGTAGCCCTGGCGGTGTCGGCTTTGATGCCGATGGCGAAGTCTATTATGTGGACAATCAGGGCCCCTGGCATGGTTCCTCCACCCTTCAGCACCTCGTCCCGGGCAGCTTCCAGGGGCATCCTGCTGGCAATATCTGGTATTCTCTCGCTCCGAACATGGGGCCTCGGCCTGTGGATCCCATCCCGGAAGCTTTCAAGGGCAACCGCAAACGGGGCGAAGCTAATCCCAATGGCGATCCTGACCGCATTGTCACTGAGCGCAAACGCATCAAGGAACTCCTTCCTCCTGCCGTATATCTCGTTCATGGCAAGGTCGGCAACTCTCCCACCTTCATCCTCTGCGATGAATCCGGCGGCAAATTTGGCCCTTTCCAAAAGCAGCTTTTTATTGCCGACCAGAGCCACAGCAATGTCAGCCGCGTCTTTCTTGAAACCGTCAACGGCATCAAACAGGGCGCTGTCATTCCTTTCCGCACCGGTTTTGCTAGTGGTCTCATTGGTGGGCGCATGGATGCTGAAGGCCATCTTTACACCGGCGGCAGTGATCGTGGCTGGGGTGCCCGTGGTGGCAAACCGTTTTGCTTTGAGAAGCTGGAATGGACCGGAAAGTTGCCCTTTGAAATCCATGAAATGCGTGCCACTCCGGATGGCTTCGAGCTGACCTTTACCGAACCCGTGGATGTTAAATCCGCCAGTGATGTGACCAGTTACTCCATGCGCGAGTTTACCTATGCTTACCGCGAAGACTACGGAGGTCCCGAGGTGGATGAGATCCTTGCCAAAATCAGTTCGGCCAAAGTCGGTGCTGACGGTAAGTCTGTGAAGTTGACTCTCTCTCCCATGACGCAGGGACACGTTCATGAACTCCACCTCGATGGGGTGAAGAACGCCAAAAGCCAGCCACTTCTTCATTCCGTCGCTTACTACACGCTCAATGAAATTCCGAAGCGATAGAGGCTAGGTCAGATAGCGTTATCAGAGGCGTTATGAAGCCTCTCTTTTTACTCCTGACCTTTGGGTTAGCCCTCCAAACTTGGGCGGGGGATGCACGACCGAATGTTCTGTTGATGGTTTCGGACGACCTTGCAGCGACGCTTGGCTGCTATGGTCATCCTCAGGCGCAAACTCCACATTTAGATGCACTGGCCAAGGAAGGGGTGCTCTTTAGCCGCGCTTACTGCCAGTTCCCACACTGCAATCCATCCCGCTCTTCTTTTCTGAGTGGTCTGCGGCCTAACCAGACCCGTGTCACGGACAATGCCGACAGCCTCTACGTCAACATCCCGGACGTCCTCACCCTGCCGCACCACTTTCGCCAGCAAGGTTACGCCACTGCTCGCTGTGGCAAGCTCTTCCACCTCGGCATCCCCACTGGCCTGGAAAGCATGGATGATCCGCACGCCTGGGACTTCGGCACGCCCTTTAAGGACGAGCGTCCTTATCCGCCCAAACGCAACTCTATCGTCACCGTTCAGACAGGCAAGAAGCAGGGGTTGGTCTGGCAGGAAATCCCGGGGGATGACGACCAGCTCTGCGACGGTGCCTTTGCCACCACCGCCATCGGCTGGTTGAAGAAGCGCGATGCCGACAAGCCCTTCTTCCTCGCTGTCGGCTTTCACCGTCCGCATCTGCCCCTCGTTGCTCCGGCTAAATACTTTGACCTCTATCCTCTGGATGAGATCACCCTGCCTGACTCTCCCGCCAATGATGTCGAGGACATCCCCGCTCCGGCTCGCAATGGTTCCGTGCCCGGTTATGCCATGACCTCCACGCCGGAACAGCGCCGCGCATCCATCCGCGCTTACCTCGCCTGTGTCAGTTATGTGGATGCGCAGGCTGGTCGTCTGCTGGCCTCGCTGAAGGAGCAAGGCCTCTTGGAGAACACCATCATCATCTTCACCAGTGACCACGGCTGGCACCTCGGTGAACATGGCCTCTGGCATAAGCGAAGTCTTTTCGAGGAAAGCGCCCGCGTCCCGCTCATCGTCTCCGCTCCCGGCATGAAGGGCAATGGCCGCACCGCCGTGGGCCTTGCGGAGCTTACCGATCTCTATCCCACGCTGTGCGATCTCTGCGGTATTTCGGCCCCTTCTCACTTGCAGGGCAAAAGCCTTCGCCCCGTGCTGAACGACCCCGCCTCATCCGTTCATGTCGCCGCCTTCACTCAGGCCCGCCGTGGAAAAGATGCAGAGCATTGGGGCCGCAGCGTGCGCACTCCCCGCTGGCGCTGCACGGAGTGGGACGAGGGCCGAAACGGCATCGAACTCTATGATCACGAGGCCGATCCGCATGAATACACCAATCTTGCCCAGGTCCCTGAGCATGCCCCCACCTTGAAGGAACTGCGTGCCATGCTCGCTAAACACCTTCCGCAGATGGTGCTTTCTGAGAAACGCTGATTGGAGTGACTCAGAAAGCTTCGTCATTCGCTCAAGCTTCCAGTTTCCAAGGACCGCGATATTCACGGGTCAACAGCTTGCTGGCTTCTGGATCGTTGAGAATCACTTCTTTCACTGGGTCCCATTTGATCGGACGATTCACCAGGAAGGCTATCAGGGCGAGGTGGCCCGGTGTGGCGCTCCGGTGGGCCGTTTCCACAGGGGTCACCGTCGGCTTACGGTTCTTCACACAATCCAGGAAGTTGCGGTGATGGCCCGGGGTTTCATAGAGGCGGGTCTTGATGACGTCGTCACCCATTTTGGGGGCCGTGGCTGCTTCCACTACCTTGTCGCCCTCACGCTTCTTGATGATCTTCTTCAACTCGGGCTTGGAGGCATCGTATGAGCCGCGGTTTACATGGACCCAGCCATCTGTGCCGATCCACTTGGTTCCCATTTTGATGTCATCATGACCGCCTGCGATGGTCATCACGATGTCACCAGCATAGGTCGCTTCGGCTCGGTACTTGGTTGCTGTGTTCCAAATGTCTGTGCGGGGCGGCATGTCCACTTGCAGAGGTTTGACGAGAGAAGGGCCGCTGCTGTCCATATCCATGCCCCAGTGGGCGATGTCGCAGTGGTGACCGATCCAGTCGAGGAGCTGGCCGCCGCCGATGTTGTAGTCCCAGCGCCAGTTTTTATGGACTCGGCACTCAATGTACTCCTGCATCGCCGCAGGCCCGATCCACATCTCATAGTCTAGCTCCGCTGGCGGTGGGGTGACGCTGCGCTTGTCCCCCGTCTTGGCAAAGTCGTTGTGGCCTGCGGGCAGGCCTACTTCTACATGAGTAAGTTTGCCAATGAGTCCATTGCGGACGACTTCCGCACCGATGCGGAAGTTATTTTCACTGCGCTGCCAAGATCCAGTCTGCCAGATGCGACCATAGCGTTTGACGGCATTCACGATGGCCTGCTGCTCGGCAACGGTGCGAGCAAGGGGCTTTTCTCCATAGATATCCTTACCGTTCTTGGCGGCTTCGATGGAGGTCAGTGCATGCCAATTGTCCGGCAGGGCCAGCATGACGCTGTCAATGTCCTTACGGGCCATTACTTCACGGTAGTCATGATAGCCTTTACAGTCGGTATTCTTGTAGGCGGCATTGACGGTGTTCACGGCCTTTTCCAGGTTCCGTTTGTCAATATCACAGGCCGCTACGATCTGGCAGTCGGCCTCAGCGAGGAATTTATTGGTGTTACTGGGGCCCATCATGCCCCAGCCCAAAACGGCCATGGTGATCTTATTGGAAGGAGCATTCTGCCCAAGAACACTGGCAGGAATGATGGCTGGAAAACCGAGTACACCTGCCGACTTGGCCAGGAATTGACGGCGAGAAGATAGGGGAATGCGTTTCATTAAGGTCACGTTTGTAGCCAAAGTAGGGCAGAGGTGTCCAGAATGAATTGAGGAACAAATGACGAGTTTTCTCGCCACAATCTTCATTCCCCCCTAAAGCTAGTGATTCTGGTCGCAAAATCCGTTTGCAAATCGGGCAGAGGCAACCATAAAGCGCCCCGCGCGTTTTTGAACGCAGCAGAGTGTCTGTGTGTCACAGTGCACTCCCTGTTAAGACAACCCCAAACAACCATGATAGTGACAGTATGATCCAAGTGCAAAACCTCCGAAAAGTGTTCGGCAGTAAGGTGGCGGTGGACGACGTCTCCTTCTCTGTCGAAAAGGGTCAGGTCCTCGGCTTCCTTGGCCCTAACGGTGCTGGCAAATCCACCTCCATGCGCATGGTTACGGGCTACTTCCGCCCGACTTCCGGCAGCATTAAAATTGGGGGTATCAATATGCTGGAGGAGCCAGAACTGGCTAAGCGATCTCTCGGCTACTTGCCAGAAAACGCCCCTCTTTATTCCGATATGACCGTCGCGAGTTTCCTCGGCTTCTGTGCCGAAATCCGTGGCGTTACGGGTGCTGCTAAAATCAAAGCGGTTGATCGAGTCTTAGAACTTTGCTTCCTAGAAAGTGTGCGGAACCAGAGTGTGGACACGCTTTCAAAAGGTTACCGTCACCGCACGTGTTTTGCCCAGAGCATCATTCACGATCCCGAAGTGCTCATTCTCGATGAACCCACGGACGGTCTGGACCCAAATCAGAAGCACGAAATACGTGGCTTGATCAAACGCATGGGCGAGACAAAGGCCATCATCTTCTCCACACACATCTTGGAGGAGGTGGAGGCGGCCTGTTCACGCGCCATCATCATTGACCGTGGTAAAGTCATCGCGGACGGCACGCCTGACCAGCTCAAAAAACTCGTCCCAGGCGTCAATACCCTGGATGAAGTGTTCCGCGCGATCACTCGCCCTGACACCGTGAAGTAAGAACTTCTTCAACCCTCTTTCGACCTTTTTTAACAACCTCATGAAAAGCAGAGACCTGGAAAACACTCTGGCGATTTTTAAGCGGGAGTTCCTCTCCTACTTCAATTCCCCGGTGCTTTACGTCATCGTCGTGATCTACCTTTTGGCCACGATGGCTTTCACCTTCTTCTTCGGTCAGCAGTTGCTGGAGACGAATAACGCCTCACTTACGGAAACCTTCTTTGTCTGGCATCCCTGGATTTATGTAGTGCTGGCCCCTGCTGTGGGCATGCGCCTGTGGTCCGAGGAGCATCGTCTGGGCACCTTCGAACTCCTGATGACCATGCCGCTGTCTCCCTGGCAGGCCATCATTGGCAAATTCTTTGCCGCAGCGATGGTCTGGCTTATCGGTCTGGCCCTTACATTCCCGGTGATCATCACCGTTTGCTGGTTGGGTAATCCAGATCCTGGTCCCATGATCACTGGGTATGCGGCGAGTTATCTGTATGCCCTCGGCTGCCTGGCGGTGACGAGCGCGGCGAGTGCCTACACTCGCAGTCAAGTGGTGTGCTTCATTGTTTCTGTGGCCCTTTGCATCGCCCTGACTTTGATCGGCCACCCAGGTATTTTGAATACGGTGCTTAACACTGTGCCTTCAGTTCTTGAACCCGTGGTGCGTTTCATCAGCTACCTGAGCTTTATGGATCACTTCTTTGAAATGACCCGTGGCATCTTTGTGCTGAGAGACGTGCTCTACTTCGTTTCGGTGATCATCGTGGCGCTCATTGTGACTCACATGGGACTGCGTTCCAAACGTGCTTAAGCTAGGTGTTACTTTTCAACCCTTTCAGAATCCTTTTATGAATTTGAATAGCAAAGAAGGCACCGCAGGCATCACGGCACTGCTGGTCATCGCCATCGTGTTGGCCGTGAACTTCCTGGTCGGTGGGCTAGGCCTAGGCAATGCCCGTGTAGATTTGACTCAAAACAAACTGTACACCTTGGCCGATGGCACACGCAATATTTTGGATCGTCTGAATCCAGATAAACCCGTCACTATTCGTTATTACGAAACGTCTGATGATCGCATCATGCCCCCGCAGCTCAAGATGCGCGCCACGGTGGTTCGGGATCTTCTTTTGGAGTTTCAAACCGCTGCCAAAGGCAAAATCATCTTGGAGCGGTTGACGCCAAATCCGAATACGGAAGATGAAGACCGTGCCCGTGAAGATGATCTCCAGGGCATCCAAGTGAACCAAGATGGCGATACCCTTTACTTCGGTATGGCGATTCAGTCGGCCGCACAAAAAGAAGTGCTGCCTTTCCTGAATCCCGGTGAAGAAACGTCTCTGGAATACAACATCACCCGTGCCATCCAGAAAGTATCTAAAACATCCAAGACCGTAGTGGGTGTGATGACTTCCATGCCGATCATGGGCTCTCCAATGTTTCCTTTCCAGCAGCAGCGGGGGCAGCAGCCTTGGGTTCTCATCCAACGTTTGCGCATGGATTACGAGGTGCGTGATGTGCCCATGAGTTCTGATAAGATCGATTCCGATATCAACACTCTGGTCGTGATCCACCCTGCCGATATCACTGAGGCCGCCGAGTACGCGATTGATCAATACCTCCTCAAAGGTGGTAAAGTGATCGCCTTGGTGGATCCGCAGAGCATCGTGGCGAAGCGGGTTTACAGCAACCAACCCAACCCCATGACTGGTCAACCAGGTGGGGTGATCAATCCGACCTCAGATTTGCCTAATCTTTTAAAGGCATGGGGAGTCTCTTTCTCCAAAACGCAGGTCGTAGCAGATGTGAATTATCGCAGTGCTCAAGGGGGACAAAATCCTCTGGATCTCGAACTTCCTGCGGAAGCCTTAAGCCAAACGGATCGTATCACCGCCAGCTTGCAACCTCTGCGGGTGCTGGTTTCGGGGGCATTTACTTTGGATACTCGAGATGGGATTGAATCCACCATTCTTGCAAGCAGTTCTAAAGCCAACGAAATGCTCGATGTCTCAGAAGCAGAATCGCTGACTCCGGAACGCATGAATACTTTCAGCCCCACCGGTCGGCCTCAGATTTTGGCGGTACGGCTGAGTGGAAAATTCAAAACAGCATTTCCTGGCGGTCGTCCAAAAACCCCGGCGGCAGGATTGGAATCCGGTGGCGCACAAGAGGATACAACGGCCCCCAAACCTGCGGATGCTCCAGCTCCGCCTGTCGTGACAACATCACCTGCTGCACCAGTTGCTACACCAAAGGTGGAAACTCCTGCTAAGCCGGCCGAGAAGAAGGAAGAGTTTAATATCAGTGACGGCACCATCAAGGAATCCGTCAGCAGTGAAGGTATGGTCGTTTTGTTTGCGGACGCCGATATGATGTATGATGAACTCTGCGTGGCGCGAGATCGCTTGGGTGAAATGGTCGCTGCCAACGCAAACCTGCCTTTGATGCTCAACGCCATCGAGGTTCTGAGTGGTGGCGGAGACCTTCTCCAAGTGCGTAGCCGTGCTGCCACTCAGCGTCCATTCCTGAAGATGGCTGAATTGCGTGAAAAGGTGGATCAAAAGTTCCGCCCTCAACGTCAAGCTCTCCAGACTAAGCTGGATGAAACCGCTCAGAAAATGGGTCCTCTGCGCGTGAAAGACGGTCAGTTGGCTGATCCTAGTCAGATCAAAGAGCTCAATGAGTTGATGAAGACGCAATCGGATATCAACCGCAAGATTCGTGAAGTGAAACGTGAACAGAATAAGGAAATCGAGTTCACCAAATCCATGATCGTGCTGCTGAACTTCCTGGTTGTGCCTTTGCTGGTGGTCTCCCTGGGGATTCTGTTGGCCATTCGTCGGCGTGTGATCACCGCTGCAGTTTGATTTCTATTTTTTACACTCTTCAATTTGAATTGATCCATGAAGAAAATTCTCACACTTCTTATCATCCTTGTTGGGCTGGTCGGAGCCGGGCTTGTTTATCAAAAACAGCAGAATGAGGGGCTGAATACGGCCGCGAATCGGGGCGTAAAAACGCGCGAAATGTTGCTGCCAGATCTAGACATCCAAGGAATCAAAAAAATCCGACTGAAGGATGCGACTTCGGAAACCACTGTGAAAATCAGTGAAGATGGCAAATCGGCTACGGTGCTAGAACGTGGTGGGTATCCAGCCAGCATGGACCGAATCAGCTCCGTGCGTAGCGAACTCTACCAGCAGCGGATTGCCAACAAACAAGAAGTCCGCAAAGGTGCCTGGGCCGAAATCAAGGTGCAACCACCTGGGGAAGCTCCTGAGGGCGTAGGCACTCAAGTGGAACTGTCAGATGCCGGTGGTAAGGTCATCAAATCGTTCGTCTTGGGTAAAACCATTGACACCGCAGGTGGACGCACGAGCAACCAGTTCGGTGGCGGCAGCCAGCGTTTCGTTCGCATTCCGGAAGATGGTGATACCATCTGGGTGGTCAGCAATCCATTCACGGATTTGGAAGCCAAGCCTGATTCCTGGTTGGACAAGGCCTTCATTGATATCCAGAAAATCAAAGAGATCACCGTTGTTCCTCCTCAAGCTGAAGAAGGCTGGAAAGTCGGCCGTAAAACGGATGCTGAGTTGGAGTTTGCTCTTTTGGATGCTAAAGTGGGTGAGGCTCTGGATGGAACCAAGCTGGCTGTGAGCAATCTGCTTTCGACTCCGGTCTTCAACGATGTGGTGACGAAGGACAAAACGGCTGAAGCACTCAAAGGCGCGATCAAGGTTAACATCGTGACCTTCGAAGGTTTTGTCTATGATTTGCTGGTGGCTAAACAGCCTTCTGAAGATGGAGTTGGTCGCTTTTATCTGAGCGTGAAAGTAACGGGGAACTTCCCAAAATCACGTCCGCCAGTGAAAGACGAGAAGGAAGAAGAAAAGAAAAAAGCGGATGAAGCTTTCGCGACTCAGATCAAAGGCCTCGAAAGCAAGTTGGCCAAAGAGCAGAAGTTTGCAGACTGGGTGTTTGAAGTGTCTGAATACACCGTCAACAATATCTTCAAAAAGCGCAGTGAGATCGTGAAAGTCGATGCGAAAGCAACCCCTGCTCCGGCAGTGGCCAATCCACCTGTTTTCCCAACTCCTACTGCTGCGCCCTCGGCAGTAGCTACGCCACCGATTCAAGTGCCTGTAGCACCCACACCTCCAGCACCGGCTGCGCCTGCGACCGAAGAAAAGAAATAGAGCTTTTTCACAAAGCGAAGTGCTTCAACGGCAACCCGCGCAACACGGGTTGCCGTTTTTACTGCGAATGAACGACAGGGACAGTTATCAAGGTGCGTATCCCTTTTCTCCTCCTGATTATGTCCTCACGTCGCACTTTTTTCCGTCAGACTCTGGGCGTTGCTGCGCTCAGCCTCGCCCCGCATGTTTCATCGGCAGCCGTTGCACCTCGTAAGCTACGCAAAGCCATCATGGGCGGAACATTGGGAATCAAAGGAACTTTGATCGAAAAATACACCGCCGCTAAAGCTGCGGGTTACGAGGGAGTCGAGCCTGCTGGTGGTATGAATCAACAGGAGGTATTGGATGCTTTAGGTGTGACGGGTCTGGAGGCTGCTAGCGTGTGCTGTCACACGCATTGGAAGCAGACTCTGACGCACAATGATGAGTCTTTAAGAGAAGAGGGCCTGCAGGGCGTTCTCACGACATTGCGAGATGCGAAAGCTTATGGCGCGGGATCTATTTTGGTGGTCCCTGGGGTGTGCAATGAAGAGGTTCCGTATGATGTGGCTTGGGAAAGGTCCATCACTCAGCTCAAAAAAGCCGTGCCTTTGGCGAAGGAATTGGGGGTGAAGATCTCCATCGAGAACGTGTGGAATAATTTTATTCTGAGCCCCCTGGAGGCAGTGCGTTTTCTAGATGAAGTCGGTGACCCGATTGTTGGCTGGCATTTCGATATTGGCAATGTGCTGCGTTACGGATGGCCCGAACAATGGATCAAGGTACTCGGGCCACGGATCAATCGAATCCATGTCAAAGAATACAGCACCAAAAAGATGAAGGACGAAGGCGTGTGGAAAGGCTTTGATTGCGATCTCACAGAAGGAGACAACAACTGGCCTGCCATCATGAAGGCGCTTGATGATATCGGTTACACGGGCTGGGCGATTAGCGAGCAGCGAGGCGGGCTGAACCCAAACGGGCTCAAAATGCTGACGGAGCGAATGGACCGTATCTTTGCCATGTAAGATAGGCGTTGGAAAGATTCAGCAGCCTATCATCAGGGGGGCTTGGTGAATGGATAAGGTGGATAAACTGTCACCATCTTTTTTTTGGTTCAGGCTGGGGGAGCTGTTACGAAGCTCTCCCCCCCATGAAAACCAAGTTCAATCACTCTCCCCTGATCCATCTTTTAGCTTTGGGTCTCGTCGCCTTTTTTAGCTGGATGGCTTATCGTTCATCAGTAGATCACTTCGTTCGTGGCGGCCTGTTTCTGCGTGGGATCATGGTCGGAGGATGTGGACTGTTTGCATTGCTGACACTGGCGCTTTACTTGCGCAGCGGGGTCAATCGTTATCTCGTTGAAGAAGGAGGGTTGCGTATTCAGCGTCTTGGACAAAATACCTTTCATGCCTGGTCGGAAATCAGCCGAATAGATCACAACCAGCCGCTTCATTATCTCGTCATTCAAGGTCGTGATGGTGCTTTGGCTTTGACCTCTACAGATTACTTTCCTCGTCTTATGGATTTCGTTCGGGCTATTTATTTGCGTAGTCGCTGTGAACTCTCTCCATCACTGGCGGAAATGCTCGCCAGTGAATCAAATGAAACTGAAACTCCCACGGTCGCTTTAAGCATGGGGCTCTGATGAGTGTTCGCGGAAAACTCGAAAACCTTATTTAAGGGCTGAGCCGTTCCATCTTCCAGCCTCCCTCATGGCGGGTGTAGCGCAGGCGGTCATGCAGGCGACTTACGCGGCCCTGCCAAAATTCGATCTCAGAGGCCAGTAGGGTGTAGCCTCCCCAGTTGGGGGGGCAGGGGATGGGGCCAGTGCCGAAACGAGCTGCCATTTCGGTTTCACGCTGGTGCAGCCATTCACGTCCTGGGATAACCGCGCTCTGGTCCGAAACCCAAGCCCCTATCTGGTGACCGATAGGGCGGCTGTTGAAGTAGCTCTCCGCATCTTCACGGGGGAGTTTGGAAATCGTCCCTCGCACGCACACTTGATGATGGCGCTGCGTCCACAGGAAGGTAAGCGCTGCGCGTGGATTTGCAGCGATGTCCCGCCCTTTGCGGCTGTCGTAGTTGGTGAAAAAATGAAAGCCACGCTCATCCAGTCCCTTTAAAAGGACGGTGCGGCTGTTGGGCCCGCCATCACTGCCAATGGTGGAAAGAGTCATGGCGTTCGGTTCAGGCAGAGCATGAGCCAAGGCATCTTGGAGCCAAAGATTGAAGAGGATATGCGGATCGCTTGGGGCAGTCTCCTCGGTTAGGCTATCCAGATCGTAGCTCACGCGGAGGTCGCGTAGGTTGGTGGGTGGGAAGTCTAGCATGGGCTCAGCGAAAGAAACGTGCGTCAGGCCGTTGCGGCAATCCCATGTTTGCGCCTTTATCCAATATTCTTGCTATGCCTGTCCTTTCTGGAGTCTTGAGCGATCTACACCGTGTGCTGCTCAGCGCGGAATCCATTCGCAGTCGTGTCACTGAAATGGCCCGGACGATTGAGCGCGATTATGCAGGAAAAGAGATCACCGTGGTGGTGCTCATGGACGGTGCCTTGTTTTTTGTGGCAGACCTTCTTCGGCAGATTGACCTGCCGATGCGCATTGTCACGCTAGGGGCCAGCAGTTACCACGGAGGCACAGAATCTACGGGTCAGGTGAAGATTAACTGGCCGGCTGGGGTGGAGTTCTGTGGTCAGGATATTTTACTCTTGGATGATATTTTAGACACAGGACTGACTCTCAAAGCCCTGCGTGACCGATTGCAGGGAGAGTCCCCAGCCACACTGAAAACGGCCGTCTTGCTCGATAAAAAGCGGCCTCGGCAACATGTTGTCCCGCTGAATTACTGCGGGTTTGAAATCGAAGACGAATTTGTCGTGGGCTATGGCATGGATTATCAGGGACGATTCCGTAACCTACCGTGCATTGGTATTTTGAAGCCATGATCACACGTGTACTTTTTTTCTCAGTGTTACGCGACATCACGGGTCACGAAGAAATCACCTGGCAGATGCCAGAGGGTGCAAGTGTCGCAGATTTGCTGGACAGTCTTTACCGCCGATGGCCCAAGCTGGAGGATTGGGACTCTAGCCTACTGGTGGCGGTGGATCTAACCTATGTGAAGAAAACGGAACTTTTACATCCTCAATGCGAGGTCGCACTGATGCCTCCTGTGCAAGGAGGATGATCCTGCATTGACCACAGCCTAGAACCGTGCGAAACACCGCGCACTCTGCAATGAAGGACATCGTCGATAACCGCCGCCACATCTCGTTAGGTAAAAAACTGAGCCTTGCTTGGCTCATTGTGAAGGAGAACGGCATCATCTGGTGTGCCGCCTTTGCGACCTATTATCTCGCCAGTGCTGTGGGAGCCCGCGCCTTCAAGTTAATGGATCACATCCGCCGTCGTGATGGCGTGCCTGGGATGAATAGTCGCGCATTGAATAAAGCCATCTGGGAGGCCTGGGACTGGCAGGCTGGTGGTGAGGAATGGACGCCAAATGAAGCCTGGAAGACAGGAATCATTGAGCATGTCCTGCGTGGTTACATGCCGCAGGGTGGGCAGGTTTTAGAAATTGGCCCTGGTGGGGGGCGCTGGACGGGCGAACTCATCCAGCGTGCGGATGGACTGCTCGGTGTGGATATTTCAGCTTCCTGTGTGGAGGTGTGTGCAGAAAAATTTGGCAGCACGGGCAAAGCTAAATTTGTGGTCGGCTCAGGCAATGACCTTTCCGGCGTGCCAGATCGCAGCATGGATGCCCTATGGAGTTTTGATGTCTTCGTTCATATCAATCAGGCTGAGGTTGAGCGTTATGCAGATGAGTTTCGCCGAGTCTTCAAACCCGGTGCTGTGGGTATCATTCACCACGGCAGCGTGGGTGGTGGTCTCGGCGGCTGGCGCAGTAATCTGACCCATGAGGCTATGCTGGACCTCCTCAAAAAGCGTGGCTTTGAGATTGTGGCTTCCTTCAAGGAATTCACTCATGCGGGAGTGACGCATCAGACTGGCCTGTATGAAGATGTGGTGACGGTCTTTCGCCAACCAGCCTGATCGAGTGACGGACGAAGTTCTCGCTTAAACGGCAGGAGTTGCAAACTTTAGCCAGGCTTTCCAGCATGTGACAAAGCCTTTGGCAAAGTCTTGGGGACGGGCCTCAACCCAGGCGGTGATCTGGGCGGGGCTAAACCATTCCCCATAAGGAACTTCTTCTGGCAGGCAGCGTACGGGCCCATTGTGACGGGCGATGTGGAGTTCTACAAACTCGTGATCCGTGTGCTCCCCAGCCGGTAATTGAGCAGCTAGTTCTGTACCTGTGATTTCCAATCCCACTTCCTCACGGACTTCGCGGATGGCACAGGCGGCATAGCTTTCCCCGACATCCAGGTGGCCAGCGGCGCTGCTATCCCACTTCAATGGAGATACATCTTTGAGGTGTGATCGCATTTGCAGAAAAACATCGCCACGGGGGTTGATGACAAAGACATGCACTGCCCTGTGGAGCAGACCCTGCGCATGGACTTCGCCCCGCGGCTTTTGGCAGATGACCTCGTTTCGCTCGTTCACCACATCAAACATCTCGGAGGCCTTCTGCCCGGCATCGACCGAGTGGCGACCTTCATACCAGCGCGAGAGGTTCACCCATTGGCAAACGGAAAGTTCCTCCGCCCGCATCGTTACTGGCATCTGGAGGGATTCGCACAAAGCCTCCCAGGAATCTGGAGGTGGGGGAAGCAGATTCTTCATCTGCTTGCGACGTTGGCTAAAGCCCATGCGCACGAGTTTTTCAAAAGTGCGCCGTTCATACACCGGGAGGGTGGAGGGATCGCGCGGGGTAAACCGTACAATGGCACTGTCCACCTTGGGCTTCGGAGAAAAGGCTTCTGGTGGGATGATGCGTAGCAGTTCCACATCCCAATCGCGCTGAACGAGTACGGAGAGCGCTCCGTAGCCATCCTTGCCATGCTGGGCGGCGAGGCGTTCACAGACTTCCTTTTGCAGCATGAAGACGGCGCTCTTCACCGGGGTGGGTGGGGTGAGCATGTGCTTCATGATTTCGCCACCCACAGAGTAGGGTAGATTGCCGATCACGCGCACGTCGCCATACTGGTACCAGTCTCGCAAGTCCACCTGAGTGGCATCTGCGTGCTGCACGGCGACGCCTTGATGCCCATACTTTTTTTCCAACTGAGGGGCCAACTGATTGTCTTTCTCAATGAGCAGCAGCTTTTGAGGGCGGTTAACCAAATGTTGTGTCATGGCACCGAGGCCAGGCCCAGGCTCGACCACAAAAGCTGCGCCATCCGGCAGAATTTGGTCTGAGATCCAGCGTGCCACTTCCTCATCCACAAGGAAGTTTTGCCCCATGCTCTTGCGGGGGGTTACTTCCTGGCCGCCGATGATGCGGGTGGAGCGGAATTTGGGGCGTCGGTTGAATTGCATGGCTGCTCCATCGCATGGCAGGGGAAGGACTGGCAACAGGAAAGCACGGCACCTGCGGACTTCTCAATAGCTGAGCTTTTTGAGTAACGGGCAATCAATTTTCGAAAATACTAAATTCCCTTGGAATTAGGTTAAAAGAAAGGCACTGGATGAGTAAGTGATAATCATTCGCCATTTTTTATGCGTTGCTCTTTCATCTGCCTAAAAGCTTCTTTTTTCCTGCTTGGTCTCATGGTGTCTTTAGATGCTGCCGGTGCTGAAACGCCAAAAGGGGGAAACCACTCGGCGATCAAATTCACCGTAGATGGGATTCCTCTGACTCTCCCTGCCATTCCTGGGTATGGACGGTTGGATGGAATTTTGGACGAACTCGATGAAGGATTCCAGAAAGTAGCTGGTGCTTCAGGCGCAGAGGTGCTTGTCGTGCTGGCACCAGACATGGATGTGAGCCTTGCCCGGGCGGGCCAGATACCGCAGATGAAACAGAAAATTTTTATTCAGCGCAACGCAAAGGTTTCCGGGAAATTGCTGGCCAAGGAATTTCATAAACTCCGCAACGGGTTTGCTGCTGAGGCGGAGGCAACGAAAACTCGCACAAAAGACGAGACGGTGGAAGGCAGAGAAAAAGCCATCAACGAAGCGGTCTCTTATCTAGAGGTCAACCCGAAGAAGCGCAGGATCAACACGCCTGAAATGCTCGGCTTCTTCGATGAGGACGAATCCAGCTTCTGCTATGCGATGTTGGCCTCTCACACCATTGGTAATCCTGGAGAGGGAGTGAAGCTAAAGTCAAATGTGGTCTGCTTAGCTTTTGTCAAAGTCTCTGGCACGGTGGTCTTCGTGAGTGTGAATACTCCTTTCGAAAATAAGAAGAGTATGGACTGGGCCATGAAAATGACGAAGCAAGTTAAAGCAGGACTATTGGGGCGTCGTTAGTTGACGCGCTTCTTTTTGCGGTCGGATTCCCAAGCGCGTTCGGGATCATATTTCTCGTTCGCGACGGGGAGTTGGGCTCCCACCTGAGTGCGCCAATCGCTGAGTTGTTTTTGCATCTTCTGCGCGATGTCTGGTTCTGCAGCGGCCACATTGTCAGCCTCGCCGACATCGCGACGGAGGTTATAGAGCTCGACGTGCTGGTCTTCGAAGAATTCGATGAGCTTCCAGTCGCCGGCGCGGATGGCGCTGTAAGGTGTGGCGCTGCCAGGATGATAATGCGGGTAGTGCCAGTAAATGGCCTCCCGTTTAAGAATGTCCTTCTGAGTGAGTAGCGGCATCAATGATTCACCATCCACCACTTGGCCTTCTTTCAACGGCGTACCAGTCGCCTCAAGAAGGGTGGGGACGTGGTCATAGCTGATCACAGGAGAATCATTGATGGTTCCAGGTTCGATGGTGCCCGGCCATGCAATGATGAGTGGGATGTGTACCCCGCCATCGTAGGGGCCTCCTTTGCCTAAGCGGGAAGGACTGTTGTCCGTAGGCCCTGGTTTCCACCCCTGGGCCCCGACCATGTGGCTCAGCCCTCCATTGTCACTAGTGAAGACAAAAAGAGTGTTCTCGCTCAGGTCGAGTTTCTTTAATGTTTCCCGCATGCGACCCACACCATCGTCCACGCTTTCCACCAGGGCTGCATAAACGGGATTGCTGTGACCGCCGTCGGCTTTTTTGGCCTGATACTTGGCCACGACGTCGGGCTTGCCCATGATCGGTGTATGAACAGCGTAATGGGGTAAATAAATGAAAAACGGCTGGTCTTTATGCTTTTCAATAAACCCAATGGCTTCGGTGGTGAGGCGGTCAGTCAAAAATTCGCCTTGGGGCCCGTCCGGCAAAGTGGCGATCTTGTAAGGAGAGAAATAACTGGGCGGAGAACCTGCATCGGTGCCGCCGATATTAACGTCAAACCCATGTTTTTCGGGGTAGTGGTCGGTGCCGCCTAGATGCCATTTGCCGATGCTTGCGGTGGCGTAACCTCGTGTTTTTAAGCGCTCAGCCAGGGTTTCTTCGTCCTCAGGCAGATGTTTGGTCCATTCGGGAATGCTGAGGCGAGCATTGGGGCGATTATGTCCGGCGATCCAGTCTGTAACATGCAGACGGGCAGGGGACTTGCCGGTAAGGATGGCCGCCCGGGTGGGAGAGCAGACTGTACACGCGGAATAGGCTTGGGTAAAACGCATACCATCCTTGGCCAACTGGTCTAGGTGAGGCGTCTCGTAGTATTTGCTGCCGTAGCAGCCTAGATCCGTCCAGCCCATGTCATCAATCAAAATGAAGATGATGTTGGGGGGGCGATCTTGCGCCTGACTCGTGAGTGAAAAGGCAATCGCCAGTGTGAAAAGAAATCTAAGCAGCATGGTTGTGGCAGGAACGATGAATAAGACGCAAAGATTGCAACGATCTGTATGAGCAAAACCTGAATTTTAACCGGGAACGACACATCTGAGGAGGCTAAACACCACGTTTCAAACGCCAGCCTTGCCAGCTTTAAAACCCAGCCTAGTCTGAGTCATACATGGTGGTGCGAATATTTGACCGTTATCTGGGTAAGCAGGTTCTCTCAGCGACGCTGATGGGCGTCCTGCTGCTCAGTGGCGTGATGGTGCTGGGTAACGTTTACAAGAAGCTTGACGAACTCCTGGGGGATACACAACTGCCCCTAGGCTTTGTCTTGGAGTTCGTCGCCCTCATCATTCCGTTCTCGCTGATTTTTACTATTCCGTGGGCCTTTCTGACGGGCATCTTGCTCGTGTTTGGACGGCTCTCAGCGGACAATGAATTGGTTTCGCTACGGATGACCGGCTGGTCCATGTCTCGGATCTGTGCCGCCGTGTTTGTTTTAGCCTTTGGGCTATCCAGCGTTTGTTACTGGGTGAACGTCAGCGTCTCGCCCATGGCGAAGGATCGTATCAAGCGGATGTTCTTTGAAGTGGCCTTGGATAATCCTGCCGCTCTTTTCCAGGAAGGCCGTGTTCTGGATAAAGTGCCAGGTTTCCGCATCCATACAGGAAAACGGGACGGGAATGTGTTGAAGGATTTGGAAATTGTCGAAGTGGAAGGACGGCTGCCTCAGCGTGTGATCCATGCTCAACAAGCCACCCTACAGATGCAGCCTGGAGTGCTGGATTTCATCATGCAACTGGAAGGAGCAGAGATCGAAAACATCACCTACACCGAAGATAAAAAGGTGGATAAGATTGAGTTCGTCAATGCAGGCAAGATGGCCATGCTTTTTCCACTCTCGCGGCTCAAAGAGGATACCGTCAAAGTGAATGCTAGCATGAAGTCCACCAGCATCCTATGGGGGGAAGTGCGTAGCTGGATGGATGGGGTGACGGGCAAAAAAATGGATGAGAAAGAACATAGCAAGTCTCTGACAGAGCTGAGCAAAAGGTACAGTTTTTCTCTTGCCTGCGTAACGTTTGCCTTGGTCGGCATTCCGCTGGGTGTTACGGCGCAACGCCGAGAAACGTCCACAGGCTTTGCCCTCAGTCTCATCACCGCGACACTCTACCTGGTCTTCATCATCCTCGCAGACACCTTGAATAGTAAACCTGCGGCCATGCCACACCTCATCATGTGGGCACCGAATGTTCTTTTTATGGGCATTGGGGGATGGCTTTTTTACCGTTTGAGCCGTCGCTAGCTCTTGCTTGTTTGTATGAAAAACCGTCTTTTTGTGGGGTTGTCTCTAGGGGCTTTGAGTGCAGCCTTCTTGGTTGGGTGCGACCCAAAAGGGCCTGTGCAAACACAGCTGGAGGAACCTCGCAAAGTGGTCTTCCTCTCGGCGCATGGCGATCGTGCCTTTGAAACAGGGCAGCGCAATCTCTTGGCACGCTTGATGGCTAATGAGCCCTTTTATCAACTGCAAACTTTGGATGCAGGAGTCAGCCCAAACACTCAGCTCCAGCAGTTTCGAGATGCTGTGGCGAGTCAGCCTTATGCAATCATCTTGGATCCACTGAACGCCGAGCTCCTCGAAACCGAAGTGAAGGCAGCGCTGGCGCGAGGGGTTTGGGTGATCGGGCTTGGGGAAACCAGTGTGTCTTTGGGCTGCACGTCCGCGTTAGTGGCCGACCAGAAAAAAGTGGGGCAACTGGCGGGTGAATTGGTCATCAATGCTTTAACGGCAAAAGCTAGTGCCGCTGGGCAAACGGAGGTCTCCGGGCGAGTGATCGAGATCCGAGGGGATGATGAAAATGGCGTCTGTCAGCAACGACACGAAGGTTTTGAAGCCGCACTAAAAGCTGTGCCTGGCATCATTCTGGTGCATGACGCACCAGGTTTATGGAGCATTGCCGGAGGGCGCGAACGCACCCAAGATGCGTTGCGTTTGCAGCAAAGTTTCGACATTGTTTACGCTCACAATGACCTGATGGCCTTGGGGGCTGCATCGGCGCTTCAAGATCGCCGAGAGGATGTGATGATCATCGGCACGGATGCTTTTCGTGGCCGTGAAGGGGGCCTGACCTTGGTCGGCGACGGTGAAATTGACGCGACGGTTTATCAGTCACTTCTGGTGGATTTCGCCTGGGTGATTTTAAAAAAGCGAGCTGAAACAGCTGAGTTTAAACCTCAGCCGCGATACGAAATGCCCATGCGTTCCATTTTGCCCAAGGATGTGGACGACATCCGCTGGAATGGATGGCCCAAATACCCGGAGTTTTGAGGTGTATTTCACTCCCACCAGTGGAACCACTGATTCATCCAGCCGACAGCTGCAACGAGGGATGTGACCACCACCCCAAATTCTAGCATGAGGGCCATACGACGACGTTTAGCCGCACGAAGCTGGTGCAAGGGAACACGCTGCGGGGAACGCAGGGCTTTTTTGGAAAACATCGCTTCTGGGGCTGGCAAGACGTCTTTCGAGGCTATGCGACGCCGACGCAGGGTGTGAGGAGCCGCCACGATGGCACACTCCAGAGAATGAATTTCTTCCTGGAGGGCGAGTGAGCGAGATTTCATCTGCTTCAGCTTCGCGGGCTTAGCTTCCTGAGCCAAAGCCTGAACCGTTCTCGGACGACGTGTGGCGACGCGTTTGTTCATAGCGGAAGACATTTAAAACATGAGCTTGATCAAGATCACGGCAATCAAGATCGTGGCCATCAATGGTAAGGTGAAGGCGAAACCTCGACGCACCCATGTGCCGAGATCATCAGCACCGGAGAGCGCATTGGCCAAGCGGCCACTGGCGCTGTATTCCCCTTCGTCCTCGTCTTCACGTTCTGAATTTAAATGCAGAGGTGAAGTCTCTACGGGGCGATGGGAAGTGACACGACGGATGCCTTTTTCAAAGCTCGTTTCAGCCTCAATCAGCGCTGAAATGGCTTTGTCCAGTTCTTGATCGAGCTGGCTGCGGTGCCAACGCTCAGGCAAGAAGAGTTTGAGTTCATCCAGACGATCACGGAAGTCCTGCTGAGTGGAAGACATGTCCTCCACACGACGGCGGGCATCTTCAAGGTCTTCAGTAATGGCGCGCAGGCTGCGTTCCAGCTTTTCGGTGATGTCTTTGCGACCCGCGATGAAACGCTCCTGCTTTTGCTTGAGGTTTTCTAGAATTTTACGTTGGTGTTCCAGCTCTTCCTGCTCAGCGCGCAGCTTGGTGAGGCGGTGCTGGGCTTCACGGACTTGCTGGTCCATGTCCTCCATGGGAGATTCTTCGGCGTGGCCGATGGTGAATTCTGGGGCCTCATCGAAGCGGAGGATATTGTTATCCTCTGATGTGGGGACCGAAGCGAGAGCGGGAGAGCGGCGGGCCATGGCTGTCATGAATTTTATTTCAGTGACAGTAATATTACAGCTTTTTTAAATAATCTAGACTTTTCGTGCGCTTTTTCGCCATCCAGTAAGGAATGGCCCCAAAAACGAGCGATAGGAAGAGGACGGCCCCCAAACCGGAGAGATCCTGGATGAGGATCATGCGGGGAGACATGGGAAGCCCTGCTGCCTGGGCTTTCCAACGGAGCGCTTCTGGAAGGGCTAGAGCGGTGGCACTGAAGAGAATGTATAAAAAACTGCTGATGAGGCAGAGTGTACCGCCAAATCCCGAAATGATGCGAGCGGGATTTGGCTCACGAAAGTTAGGTAAAAGAGCTCCTAGAGACAGGGCTAAGGCATTCAGTGCATAACTCATCATCAAAACCGCTGCACAGAAGAACACCGTACGTTGCCAGGGAAGTGAGAGAGAGAGGCTGGAAGTAAAAACGAGAAGGGTGGTCAGCAAGCCCATGATGCCTGCACTGAGCCGGAGTTTGAGGCTTAGCACTCTTTGTAAAGACAAGGGGGAAAGACCCAAAATCCAGAGGCGCTGCCCCTCCATACTAAACTGGGGAAAGATGAAGCGTGTGGTCAGGGTGGAGAGCGCGAGGCAGCAGACGAGGAGATTTAAATGACTGATGACGATGATCCAAAAGGGACTTTGGAGGTCATACCCCAGCCGCCGCAGATTGGACGTATACATGAGCAGCAGACCGAAGATGAGGAGGCTCTGCCCCCACTGAGTGGGTTCGCGTAAAAAGGTGCGGATGTCTTTGAGGATGGCTGCATGCTCGGCCCGTTTTAGACCCCAAACCCGCGCGATTACACTGCGTTCCCTTAGTTTTTCTGGTTGTTTAAACCAGGCCTCTTCAGCAGCTTGTGCTCGCGTCATGGGAACGGCAGACATGACACGGTGCCAGGCTGGGTAAAAAAGGTGACTGCCTAATTTGGCGGTGAGAGTGAGCGCGAAGAGGGCATTGGCAAGCAAGGCAAAACTGAAAAAAGTAGCCTGAGGATATAGACCACGACCTGAAGCAAAAATGACCTCTGCGACCCATGAGCTAGGTAGCAGAGGATGCATGCAGATTTCCGTATGTTGCAGCACCCCATGCAGGCTAGAGACGATGTCATTACCATTGATGGATTCCAAATCTGCTTTGGAAAAAAAACTGTAGATGGTGGTCAGGACGATGTAGATCCCCAAGGCTGCGATGGGCTTCCACCACCAGGGGCGAGCATGGCGCACGAGGATGAGAAGAATCCAGGAAGAGAGATTGGCCGCAATGGTAACGAGGCAAAGTAGGGCAGGGGCTCCCAGGATGTAAAAGGATGGGCCGGCATCGTAGATACGGCCCAAGGCGACCAAAATGGGAGCGCTAAGTACCAATAATCCCCAACTGGCCAGTGCCATGCCTTCCAGTGTTTTCCACAGAACTAAACTGCGATAAGGCAAGGGCAAGGCTACTTGCCAATCCATGTCTTTTCTTCGGAATAGACCCATGCCTGTGATGGTGGCGTTCGAGATCACCAGCATGACAAAAAAGAAAAAGAACAAGATGTAGATGAGCCGCTCCAACAACAGGGGGCCGAAAAGTGGCATGCGGCTGATGAATTCTAGCCCGCGAGAAACCAATACGTAAGCAGCCACGCAGTAAAGCGCCAGAAAACAGCCGATCGTGAGAACCAGTAGCCGGTTTTCGGAAAGCCCATGCTGCACGCGATGCCGGAGCATCTGCCCGTGGACGCGGGCCAGCAAGAGCGTGGCGGAGGCAGATGACATGGGGGAGACGCGGCAGTTGCCAAGCTATGTTGACAGGTTGGGCGTGAGGTTGCTGCATTATTTATAATATTTCCGGCGATGTTTGTCCATCCGGCACAAAAGGGTGATCTATCTTCTTTCTTGGTCTGCAGGGTGTTTCTTCGTCCTTGCCGGAGCACGGATGCTGAGGCAGAGCTAAAGGACCCCATGCGTATCCTTGGCCTTTCAGCCTACTTCCATGACTCCGCCGCCTGCCTGATTGAAGATGGCGAGGTCGTAGCCGCCGCGCAGGAGGAGCGTTTCAGCCGGAAAAAACATGATGAGAAGTTCCCTCGTCACGCCGTGGATTTTTGTCTGAAACAGGCGGGTGTCACCATGCAGCAGGTGGATCATGTAGCCTACTACGAGAAGCCCTTTTTGAAGTTTGAGCGCATTCTGGAAACTCACCTCGCCTTTGCCCCGAAGGGGTTGAAAAGCTTCATGATGGCGATGCCGAGTTGGTTGAGTCAAAAACTTTGGCTACCGCAGGTTATTGCGGACGAATTGGGCTGGGACGGGCGCGTGCTGTTTGCAGAGCATCATGAGTCGCATGCAGCATCAGCCTTTTTCCCTTCTCCCTTTGAACGTGCTGCCATACTTACTCTGGATGGCGTGGGAGAATGGGCGACGGCTTCATACGGTGTGGGCCGTGGAAATCAGGTGGAGATCCTTCATGAAATGCGCTTTCCGCACTCGTTAGGATTGCTCTATTCGGCCTTCACTTACTTCACAGGCTTTAAAGTGAATTCGGGCGAGTATAAGCTGATGGGTTTGGCCCCATACGGTGAGCCACGGTTTGTGCAGACGATCCTAGATCATGTCATTTCGCTGAAGGCGGATGGCTCCTTTGCCATGAATCTGGAGTACTTCGACTATGCGGCAGGGCTGAAAATGACGAGTTCCAAGATGAATTCGTTGTTAGGCGGCCCCCCACGCCAGCCAGAGTCGGCTTTGACCCAGCGTGAAATGGATATTGCCAGATCCATTCAGGTGGTGACGGAGGAGATCGTACTTCGCATGGCCCGTCATGTGCGCCAGGAAACGGGAGAAAAGTACCTCTGCTTAGCCGGGGGCGTGGCATTGAACTGCGTGGCCAATGGCCGACTTTTGAGAGAGGGGATCTTTAATGATCTATACATCCAACCGGCCTCTGGGGATGCAGGGGGGGCTTTAGGTGCAGCGCTGGCGATTCAGCATCACTTCCTGGATCAACCCCGGGCTTTTAAAACCACAGGAAACTGGCAGCGCGGAAGCTACCTAGGCAGTGAGTATGGGCCTGAGGAAGTGAGGCAAGCTTTAATCCCTCTGGGGGCTAAGATGAGCTGCTGCGCTTCCATGTCTGAAATGGCGACGAAGACTGCTAAATTGATCGCAGAAGGGAAGGTCGTTGGCTGGTTTCAGGGACGGATGGAATTCGGTCCACGTGCGCTAGGAGCGCGTTCCATTTTGGGTGATCCACGTGTGGCAGATATGCAGCGCAGGCTGAACGTAAAGATCAAGTTTCGTGAGGGCTTTCGTCCTTTCGCGCCGGCCATTTTATCCGGGCGTGAGGCGGAGTGGTTTGACCTGGATCGCCCGAGTCCCTACATGCTGCTAGTGGCTCCAGTGGCAAAAAAGCATCGTTTGTTAGTCTGTGAGGCCGATGAGGTGGCCCTGTCCGGCTTGCATAAGCTGCGTTTACCTCGCTCTACAATCGCCGCCGTGACGCATGTGGATGGCTCTGCCCGCGTCCAGAGTGTGGATGCTGAAACGCATCCTGCGTTTCATGAGTTGATCCAGCGTTTCGATGAATTGACGGGATGTCCGATGGTGGTGAATACTTCCTTCAATCTACGTGGGGAACCGATGGTAGAGTCTCCTGCCCAGGCTTACACCTGTTTTATGCGGACCGATATGGACGTCTTGGTTATCGGCCCTTGGTTACTGCTCAAGGAAGAGCAACCCGCTTGGGCAGAAAAGGAAAACTGGAGGGAGCAATTCCAGCCTGACTGACATGGTTAGACAAAACATCATTCTTCAAGAACTACGCGAAGTGGAGCAGTCGCCACGCGCTTGGCGTGCTTTTGGTTGGGTCATGGCGGCGGCATTGGTAGTTCTGGCGGGAATCTCTTTTTGGAAACACGGCCAGATAACTCTCTGGACACTGGGCTTAGGCAGTACTGCGGTTGCATTTGCCTTGACGGGGCTGATCCTCCCAAGATTGCTCAAGGAGCTTCATCTGAGCTGGATGTTTATATCGCTTTGTTTGGGGTGGGTCATGTCGCGAGTGATCTTGATCCTGCTCTTTGTCTTGGTGGTGATCCCGACTCATGTGGCGGGGAGGGTATTTAACTTATCTTTTATGCAGATGCGTTCAGGTGCTGAAAAGGATAGCCTATGGGTGAAGCGGAAACCCCGTGAGAGAAGGCATCACGAAAAGTTATTTTAACCGAGCTAATATGCTCTAAAGCTAGAGACTTTCGCTCTGCATGAAACGCACCCAAATCATTCGCCAATTTCTGTCGTTCCTGGTTCAGTCCGGCAAGTGGTGGTTGATGCCTTTGGTCTTGATGCTTTTGCTGTTGGGTACGGTTCTGGTCTTTGCGAAAGGCAGTGCGATTGCCCCCTTTATTTACAGCCTCTTTTAGCCCGAAGCCAAGCCCCCTTCATGCTGCGCTGTCTTTGTGGAACTGAATGGCGGCGATTTTATCGGCCATGTCGTGGCTGGCACAGAAGGCGATTTCTGCACTGGCAGCACGGCTGAGGCGTGCACGAAAGGTAACGATTTCCCCCAGGCTAAGTCCATCCACAAAAGCTTCAACCGGACGGTGGTCGGGGCTAAGGCTACGAATCTCAACCGTGGTATCTACGGAAAGAAGCGCGCTACGCCAGTGGGCCGGTTCCATGACATTGGACCCGACCAGCAACCACGCGGGGGTATCTGCTAGCAAGGGGCTGGCCCCCATGCTCCGGGCATAGGCGGTGGAGCCTGCCGCAGTGGCGACGAGGGCACCATCACTGACGAGTTTTGGAATACGCTCGACCCCATTAACGATGATTTGTAGCCAAGCACTTTGACTGGTAGCTCGCTCCAGCCAGGCATCGTTAAAGCCGTACGATTTGTGAATCGTGCCCGCCTTGTCCTCCACTTCAATATAGAGCATAGGCATCTGGCGCAGAATGACATCGGAAGGCGGAAATGGGCAGCCGAGGACTTGTTCTGGCGCATTCATCAAGAAGCCGAGGTGGCCTGCATTGATTCCAAAAAATGGGCGGCGTTCACGCCAATTTTCACGAATGCAGCGCAGCATGGCCCCGTCGCCGCCGAGCACGGTGATGAAATCAGGCTTATCATTTGTTCCTGGGCCGATCTCTGCAAGCCATTGCTGGGCCTTGGTATTGTGGGGATCGGCTTCGATAGAGTAAGTCTTGCCATTGAGACTTTGACGGGCCCAGTTGCCTGGATTGGGGGCACGATACAGACCGTAACGTTCAATGTAAGCTTGGGCACGTGCATTGAGGAGCCCAAGGACGGGCTGCCCGTGGCTGAGATGATCACGAATCAGCGTGCTTGAACCATGTTCTTCGATTTCGAAGACGATGGATTGAGGGGGAAGATCGGCTTTGTTGAGGCTGTAACCTGGGCGAGTGAGAACCGCAAAGTGAGCGTGATTCCAAAGGTACTCGCCCTCTGCCCAAGTACGCTGGATCAATGACTTGCCTGTCGCACCGCCAGAAACGAGATCTCCACCCACGACATGCCAAATTTCACCTTCGTTTTCAAAACGAGTTTGCAGTGCGTGATTGCGGGTAAAAGTAGCTTGTTCAAGATCGAACAAATCCACGATAACACCTGGCAGATCACCAAAAGTCAGATCTGCAAGGGCGGCGCGATAAACGGCCGGGATGGAACCCGTTACGGGTTTGTCAGGCCGAGGGCCACACGGAATGATACGCACCTGATCAAACTCCCGCGCCAATCGCTGAGCGATGACGCGGTGATGCAGGCCAGGGGGATTGAAGCTGCCTCCAAAGAGGGCAATGCGCTGGGGCATAGCACACGGTGGCGCGGAGTGGCCAGAGGGCAAGTGCGGAGTGCCTGGCGAGTGTAAAATGCTAGATTCTTCCTCACTGGCGGGTGGGCCCGTGATGTTCTTAGCTCACGACACCTTCAGCTACTTTTCCAGAAACGTTGGTTAGGCGAAAGTCGCGGCCACCATAGCGGTAGGTGAGGCGAGAGTGATCAAGCCCTAAGAGATGCAGTATAGTAGCATGCCAATCATGAATATGCATGGGATTCTGCACGGCTTTATAGCCGATCTCATCTGTGGCTCCATAGGTATGCCCTCCTTTAACCCCACCACCAGCCATCCAAATGGAATAACCTTGATGATTGTGGTCACGCCCATCGGTTCCCTGTGCATACGGTGTGCGGCCAAACTCACCAGCCCAGACAACGAGGGTGTCTTTGAGCATGCCACGGGCTTTGAGATCCGTTAGTAAAGCAGCGATGGGGCGATCCGTAGCAGTGCAACTTTTTGCAAGGTTATCCTTGAGAAGGTTGTGGTGATCCCAATGGGTGGGCGAGGCAATCTCGATGAAGCGCACTCCTGCTTCGGCGAGACGACGAGCTAATAGGCATTGGCGGGCAAACTGGTCCTTGCCTTTCCCAATGCCGTAGAGCTTGCGTGTGGATTCCGGTTCACGGCTAATGTCCAACACTTCAGGAACTTCGCTTTGCATGCGAAAGGCCAGTTCAAAGGATTGAATGGCTCCTTCGATTTCTGGGTGGTGTATTTCGTGTTCTAGTTTGTGCTGATTGAGGCCGCGAATCAGGTCTAACTGTGCACGCTGTAGTTGTGGTGAAACTTGAGAATTGGCGATGTTTTTCATCGCTGGTCCAGGGGTCTCGTCTTTCTTGAGTAAAGCTGCATAGAGCTCTGGCAACTGGCTTCCACCCATTTTCGTTCCTTGGCAGATGGGCGGTAAGAAGGCACTGCCGTAGTTTTGGGAACCTCCGTTATCGGCTGGTGGATTTAGGGTGATGCAGCCGGGTAGGTTTTCGTTTTCACTACCCAAACCATACAGAGTCCAAGCTCCCAGTGAAGGTCGCACAAACTGAAAGCTACCTGTATGCATTTGGCCAAAGGCCTGTGCATGATTTGGCAGATCGGTGTGCATCGAATTGATGATGCAGAGATCATCTGCATGGCTGGCCAACTGTGGATATTGGCTGGAGATCCACAGTCCCGATTGACCGTGCTGATGAAGAGGATGAATGGGCCCCAGTAGCCTAGCACCATGGGCGGCTTTTCCCAGGCTGGCAGCCTGGCCGCTGTGGCGCATAAGTTCAGGCTTGTGATCAAACAGATCCACGTGGGATGGTCCTCCACGCATCGTTAGAAAGATCACCCGTTTGGCTCGTGCCGGGAAATGTGGCACTGGCAGCCGACTTTGGCTGCCTCCTTGTGCTAGGGCTGCAAAAGCCAGCCAGCCAATCCCTGAAGAGGTGGCCTGCAACATCTGACGGCGAGAGAAGGGCAATGTGTCCATGGATGACAAGGTGAGATTAGCCGAACAAAAGATGTGTTATATCCCAGTTATTCTGACACGGCTATCCATGCCTAGACGAGGAAAAAATCGAAGCGGTGCCTTGGCCATTGCGGCACTTGCACACCCATGCCGTCCCTGCTTCCTTTCCTAGATGCCGCTCCCTTTTATCAACGAACCCCACCCCCTGCTCCCGCAGATTCATCGAGTTTATCGGGCGGAGGAGATCAATGCCTTTGGCAAAGATCGGGGACCAGCGTTTTATGAGACTTGCCTTCTTTATGCGCAGAGTCTGTGGCGAATCGGCTTCCCGGCAAAATGCATTTTGCTCCTAAATCGAGCTCTTTCCTCCCCGATGCCAGGTCACGAAGCGATCTTGCACAAGTGGCCGCTACCCTATCAAGCCATGTCGTGGCTGCTCCTCCATCGGCCGCTAGGACAATTCATTGGCAATCCACGCCGTCACTGGCAGCACCTAGCCACGCGGATGGTGGAGCCTAACAAAGAACTGCGCACTTGGCGAGCCTGGGCTTGTTGGTATTTGGCCAAAGAGATCCTGCCTGAAGGAGATTTCCCTGCCGATCTGGAGCAGATCCGAGAGGAGGGCGTAATAGAGCCTACGCATGGAGAGATTGTGGCGAACCTTATCCGTCTTTCTCCAGCGGATGATCTTTCACGTTGGCTGGCGGCATTGGATTGGACTCATCAACAGTTAGGCCGTGAAAGGCGAATGGCAATGCCAGTTCGGGTCAGGCGCATTGGTGAAAGTGAGTTGCCTGTCATTCAGCGTCTTGGACATGAAATCTGGCGCAAATGCTATCCTGGCATCCTCAGTGAGGGGCAGATTGATTACATGCTGAGTGTCTGGTATCAACCTGATGCGATGGCGAGAGAGATGCATACGCGAGGTGCCTGGTTTGCCCTCGTTGAGGCCGAGGCCCTTGGCGCTGTAGGTTATTTATCTTTTGAGCGTTATCCGGAAAATGTATTGTTTATCAATAAGCTCTATGTGCAGCCTGAGATGCATGGACAGGGCGTTGGTGCTGCGGCATTAGCGTGGACGGAAGAACGGGCGCGAGAACTGGGCTGCTATCGCCTACAATTGCGTGTGAATAAGCACAATGCTCCGGCCATCCGTGCTTATCAGCGGGCAGGTTTTAAGTTCCTCGAAGATGTGTGCAGTGATATTGGAAATGGCTATGTGATGGACGATTTCCGCATGGAGAAATCACTTTTATAAACTCTGCAATTCCCAGGTGCCTAAAATCACACCTGGGACCGTAGTGATGAGCGCTGCTACTTGAGCGTTTTGATGTACATCACCAAACTTTCGATCTGAGACTCATTGAGGATGCCCGCATAGATGGGCATGCCGGTATCAAATTTTTCAAACCCTTTCACCACTTTGGCACTGGGGTTAGTGATGGATTCACGGAGGTAGGCCTCGTCCGCTATCGCGGTTTTGCCGCCTTTGCCGAGAATGCGTTCCGTTCCGTAGATACCTTTCCAGCTTGGCCCGACTTTGCCGACGGTACTGCCATCAATGCTGTGACAGGCCATGCAGCCGATCATCTGATAAAGCTTGGCTCCTTCTTCCACGGTAGGCTTGGTCATGGCGACCGATTCGGTTTTTCGCGGGGAGAGATCCACGGAAATGTCTCCAAAACCTTCTTTTTTGGGATCAAATTTTGCCAAGTCCCATGGGCTAAAGTAGGCGGTGTTGGCAGCCTTGAGCCCATCGGTACTTTCCAGGCCCCAGCCGATGCGCATCTGGTGGACTCCTGCTTTCATGTCAGGAATTCCCACGAAGATGCTCATGCCATCTTGGCTGAGATAGGCGCTGCTGGCGGTCATCCATTCCTGGCCAGTGCTACCATCCAGTTTGAGGTGCGGGGAGCCATAGTCAAAGGTGCGCTTGTAATTCCAACGTTCGGCGCTGTAACTTGCTGGATCAGTGGCCAATTTCTCATTCATGGGGGCATTGAAACGCAGCAGCAGGCCTTGATCCATGGGGGTGACTTCTTTGAGAAGCACGCGGGGTTTGTCCGTGTAGCGGACCCGGACGAGGCCGCTGAGCTTCTTAGCCGTGGTGCCCCACACCTGGAAACCGACAACATAAAGCTGGCCATCGGCTGGATTCACGATGGCATTCAAAGGGCCAAAGTCGAACTCGCGCTCAAAGCTCATGACAGTGGCCTGGGGACGCTTGAAGCGGTCATTCATCAGCACGCGGAAGAGTTCTGGGCGGTTGTAGCCGACGTGAATCAGTTCGTCATTCAAGGGGCCCATTTTGGCACCGATGAGCCAGGTCTGGGTGGTTCCACTGGGATTCACCGGATGCGGCAGCCAGACCAGCGGCTCGGCAATAGGAGCTGGATAAGCTTCCTTGGGAGCGATGGTGGGTAGGTGACCGTAAAATTGGTTATCCCGAATGATCTGGATGGGGGTGGAGGGTACGTAGTTGCCCTGCTGATCGCTGGCGGTGACGAGGCCCGTTTTGGGGTTTACGCCGATAAAGGGCTGGCGCAAGCCGTGGCCGATGACTTCAAAGGATTTGCCATCGGGGGCGACCTTGATGACGGTGCCGTTGTGCTTGCCAAAAGTGGTGCCTTCCTGGCCACCTTTGGAAATGTAGAAGGCACCGTCAGGCCCAAGTTTCATGGAGTTAGGGAATTCGCGTGTTTCGGCTGTTTGCGAAAAAAGATTGCAGAACATTTCATACTGGTCGGCTTCATGATCACCGTTGGAATCAGCTAATTTCCAGATGCCGCTTCGGTCGAAAACAAAGAGTTCTTTGTTGCGAAAGACGATGCTCATGGGCTCATGCAGGCCGGAGGCAAAACGTTTCCAGGTAACTTTTTCCAAATCGCCTTTGAGTCCTGAGATGAGCCACACATCACCGTCAAAGGTCACGGCTGCGGCATCGCCCTTGTCATTGAGGAAGGCGATGTCAGCGAGGCGGACATTGCGCTTCCAGGGATTGGGGACGGGCAGGGGAATATCGTCAATGACGTAGGCGTCGGGAGATTTGGACAAAAGGGCCTGAGTAGCGATGGTTTCAGGCCAATGAGGTCGGCCAGCTTTCTGGTTGGCGATTGCGGGCTCCTTCGTTGCTATGGGCAGAGTGACGGTGAGGATAGTATCTAAAGTGCTAGGTTCGGTGGTTGGAAGTAAGATGACCCAGACGTGATTAGATTCGTCGTGCTGAATTTGGATACTGCTGTTGGAATAACAATGAATGCCGAAATAACTGTCTTTGGTTTTGTTGGCCCCCAGAGTAAAAGCCTCTACTTTTTCTGGACTGAAACTGAGGTTTTCCAATGGCGGAAGCTGTCCTATCTGAAAGGTAAGTGGCTGAGCGTGCGGTGGGATTTCCCAATTCTGTGCGAGAGTTTTTTCCGTCACGTCCAGCATGATGTGACCGATGAGTTCCATTTCGCCCAAAGTGGCGCGGATTTCGAGGTGCTGTAAGCTCTCCATGCGGAGAGATTTAAATCGGGCGCTGACGGCAGGCAGAGCACCACGGCCTACTTCTTCAGGACTTGGTCCTGGTTCACGTGGATCGGTGAACGTGGGCTGGTTGCCGATCTGCCAGCCCGGGTAGATGCCATTGGTCAGCCACACCTTGCCCACAGGTTTGGGCAGGTATTCTTGGCCATCCTTGGTTTTTTGCCCGGCGATATGGTAGGAACCGGGGGCTAAGGCTTCAGGAGTGATGGGGGGCTTCCCGGGTTCGCCTTCCCAAACACATGAAACACGGAGGAGGTCCGTATCGAAACAGGCCCAGAGATTATGACCAAGATTGAAAATCAATCCGCGTGGAGTTAAATTATCCTTAGGAAAACTGGCGCCCAGCTCACGGCAATCGAGGACGCTGCTGAAGAAGGGAAAATCTTTTTCCACGAATTCTCCCCAGGGCGTGTCGGCAGGGACTGTCGCAGCTTTTGGAGCAGATGCGGCTTTTTTGGCCTTTTGTTGAGCAAAGGCAGGGACAAGGGTGACAAAAAAACACGCGAGGAGGGTGAAACGCATCGTGTAAGAACACATGAAAAACCCCATCTCTGTCAACGTGGATGAGTCAAGAACGCATTCCTTGGTGACATCTGGTTTGCCAAATGCCTGAAATTGCCTAATCTGGATGACTTGTTTGGCGGCTCAGCCGCGTTTTCCACGCTGTTCGCTTTCCATGAGATTTGTTATGCTTGCCCCACTCCGAACCGTCCGCACTCTCACTTTGGCGCTGACGACCCTCGCTTTTGTAGCAGCTCAGGCTGATGTAAATACTCCTGAAGAGGACAAACCTGGCTTTATTGGTCGAGTGCTCAGTTTTGGGAAAAAGAAGGAGGAAGCTCCGCCTCCTCCACCTGCACCGTTGGTGGAAGAAAAGCCGAAACCCACCTCCCCAGGGCCTAAGCCTAAAGTCACAACGATCAAACCTAAGTCGGGTAGCAGCTCGAAATCCTCAGCAACATCGGCCAAAAAAACGAACCCGGCTCCTGCTAAAAAATCAACTCCAGCGCCAGCCGTCGTTAAAAAGACAGAAGTGCCCGCGACCAAACCTGCGGACACTGAAAAAGCCATGGCTGGTAAGGACAGCGATGGCGATGGCGAATTTGGTCATGCTAAAGATGATGATAAGCCGGAGGAGGTCAAGCCGACCGCTCCCGTTCGCCCCGATGTGGCAACGAAGCTCCCTTCTAATGCAGGCTGGCAGATCGTCAAGATCAACGGCCGGGACTACATTACGGGAGAGAGCATGCATCAATTCTACCGCTTCAGTTCCTACAAGGTCGAGGGCAAGCATGTTTGGTTTCGCTCTAATAATCTGATTCTGAAAGGCACGATTGGCAGTCAGGAGTTGTTGATCAATAACATCAAATTCATCCTCAGTTATCCTGTTCAGGAGTCGAGCGGTCGTGCTCTTTTTTCTCGAATTGACCTCTGCAAATTAATCGATCCCGTCCTGCGCCCCACCTACATCACGGATGGTGAACCTTTTGATACGGTCGTTGTGGATGCCGGCCATGGCGGCCATGATGCCGGGGCACGTGGCATCTATGGGTATGAGAAGGACTTTGCCCTAAAGATGGCCGAAGTTCTAAAACGGGAGCTGACGAGACGTGGTTTTAAAGTGGTGATGACTCGCAGCACAGATACATTCATCACGTTGAGCGGGCGGGTGGCTGTGGCCAATTCGACGCCTAATAGCATCTTCCTTAGCCTTCATTTTAATTCGGGGCCCAACAGCGTGGCCAGTGGGATCGAGACTTTTGCCCTGACACCCCAAGGAAGCTCGGCCAGTTTAGAGCGTGGCGGTGGTTACAATGCGAGTGGGCTGACTGGAAATTCACATGATTCTGCGAATATCGCCCTGGCCACAGCCGTGCATGCGATGGTGATTAGCAAATTCAAGTTTGTGGACCGGGGTATTAAACGCGCGCAATGGAGCGTGCTGACAGGGTGCAAGCGCCCGGGTATTCTTTTTGAGGGGGGCTTTGTGACAAATGGCAATGAGTGTCGTTTGATCGCCTCTGACACTTATCGTCAATCCGTGACAAGTGCGATCGCTGATGCAGTGGTGAATTACCGCACAGCCCTTCGCGGTGCGATGACACGAACCCGGTAATATCCACTTTGGCAAACGATGCCAAAAATCGCTAAAAGTGATGCGCTTGTGAGCAGGTGAGGGCAGTGATGACAGGAATCCTCCTTTCGATGCGTGGTATCATACATGCTGATCAAGGAAACTCTCGCTGTCCTGCTTTTTTGCTCAATGGCTGCCAAGCCTCTGCGGGCGGCTGATTTACCTCCCGATTCTAGTGATCAAATTCCGGCTGAAGGCAAACGAGAGACGGTGATTATTCGTGCAGGAAAACTGCCGGAGGCCCCACCACATACTTTGCCGGACCGCTACGAACTTGAAGTGGCCGCAGCGTCTCCGTTGGTGACGCACCCCATCATGGGCTGTGTGGATGATCAGGGAAGATTATTTATTGGTGATGCTGTGGGTGTTAACTGGAATAAGGCCCAATTGGAGAAAAATCCACCTAACCGAATCTTGGTTCTCGATGATACCGATCAAGATGGTGTTTACGATCAAAGCACCGTCTTTGCAGATAAGATGACTTTTCCCCAAGGAGCGGCTTGGCTGGATGGCAGCCTGTATGTTTGCAGCCCGCCGGGACTGTGGAAGCTTACAGATAAAGATAAGGACGGGGTGGCTGAGGAACGAGAGATGATTGTCAGCGGTTTTGACTACACAGGAAATGCGGCAGATGTTCATGGCCCCAAGTTGCACCCCAATGGTCGACTTTACTGGTGCCACGGACGCAAGGGGCATGTCGCTGCCGGAAAGGATGGCAAAGTGGTGCATGAGGGCAAAGCCAGTGGGGTCTGGTCATGCCTGCCAGACGGCACGGATTTGCAATGGCACTCTCTGGGCTGCGCTGACAATCCTACAGGACTCGCTTTTACCGCTGAGGGGGATATTTTAGGCACCTGCAATCTTTACTACAGCAACCCACGTGGAGACACCCTCATGCACTGGCTGTATGGCGGCGTGTATGAGAGGGCAGACCAGATGCAGGCGATTGCCGGGCTACCACGCACGATGGATGTCATGCCAGTCATCCATAATTTTGGTCATGTGGCGGTCAGTGGCTGTGCCTTTGGTGGGTGGGGAAGTGAGCATTCGAAGGATGACAAGCTCCATTTGTACGTGACGCATTTTAATACCCAACGCCTCGTTCGCATGGAGTTGACAGCGAGTGGAGCCACTTTCAAAGCCACGGAGAATGAGTTTCTGAAAATCAAAAATCCGGATGTTCACTTGACCGATGTCATTGAAGATCAAGATGGCTCTTTGCTGGTGTTGAATACTGGCGGTTGGTTTCGTATCGGTTGTCCATCTTCTCTGATGGCGAAGCCCGATATGATGGGCAGTGTTTATCGAATCCGAGGTCCCAAAACTTGGAAGAAACTTCCTGAAAGCCCAGCGCAGGCTGTGGATTCTGATTCTTTGTTGTTAGGCCTTCAATCGACCAATCTACAAACGCGGAGACGTGCTTTGGAAAAGGTGGCTCATTTAGACAGCCCAGATATTCCTCATGAACTTCTGATATCTGTGTTGGCCAGTGTATCAGATGCCGCTTCGGAGCATGCAGCCATTTTGGCGAGTTCACGCGCTCTGCGTTTGGAATCAGATGCCCGTAATTTTCTACATCAGGCAGTGCTACGACGTGATGCGGCGCTAAAAATCTCAGTGGCTCCTTTGAGTCCAGAAAACCAATCAAGACTGGCAACAAAAGAGGAAAATTTCGCCGCTCCCGAATATCTCGCACGGGTCTTAAAAGTGGCTGATCTCTGTGGCGTCAAAGATCAGGCTTTTCATAAACTTATCATCCAAAGTTCCATCTATCCCGATGCAGCTTTGTTTAAGACTGCCATGGGTATAGCTGCACGTGATCCTGAACTGGTGCGTGCCGTCATTGGCGAGTTGTCAGAGCAAATTGCTGTGACGGATCCTACGAAACTGGATCAAAGATCACTCGATGAATTGAATGCTAAAAAACGGCAGACTTTAGCCTCGCAGGTCGAGGTTTTTCTTCCAGCCTTGCTTAGTCAGATCCAGGCCCAAGAGCTCTTGACTCAGATGCTGGTTTCCAACCATGATGCCTTCAAGCAATGCGCTCTCCGTATTTTGGCTGGGCAGACCTTGGGGATTATCCATGAGTCTTGGATTGAACCCTTGAAAAGTCAGCTCGTTAAAACGCCAACACCTCTGCTGCTGGATGCCATCAAGAAACTGAAGTCTGCCCACTTTGATGGTGTCTTGCAGGATTTAGCGGCCAATACCCATTTCCCGCTGTCTATCCGACTTAAAGCTCTGGATGCGGTGCGGAATGTGAAGCTCACGGCAGAACTTTTTGAGATGATCACTCATGTTTTGACGGACGCAACGGCCTCCCCTGCTGCTCGCATTCAAGCCGCAAATATGATTTCCTCCGTTCCAATGACGAAGGAGCAAGTATTATCGGTTGCTCCGCTACTGGCTTCAGTGGGGCCGGTGGAACTTAAGTCCATGTTGACCCTAGCACGAAAAACCAAGGACCCAGAAACGGGACGAAAATTAGCTCTGCACCTAGCTGCAAATCCTGCGATAGGCAGCCAGCAGGAAAGTGTTTACCGGACTGCATTTAGTGATCACGCTCCCGAGATTTTTGAAACTCTTCTTCATCCCGCTTATGAGAAGGCGACTGCTGCGATGGAGAGCAAAAAACGTCAGTTGGGTGCGCTAGCGGATCGAGTCATTCAAGAAGGCCGGATTCAGGAGGGGAAGAAACACTTTGAGTTAGGCAAAGGGACCTGCATAGCTTGTCATAGGGTTGGTGCTGTTGGTCGGGCGCTAGGGCCCGATCTATCCAAAATCGGTGCCATTCGTACCGAGAGAGACTTGCTGGAAAGCATCCTTTTCCCGAGCAACACTTTGGCGAGGGATTATGAGGCGCATGTTATCGAAACTCGCGATGGCCAAAGCACCTTGGGCGTGATTCGAAGCCATACGGCTGAGGGGCTTTTACTCATGGATGTGGCAGGTCAGGAGAAGACAGTGGCACATGATCACATCCTTTCAGACACGACGCTCATGACAAGTCTTATGCCCATGGGGCTGGATGCGACCATGCCTGAGCAAGAGCTGTTGGATTTAGTCGCTTATCTGCGGAGTTTGAAGTGAATTATGGAGGGCATCCTGAAGCTGCCTTGGGGATAGTTGGATGGGGGCTTGCTCTGAGCGAGGGTCCCCCTTAATCTGAGGCATGGCTGCTTCCAGACCTCCCAGTCTCCCTTTTCCCCATTCCTCCAACCTCAAGATTAACCCTGGCCGCATTCTCATGGGCGTTTTGGCTCTGCTTGTGGGCATTGGTATGCTGTCCAGCTTTTATCAGGTGCCTGCTAACTCGGTGGGGGTGGTGCAGCGTTTTGGTAAGTATTTGGACACCACTCAACCTGGCCTCAACTTCAAACTTCCTTTTGGGCTGGATCAAGTTACCCAGGTGGAAATTCGCCGTCAGCTCAAACTCGAGTTCGGTTACGGCACGTCTGGGGCGACCAATGCCTACCAGTTCAATGAGGACTACACCGAGATGGAAAAGGAGAAGAACATGGTCACTGGAGACCTAAATGCGGCTGTCGTCGAATGGGTGGTACAATTTCACATCGAAGATGCACGTGACTACGTCTTCAATTTCCTTGAGCCTCAGGCTACCCTCCGAGATATGTCAGAGGCAGTCATGCGTGAAATCATCGGTGATCGTTCCATTGACGAAGTTCTCACTGTTGGCCGGCAAGAAATTGAGGTTA
The DNA here is from genome assembly GCF_014203045.1 of Prosthecobacter dejongeii. Classification (NCBI taxonomy): domain Bacteria; kingdom Pseudomonadati; phylum Verrucomicrobiota; class Verrucomicrobiia; order Verrucomicrobiales; family Verrucomicrobiaceae; genus Prosthecobacter; species Prosthecobacter dejongeii. The sequence continues at coordinate 204,589 of NZ_JACHIF010000007.1, forward strand.
AAGCTTTGGAAAGATTGCAACTGATCGTCCATGCATTGGAGATGGGGATTCGCATTGACCAGATCCAGCTTGGCAATGTCAATCCGCCTGCTGAGGTCAAGGACAGCTTTGATGAAGTGAACCGAGCGCAGCAGCAGAAGGAATCCTCCATCAACCAAGCGAACGGCGAGTATAATCGCGTCATTCCTGAAGCCCGAGGCTTGGCCGAGCAGAGCATCAGCCAAGCTGAGGGTTACGCGACACAGCGAGTGAATGAAGCCGAAGGTGACGCCTCCCGATTTACAGCCCTTTTAACCGAGTACCAAAAAGCGCCCGAGGTCACCAAAAAACGCATTTACTTGGAAACCTTGAGTGAAGTGCTGCCAACGATCCCTGGTAAAATCATTGTGGATGATCGTGTGCCGCAGTTTCTCCCTCTCATGCACTTGCAGCAAAATCAGCCCGCGTCTGCACCAAACCCCGTTCGCTCTTCCCGATGAAACCTGCTTTTTCTCTTCTCGCCCTCATCGCCCTTTTTGCATCTTACGTTCTGGGCACGGCTAGTTTCTACACGGTCAGTGAGACGGAACAGGTCATCATCACTCAATTCGGCAAGCCCGTAGGTGAAACCGTTACTGAGGCTGGACTGCATGTGAAGATGCCTTTCATCCAGAAGGTAAATCGTTTTGAAAAGCGCATTGTGGAATGGGATGGCCCACCCGCCAATATGCCCACCAAGGATAAAGTGTACATCGTGGTCGATAACTTTGCCCGTTGGCGTATCACGAATCCGCGCCTTTTTTTTGAAAACCTGCGTGATGAACGTGGTGCCCAGTCTCGCCTTACAGACATCTTGGGAAGTGAAACCCGCAATGTGATTGCAAAGCATGATTTCATCGAAGCTGTGCGTTCCACGAAAGACCGCAAAGTGGCCCGAGATGCGAATGTGGGCACCTCCATCGCGGATGCACGGATTGGCAACTTGCCTCCGATCGCCAAAGGTAGGTCAGAACTGGAAAAAGAAATTTTTGCGAATGCTTCTCCTAAAATGGCAGGCTTTGGCATTGAGTTGATGGATCTCCGTTTCAAACGCATTAACTACAACGAATCGGTGAGTCAGACCATTTACCAACGCATGGTTAGTGAGCGAACACAGATCGCTGAGCGATTCAAATCCGAAGGAGCAGGGGAGGCCGCTAAGATTCTGGGCCAGCGTGAAAGAGACCTGAAGCTGATTCAGTCAGAGGCTTACCGAAAAGTGCAGGAAGTGGAAGGTGCGGCGGACGCGAAAGCCACGGAGATCTATGCCAAAGCTTACGATGCCACGCCTCAATCACGGGAACTTTTCGAGTTTCTTAAAACCATGGAAGCTTACAAGAAGGTGCTGACGCCTGATACAAGTCTGGTTCTGAGCACGGACAGTGACTTTCTACGTTATCTTAAATCACCAGAGAAACCTGTGCCGAGTCCCAGTAAATTGATGCCTGCTTCGGCGAGTGACGATCCTTTGAAAAATCTGCCGACGCTTTTAGACGTCGCTAACCCCCAATAAAAAGTCATGGCGATTCTGATACGCCATTTTTGGGGCTGGGAGGCCCCCGTCTTGGATAAAGCTGTGAGTTATCTCATGCGTGAACGCACGGGAGATACGGCGCTGGATCTGGCAGATACACTATTGATCGTGCCCACTTCAGAGGCGGGTCGTAGGATCAAGGAAGCGCTGGCACGTGCAAATCAGCCTGGGGCCTTAGTTCCCTGGGTATGGACAGCGGAGCAGGCGTTGTTGCCGGTGGCTGCTAGAAAATGGGCGGCCTCCCCACTTCAGTCTCAGATGGCATGGCAGAAGGCTGTCAAAAAGGTGGACCTAGCCCAGCTCAAGTCCTTGTTCCCGGTCCTGCCAGAAGATCTCGGCTGGAGATGGCAGTCAGAAATGGCGCGATTGCTTTCTGAACTCAATACTTTGTTAGGTGCAGGAGGGCAGACATTTGCGACCGTCGGCCAGCGGGTGAATCAAGATAGCTCACGCTGGGATGACTTGGCAGTGATCGAAGCATTATACCACCAGGAGCTTGCAGAGGTGGGCTTGGTGGATGCGCAGTCTCTGAAGTCGAATGGGGCTGAGAAACCCCAGTTACCTGAGGGAGTGCAACGTGTGGTGGTTTTGGCCTCACCAGATCTGCTGCCTCTCTTCGGGCGTTGGGTGCAGGCCTGTGAGGTGCCTGTGACGGTGGCGGTACAGGCTCCAGAAGAACTTGCACACACTTTCGATGAGATTGGTCGTCCGCTGCCTTCTTTTTGGGGAGAGGATGCTAACGTGACGGTGCCCCTGTCTCACGATCAAGTGCATCTCCATCACGATGCCTCTGCGCAAGCGGCTCAAACGATCCGACTGTTAGCAGATCTCGCGCCTCAGGGTAGGGTGGCTGTTGGAGTGGGAGATTCAGAAGTAGGGGCGGTTTTACAGGAAAAACTTTCGCTGGAAGGAGTCCGTGTCTTTGAGCCTGGGGGAGCGGCACCTACCGAAGTAGGGCTTTGGCATGTGTTGGCACAAATGCTGACACTCGTGAGTTCTCGCTCATGGAAATCCTTTGCGACTCTGCTGCGGGTGCCCGAGGTCAGAAGTGCCTGGATGGGGAAAAAGGCGGAAGGGATGAAGTTGCTCAGGGAGGCCGACGACTTTGCTTTGATGCACATGCCTGTCACCTTGGATCATGCGGCAGAACTCGGGAAGCTGTGGCCAGACGAAATTCAGTTGCTGAAACCTGTGATGGACGCAGCGCTTGCTCTAGTGGCGGAGTTTCGAGATTCACCTTTGCCTCAGGCGGCACGCGCGTTGCTCATCCTACTTTATGGTGATCGAGATTTCGTTCCTGATGCTCCTCAGGATCAACTCACCACGTCATTGGCAGATGCTTGGTTAGGCTGTTGCCGTGAGATTGAGTCGGAAATCGCTCGTTTTGGGTTAACTCCAAACCCGGAAGAGGCCCTGGCGCTTTCCTTGGAGGCTTTGTCGCGGGCTTCACTTTCTGAGCCTCGTGGCGAGATTGATTTGGTCTTGCAAGGATGGCTCGAATTACTCTGGGAACCTTCACCAAATCTCGTGATCGCTGGCGTGAATGAAGAGCATGTTCCTGGCATTCTCATCGCGCATCCTTTTCTGCCAGATCGTGTGCGGCAGCAGCTAGGGCTCCCTTGCCAGGCGACTCGATTTGCCCGTGATGCTTACACGCTAGCTGCTTTGACGGAACAAAGAGTCTCTGGAGGGAACTTGCATGTGATGTGTGGTCAATGGAGCGAGCGGGGCGATGCCCTGCGGCCCTCCAGACTGCTCTTTCTCTGTGACGATGCCATTCTGCCTCAGCGTGTGACGCATCTTTTCCCCAAGGAAGAATCTGTCGGAACGGAAGCGCAAGAGCCTGTCCGAACATTGGCCTGGAAATTGACTCCTAAAGTGATGCGATCGAAGGTTGAGACGATTTCCCCCTCTCGCCTCCGATCCTACCTAGAGTGCCCGTTTCGCGATTATTTGAGCCATGAGTTACGTATGGAAGAGACGGAAGTGGGCAAACGAGAACTGGCTCCCAATGAGTTTGGTACTTTAGCCCACCATGCTTTTCAAAAACTTGCCGTGCATGCTCAGATGAAACTGAGTGCAGATGCAGGTGCGCTGGCTGATTTCTTGATTGAAACAGCTGTGGAGCAGGCTCATCAGCTCTATGGTAAAAGACCAGCTCCTCTCATTCACCTCCAGTTAGAAAGTCTAAAGCAGCGTCTGAGGCATGCGGCGGAAACGGAGGCAGCGGAGCGTGCGGCAGGATGGATGATTTATGCTGCGGAGTGGGTGGCTAATCCTGAATCCCCCTTGATGATTGAAGGTGCCCGGTTGAGTTGCAAAGTAGATCGCATTGATCGTCATCAGCTGAGCGGCCATCTACGTGTGATTGATTTCAAAACCGCTGACAAGGCATCTGATCCACTCGAGGCGCATGTGCGCAAACTGAATAGCCGTAGCCAAATTCTGGAAAGCGATGAATGGAAGTGTTTTGAGTTGAGAGATGGGAGTCGCTACCAATGGAAAGATCTACAACTGCCGCTATATGCAGCGGTGCTTCAGCAGCAGGGATTACGCCCTGACAGCGTAGGCTATTTCACCCTGCCTAAAAGTGTTCAGGAAACCAAGGTGCTGACTTGGAAAAACTTCAGTGAGGAGTGGGTGGATCATGCCTTGGCCTGTGCGGCAGAGATCGTGCGTCGCCTCCGCGACGGCTTGTTTTGGCCACCAGCAGCGAAAGCTTACAGTCGTTCATTCGATCCGCTCTTTTTGGGTGATATGACGGGAAGCATCGCCTGGACTGGCCCAAGGCCACCTGAGTCTTTTTCATTAACCGAGGGGCAGAAGGACTGACTTTATTTGAGTCTTGTCGGATTCTTTGACTCAGCGGAAATTCAGCGCATCATGAAGGTCTCCCCCGTGAAAAAGAAGGCTGCAAAATACCGAGGCTGCCTCAAGACGCTGCTGCTCCTGGCGCTGGCTGCTTGCGTCTTGCTATGGCTGGGAGGAGTGGCCTTTTTTAACTTAGATAGCAACGTTGTTGCTTTGACAATAAGAGATTCTAAAGAGCCTTTGTTAATTCAGAGTGGACGGGGAATGTGGAAAGCAGCTCCTCAAATCACGGCGGCTGAAATCAGTCAAAGCCTGATCGAGCGTCATGCAGAACTGGGCATGCGCTGGTGCACGCTCAAGGTGAGACGTGAAGGCGGTGTGCTGGCCAAAGTAGCGCACCAAATTCTAGGAGCGGAAATCCATGTCGTCACTTTTGCACCGGAGCATTTTGAATTCATGACCAGTTTTGAAACGCAGCCTAAGTTTGCAGGCACCACAGCAGCGCGGAGAATGGAGGCGGATAACCTGTGGTTTTCCATCACCGCAAATTTTCGTGATCCGAAAGGCAAGCCTCTAGGGTGGGTCTGGCATGAAGGAGTGCAGGTGAATGGAGCTTTCCCTGAGTGGAGCGGCTGTTTTTTTGTCAAAGCTGGGCGTCCTTATTTCGGCCCTAAATCACTGCTGGATGATGTGCCGGGCCCTGTGGAGGAAGGAACTCAGGGATACCCTTCGGTGATGAAAAACCACACCACGTTCTCTTACGTTTCTATGAAGCCAGATCAGTTTTTTGATGGATCTAAGATCAGCTACCGGTCCCTGGCTGGCATGAAAAAGGATGGCTCCATTATTTTCATCGTTTCTGGGGATGGGGGAGTGATGAATGTGGCTGAAGTGACGGAGATTGCACGAAAGCTAGAAGTGCAGCACGCAACCCTTTTGGATGGCGGCAGGGCATTGCAGTATAGCATCCGCACAGAGGATGGTCCCTGGCACTTTGCAGCGCTCAATACGCTGCTAAACATCAAGCATCGGTGGTTTGAACGGCAGCTTTCCCCGGTCTTCATTGGAGCGCGTCGCCGTGCCCCCAATATTATTCGGGTACCCTTGGCTCCTTGACCCGTCATGAAAATCTCCACTTGCCACGTTAAGTCTGCGCGGGATGGATGAGGGCTGCACGCACCATGCCTTCGTCACCCGCTATTTCTGTCGTCGTTCCTTTATACAATGAGGAGGACAACGTTGTCGAACTCCAGACTCAAATCGCCTCCGCTCTTGCGGGGATGGATTACGAATTGGTGCTGGTAGATGATGGAAGCACCGATGCAACGGTACAACGAGTGCACCGAAACGAACGGGTGAGATTACTGGAATTTGCCAAAAATGCCGGCCAAAGCGCGGCTATGCATGCAGGTATTCATCAATCTTATGGAGATGTCATCGTGACGCTAGACGGCGATTTGCAGAATGATCCTTCGGATATTCCGGCGATGATCGCCAAACTCCACACGGGTTTTGACTTGGTGTGTGGATACCGAGCCAAACGCAAAGACACTCCTTTCAAGCGCCTGCAAAGTCGGATTGCAAATGGGGTTCGTTCACGCTTCATCGGCGATCACGTCCGTGACACAGGCTGCACGCTGAAGGTTATGCGCAAGGAGTGCCGTGAAGCTCTGTTACTGTTCAATGGCATGCACCGCTTCATCCCGGCGCTCATCCGTAACATGGACTTTCGCGTGACTGAAATGCCAGTAAATCATCGCCCCCGTGTGCATGGCGTCAGCAAATATGGATTTGGTAATCGGGCCTGGAGAGCCACCTGTGATATGTTTGGCGTGCGCTGGCTGAATAGCCGCCGCACTCGCTACCAGATCAAAAGCTGAGGCTTGGGCTTAGACGATAACTTTTTCTTTCTCGCTTTCCATCTTGACCAACATGGTCCGCCTCTTGCATTCTCCAGCCTCTTCAGATCCCTTCGCTGGAATGAACCTGCGCGAACAACTTCGACACATCCTCCCGGACATCTTACCTGATGATCCCGAGGAGGCTATTAAAGGCACTGAGCTCATCCGCTTGGTGCGACTGCGCTTAGGCGATGATTACAGCGATGCCACGCTGCGTTATCATTTTTCCATTCTAAGCTATGATTCGACCTCGCCCATTGCGAAGGTGGATCAAGGGCAGGGGTACTATCAGCGCCTGAGTAAACCTGCACAGGCTCATGGCACGGGACGTTTATTGTTTGGCGGGGAAATCGAGGGAGATTCAGTGCAATCTCGTTTTCAGCGTTTGCTGGCCATTTACGAGCGGCTTTGCCTTTTGCGCTCTCATTATCCTTTCCGCCTGAATGGTCGCGCTAGTACACCGCTGGATGAACGCGGGCTGTGGGACATCCCGGACCTCGTGACTGCCGAGTGGGATCTGGAAACGGGGGCTGATGAAGTGACCCGATTTGATTCAGGCATGCTGGATCTGCGTCGTCACTTGGGAGGGCCAGAAGTAGGGCTAAGTGGTGTTCAACTCAAAATGGGGCTGACCCTGGACAATTATACGGCTCAATTCTTCCAAGCTCTGAGTGCGACTCGCTGGACCCTACAGAGTGAATTGGTGATTGCCGAGCCTCTCAATGACGAAGCGCTGGTGGATGCACTACGCAGTCTAGGAAACCAGTTTGGCGTCGGCATAAGCACCTTGGGGATCAATGGCAGCCAACTGGATGAACTCCCTACTGCAAGTGATCTGCGCACCATGAGTGCGGCTGAGTTTGAAATTGTGCAGGGAAAACTGCGCATTCAGAAAATCACCGTAGCGGCACCTCGCCAGCGGATTGACTGGCAGTCCCTCTCGGCTTTGAAGAAAAAGCACGAGGCTGTGGATGAATTGGTTCGCTGGCTCAGTGAGTGTCTGAACCGCCGTCAGCCGGAGTGGAAGTGAAGGCGGGCTCTGAGCCAGGAGTGCGTATGTCTGTGAATTGTCTGTGAGTCTCTGCGTTAAGCGACGTTTGTTCTGCTGGATCATCTTCACCAGGACACTTCCATGCAAACGCTCACTCTATTGGCCGCCCTGGCTCTACAGCTTCCTGGCACTGCTCCGCTGGAGCCCCAGCGTGATTTTTCGGCTGCGATGGTGGAGGGGATAGATCGTTTCCTTCTACGGCAGACCGAACTGGCCAAAGAAAAGCGCGCTAGCTACTGGAACCGTGATTTCACCTCTCCTTCAGCTTATGAGGTCTCTGTGCAGCCTAACCGAATGCGGTTAAAGGAAATCTTGGGGGTGGTGGATCCTCGTTTGCCTATTTCTGCGTTGGATTTCGTGAGTGATACACAGACTTCTGCCGTCGTTTTGGAGTCTGCTACAGTGACGGTTTCTAGAGTGCGATGGAGAGTTTTTGAGGGCGTCCATGGAGAGGGACTGTTGATTCAGCCCAAAGGGGCTGTGCTATCGCGAATCATTTGCTTGCCAGATGCGGATACTCCTCCTGAAAAGATGCTGGATGCAATGCTGGTGAATGCGGGGGCACAAATTGTCATCCCCATGTTAATCTCGCGCGACTCGTCTTACTCCGGCAGTGAACGTTTGGGCATCTCGACCAATCTTCCCCACCGTGAATGGATTTACAGGCAGTCGTTTATTTTAGGGCGGCATGTTCTGGGCTATGAACTGCAGAAGGTGTTATCTCTGGTAGATTGGTTCAGAAATCAGCCAGATCAACGACCTGTCTGCGTGGCTGGATTTGGTGAAGGTGGCCTGTTGGCGCTATATGCTGGGGCTTTGGATTCCCGCATCGATTCGATCTATGTGTGGGGGCACTTTGGGCCTCGTGAAGGGCTTTGGCAGGAACCCATCTATCGCAATGTCTTTGGTCTCTTGCGTGAGTTTGGTGATGCCGAGTTAGCCTCCCTCATCGCGCCTCGTCACCTGGCCATTCAGTATGCTGGTTTCCCCAAAATTAAGGGGCCGCCTGTCGCGGCTCCTGGCCAGCGGAATGTGGCTGCGCCTGGTTTCATCACGATGCCTTCATTAAGTGCTGTTCAGGAAGAAATGGAAAGGGCGAGGCAGTTGGTACCAGCTTTTCACGATTGGGCACGTCTGTATGATGCGAAGAGTGACAATTCGGATATCGTCGCGCATCTCTTCCCGGATGAGACTGCCACTGCGATGATGACTGGTATGACATCATCGTCCAAGGATTCGCTTCCCAGCATTCCACCCGGACGAATGATGGCACAGCGGGAGCAAGTGCGTGAATTGGAAGTGTTCACCCAGCGCTTGCTGGTGACTACCGAGGGAGAACGCAAAAATGGTTTTTGGAAGAAGCTGTCGCTGTTCTCAGTGCCGGCGTTTGAAAAACACATCGCTACGGAGCGTGAACGGTTTTGGTCTCAGGTAATCGGCCGGTTTCCTGATCCTGATGTACCGATAAATCCACGCAGTCGAATGATCAAAGAAGTTGGGGAGGTCGTGATTCATGAGGTGACCCTGGATGTCTGGTCCGATGTCTTTGCTTGGGGGTGGCTGGCTTTGCCCAAGTCCCTGAAACCGTGTGAAAAACGTCCCGTCATTGTTTGCCAGCATGGCCTGGAGGGGCTGCCGGAGCATTGCTTTGAGACAGATGAGAATTCTGCGGCCTGGAAAGCCTACAAAGCCTTTGCACTGAGATTGGCCGAGCAAGGATACATAGTCTTTGCCCCCCATAATCCCTATCGTGGGCGTGATGCTTTTCGTTCACTTCAACGGAAGTTGAATCCTCTGGGAAAATCCCTTTACTCAGTCATCAACGGGCAACATCAGCGGATTCTAGAATGGCTGAAAAGCCAGTCGTTTACGAGGCCGGACAAGATCGCTTTTTACGGTCTCAGTTACGGCGGTAAGAGTGCAATGCGCACTCCTGCAGTCCTTACAGATTACTGTCTCAGCATTTGCTCAGGAGACTTCAATGAATGGGTGCGGAAGTGTGCAACCACAGATCTAGCGTTGAGTTATGTTTTTACCGGCGAATATGAGATCTGGGAATGGAATCTGGGGCGCACTTTTAATTATGCTGAAATGGGCGCTTTGATCGCGCCACGTCCCTTCATGGTGGAACGTGGTCATAAAGACGGTGTAGGAGTGGATGAATGGGTGAACTACGAGTATGCCAAGATTCGCCAGATGTACGACCAGATTGGCATCGGCAACCGCACGGTTATTGAGCACTTTGACGGACCTCACACCATTCATGGTGTAGGAACCTTTGAATTTTTACATCAATGGTTAGGTGATCCACATCGCTAGATTTGATCACCCCACATTCATGGGATCCACATCCCAACTGACATAGATTTCAGAGGGGACAGTCAGCCCCTCGACCACCCGTTTAACATGGGCACACAATGCCCGGATTTTATCACTCCGCAGCAACAACTGAAAGCGATGCTGCCCATGGGCCTTCGCCAGTGCAGCGGGAGTGGGCTCGCCCATGATGGTGCCCTCTGGCAAGTCCTGCTCCAGCCGTTTATGCAGGGTTTGCAGAGTGAACTCGGCCTGAGCTTCATGCTTGCCGCGTGCACTGATCAGCACCATATGAGCAAAGGGGGGATACTTGAATGCTAAACGGTGTTCTAACTCCTGGGCGGCGTAGCCCTCGTAGTCATTGTGACGGCTGAATTGAATGGCTGGGCTGTGGGGGGCATGAGTTTGAACAAAGACCTCGCCTTTCACTTCGCCTCGGCCTGCTCTACCTGCTACCTGGACCAAGAGTTGAAAAGTACGCTCGGCTGCGCGAAAGTCAGGAAGATTCAGAGCCGAGTCCGCATTCAAGACGCCCACCAGGGTAACATTTGGGAAGTCTAGACCTTTGGCGATCATCTGGGTGCCAATGAGGATGTCCAGCTTCTGGGCGCGGAAATCCTTGAGAGTATCGCGCAGCTGATTCTTGCGCTGCATGGTGTCTGTATCCACCCGGGCCATACGGGCTTGCGGGAAGACTTCCCGCACCGCCTGCTCCACACGTTCCGTTCCAAAGCCTGAATACTTGAGCCCAGGTTCCTTACAGCTCGGGCATTTGGTTGGGGGCACACGCCGGGCACCACAGATGTGGCAGACCAGCCGATTGTCCTTTTTGTGCAGAGTCATCGGGATGGCACATTCTTGACACTGTACCGTCTCACCGCACGAGACACAACCCAGGCTGGTATTAAAACCACGACGATTGAGGAAGAGGATAGTCTGTTCCTTTTTTTCCAATCGGTCATTGACCGCATTGCGCAGTTTTTGTGACAGGATACCCGTGTTGGTAAAGGAAACCTCAGTGCCTTTGCGTCGTTCCAGACGCATGTCCACAATACGGATCAGCGGCATGGACTTGCCATCAGTCCGCTTGGTCATGTGGAGCAGTTCGTACTTGCCGGTGGTGGCGTTTTGAAACGACTCCAGGCTGGGCGTGGCAGAGCCTAGCAGGACCGCACAGCGCTCAATCCGGCCCCGGACGACGGCGACATCACGAGCGTGATAGCGCGGTGCATCCTCCTGTTTATAAGAGGGCTCATGCTCTTCATCTACGATGATGAGACCGAGATTATCCAAGGGGGCAAAGATGGCACTGCGAGCACCAATGACAATCTGGGCACGGCCTTCGTGAATCTTAAACCATTCATCATGCCGCTCGCCATCACTGAGATGGCTGTGCAAGACGGCAATGGCATCCTTTTGCGCGGAGAACCGAGCCTTAAAACGCTCAATCGTTTGAGGGGTAAGACTGATTTCTGGCACTAGCACCAAGGCCGTTTGCCCCCGCTTGAGCACCTCGGCGATGCTTTGCAGATACACTTCAGTTTTGCCACTTCCAGTCACGCCATGAAGCAATAGAGTGGGATGAGTGCGCAGTTCTGGGCGTGGAGTTTTCGCTAAAGTATCGGCTTCCCCCTTCACCTTTCCATCCAGTGCAGCGATGATAGCTTCATACGCGATCTTTTGTTCTTCAGTGAAGGTCAGAGGCTGGCTGGGTAAAAACTCCTCGGTTTGAAACGGATCTCTTTCCACTCGGACCTCACTGCGTGTGATCCAACCCGCTTTGAGAAGGGGTTTAATGATGGCTGTCGCACGAGGCAGTTCTCGTCGCAATTCACTGAGGGTGGCCTCGCCTCCATTGCTGCGCAGTTTTTCCAGAATGCGAGCCTGCATGGGGGCCGTGCTATGGAGCTTTTCAAAGACATCCGGGGGCGGTTCTTTGGCCAGCTTGAGATGGCTGTCGGTGAGAAAGGTTTCTGGCTTTTCCCGCACCGCTTGCGGCAACATTGTGCGCAGCACACGGTTTACTGGCACCACATAATACTCGGCGATCCAATTGGCGAGTTTGAGGAGCCCTGGAGTAAACATGGGGCGAGAGCCTACTAAGGAGGCGATTTCCTTTAACTTCGCGTTGTACTCGGTGGATTCTAGGAGCTCAATCACGACTGCCGAAACGCGCTGATGTTGCAGGGGCACCATGACACGTGTGCCGATGCCGATCTGGCGTTCTAACTTTTCAGGAATGGCATAGTCCAGTTCCAGCGCGGCAGCGGTCTCAATCTGAACGCGGGCAATCCGCTGCGCCATCTGTAGGGAAGGTGAATCCTCTCCCCCAAAGCGTGGCATGCCCAAGTCAAACAAAGACTGGGCAGCGGGGCGGACGGAACTGGCTGGGTGGTCAGGCATCAGAGGCTCCTTTCTGAACCACGGATCCCTCCGGTTTGCACGGAGGATTATAGTTGGAAGTTAGCCTGCACCAAGAATTTCTCATTCGCAACAAAGCCTAGCCTCGCTACGTAGTTCTAACATGGCTTTAGATCCAGTTGGTTCTTGTTCTCCTGCACCTTGGTCGCGCCGTCGGTTGCTTTCGGCTGGCGGTCTAGGAATGTTAGGTTTGACGATGCCGCGCATCCTTCGTGCGAGTGAAGCGGTGGTGACGGAGAAAATGATCGCGAGAGCGAAGTCGGTGGTGTTCCTGTTTCAGTGGGGTGGGCCGAGTCATCTGGAAACCTTCGATATGAAGCCGGATGCCCCAGAGGGAATTCGAGGCTTTCATAAACCCATCAAATCAAGCGCGGACGGTATTTACGTTTCAGATCGTCTGCCCAAAACGGCCAAGATCATGGATAAGGTGACGCTCATCCGGTCCATGCATCACACGATGAAGAATCACAATAGCGCGGGTTATTACGCGCTCAGTGGTCATGCCCCGCCGAGTGACGATCAACGCCTCAAAGATTCACCAGATCTTTTTCCTGCTTATGCTTCCGTGGTGGATCGTTTAGCTCCAGGCAGAGGGGAGATCCCCACTGCTGCCAGCTTCCCGTGGACTGTGAGCGATGGCTCATTTACCCCAGGGCAGCGTGCTAGTTTCCTGGGCAAGCAGCATGATCCTTTTTTTGTGCTGCGTGATCCTAGCGCTCCCGATTTTGCACTGCCAGAATTGAGCCTACCCTCGGGCATCAGCTATGAGCGACTCACAGCCCGGCGGGAGTTGCAAAAGCTTGTGGATTCCCAGACCCGACTCATGGACCATTCGGCCGAGGCCCAGGGCATTGAGGGATATTACGAAAAAGCGCTTTCCATGCTCCACAGTGAGAAGCTGCGGGCTGCATTCGATCTCTCCCAAGAGCCCGAAAAAATCCGTGATGCTTACGGGCGCACGGCCTATGGACAAAGCTGCCTCATGGCGCGTCGGCTCGTCGAGGCCGGAGTCAAGTTTGTGACGGTCAACTTTGCCCCCGGTATTGGTGGGCAGAGCACAACCTCCGGAGGCTGGGATACCCACGGATTCAATGATACCCGAATGTTCCCCATCATTGATGCTTACCACATGCCGATGACAGATCAGACACTGCCCACATTCCTCAATGACATGGATGATCGTGGTTTGCTGGATGAGACCCTGGTGGTATGGGTCGGTGAATTTGGACGCACCCCTAAGATCAATAAAAACATCAGTCGCGACCACTGGCCTCAGTGTTACACCGCTCTTCTGGCAGGAGGCGGTGTGAAGCGTGGTTTCGTCCATGGTGCCTCAGATAAAAATGGCGAATATCCAGCAGAAAAACCTGTGAAGCCAGATGACCTCGCAGCGACCATGTATCATTTGTTAGGCATTCGACATGATACAGAAGTTCATGATGTGGCGAATCGTCCTGTGCCGATCAGTTACGGCAAAGTCATCCGGGAAGTGATTGCTTGATTGCCGTGTTCTTCAGCGTATGGCCGCTAGGAAGAACTCACGCATTTGATGCGAGCACTTGCATTCATCCTATAGACGATTATCAATAAGCCCCAAGGGTTACAACAACCCCTTTCACATTATGGCTAAAGGCAACAACGCTCACAAAAAAGAAGTCAAAAAGCCAAAGAAGGAAAAGCCGAAGCCCGCCCCTACGGCGCGCAAGCCTTAATTCCGTCTCGTTTTTAATCACCATTCAAAGTGGAGTAAGCTCGCCTCGTTGCGTTCGCTTACTCTTTTTGTTTTGGCGTTGCACCACGCGCCGAAACTCGGACTTGCCCGCATGCTAGACGGCATTGTAACGTTTGCAGATGAATTCCACACGCCGCGCGTTCCTCCAGCACCTCAGTCTTGGCAGCGTGGGTTTTTGGCTGGCGCCGGCATTGGCGGAGACCACCGTACTAGCGAGTGGTAAGTTGCCACGCAGTAGTCCAGCGGATCAATCCGTTTCCTCAGAGGCCATCTTATCCTTTTTAGGAGCCGTGGAGCAGAATAAGTTTGAGCTGCACAGCTTCATGATGCTTCGCCACGGGCAGGTCATTGCAGAAGGTTGGTGGGCACCTTACGGGCCAGATGAAGTGCATACGATGTATTCGATGAGTAAGAGCTTCACCTCCACGGCGGTGGGGATGGCTGTCGCTGAAGGGAAGCTGAGTGTGGAAGACAAGGTAGTGTCTTTTTTCCCTGAGGATTTGCCGGAAACCATCAGCGAAAATCTGGCCTCACTGAGGGTGATGGATCTGCTGACCATGTCGGTCGGTAATGAAAAAGAGCCGACTCAGATAGTAGTGAAATCGGAAAACTGGGTGCGCACGTTTTTGGCCCAACCGATCACCCACAAGCCTGGAACGGTATTCATGTACAACAGTGCTGCTACTTACATGTGTTCCGCCATCGTGCAAAAAGTGACCGGGCAGAAGATCCTGGATTACTTAACCCCGCGTTTGTTTGTTCCGTTGGGCATCACAGGAATGAAATGGGAAACCTGCCCGCGCGATATCAATACGGGGGGCTGGGGGCTCAGCATCCAAACGGAGGCCATGGCCAAGTTTGGCCAGCTTTACCTGCAAAAGGGCAAATGGAAGGGGAAACAACTCCTGCCGGAGGTGTGGGTGAGCGAAGCCACCGCTTTCCATATTCAGCAACCCGGCGGTGACAAATCAGACCGCCCGAAAGCCCAGAACGACTGGCTCCAGGGGTACGGTTACCAGTTCTGGCGCTGCCAGCATGGTCACTACCGGGGAGATGGTGCTTTCGGTCAATTTACCCTCGTGTTGCCGGAGCATGAAGCCGTCATTGTAATGACGAGTGAAAACAAAAACATGCAGGGGCAGCTTGATCTCGTGTGGGAACATTTGCTCCCAGCGATGAAGGGCTCCAGTCCCGAGTCGGATGCTGCCTTGGTGACAAAGACAAAATCCCTGAACCTGCCCCCAGCCAAGGGCAGTGCGGAATCGCCTAACATGGAGCGTGTCAGTGGCAAGGTTTTCACTCTGGCTGAAAACCCCATGGGACTCACGACCGCCACCTTTGTTTTCCAGGGAAATACCTGTGTCTTTACCGCACGTTCTGCCAAAGGCCCGCATGTGATTGCCTGCGGCATCGAGCGCTGGCAGACGGGTATTACCGCTTTTCCAGAAACTCCACCACGCCTTATCTCAGGTGGGAAACCTAAAGCGCAAACTGCTTCGAAGGTTGCTGCGAGTGCCACATGGTCGGATGAGAACACATTGGTCATGACCTGGCGTTATTATGAAACGCCTCACCACGATATGGTGACCTGTCGGTTTGAGGGTAATAAGCTAAACATCAGTTTCCTCAACAGCATCACGGCGATGACCCCCAAAGCTCAGGATATTCGTTTGCCGCTCACGGGTCAATTCACTGTCTGACCTATAAATTTAGAAGGATCTCTAAATCGTGGGCGGAAGCTTCGCCCAGCGATTCGCTAGCAGGCCGTTGACGAAGAGTTGGAGAGGGTGGTAAAGCATGACCGGAAGTAGGATCAGGCTCAGGTCTTGGCGGTCACCGAAAATGAGCATGGCTAAGGGAACGCCCATCGCGAGAGTTTTCTTCACCGAGCAAAAATAGGCTGCAATCAAGTCTTCATGATTCAGCTTCAGCGCTTTGCAGCCCCCCCAGACGAGCAACGACATCAAGGCGAAAAGAAACATTACCCAACCGCATGTTTTTGCCGTCAGAGAGGGGCCGTAACGATGCCAAACCTGCTGTTCCACCGAATCACAGAAGGCTGCATACACGATAAAGAGGATGACTAAGTTACTGATCCTGGCTAGCCAGGCTTTGTTTCGGTCCACCCAATATTTGAGGCTGGGGCGCAGAAGAATGCCTAACGAAAAGGGTATCAACGTCAGCAAGGAAATTTTCAGAAGTAAGGGGCCAAAGTCACCGCTCTGCCCCGTTTTTTGCATGAGCAGGTGAACTAAAATGGGGGTGATGAGAACTCCCAAAATATTTGAAAAAGCAGCGTTGAACAGTGCGCCAGCGGTGTTCCCACGAGCTAGTGCGGTGAGAACCACCGAAGTCGAAATCGTGGAAGGCAAAACACAAAGGTAGAGAAATCCGTCGCTCACGGCCTGTGGTTGAGTGGTCCAAATCAAAGGCACGACGCCATTGAGCAAAAGACCTACCAAGGGGAAGATCCCAAAAGTAAAGGCTTGAATCACCAAGTGGAGACGCCAATTGGCCATCCCGCTTTTGATTTTTTCTAAGGCTAAAGATAATCCCTGAAGAAAGAGAATGAGAGCAATACCTGCATTGCTCACGATGTCAGGCTTTAGAATGCCATGGCGCGATCCTGGCCCTGGAATGACAAATCCTAGCACCACCGCCACGCCCAGCCCGATGAGAAACCCATGAACACGCCACCAGGCAACTTTCGGGGTAGATTCAACGGGCGCCTGAGAGGGGAGAGTGGAACTCATTTCGGTGCCACGACAATCAGGCTACACGGCATCTTAGCAACCAAAACGCCAGCCATCTAAAGAAGGAACAACTGGACGGTAGGTAGCATCCCGCCGCACTATAAAAAACGCGGATGGCCTTTCAGCCACCCGCGCTTCACGGTTTTGGGGTTTAAAAATCAGGCGGACGCCGGATTAATAGCGGTAGTGGTCCGTCTTGTAAGGGCCATCAACAGGCACGCCGATGTAGTCGGCCTGGTCCTTGGAAAGGACGGTCAGCTTGACGCCGATCTTGGCCAGGTGCAGGCGGGCGACTTCTTCGTCCAGCTTCTTCGGCAGCACGGTCACGCCGATTGGGCGGCTGTCTTTGGTTTCCCAAAGCTCGATCTGGGCCAGCGTCTGGTTGGTGAAGCTGTTGCTCATCACGAAGCTCGGGTGGCCAGTGGCGCAGCCCAGGTTCACGAGACGGCCTTCAGCCAGCATGAAGATGCTGTTGCCAGCCGGGAAGGTGTACTTGTCTACCTGGGGCTTGATGTTCAGGCGCTTGACGTCCGTACGGGCGTTCAGCTTGTCCACCTGGATCTCGTTGTCGAAGTGACCGATGTTACAGACGATGGCTTGGTCCTTCATCTTCTCCATGTGCTCCAGGGTGATGATGTCCTTGTTGCCGGTGGTGGTGACGTAGATGTCGCCATAACCAAGAGTGTCTTCGATCGGCATCACACGGTAGCCTTCCATGGCGGCCTGGAGGGCACACACAGGGTCGATTTCCGTCACGATGACCTGAGCGCCCATGCCGCGGAGAGCGGCTGCACAGCCTTTGCCCACGTCGCCATAACCGCAAACCACGCCGACTTTGCCGGCGATCATGACGTCTGTCGCGCGCTTGATGCCGTCCAGAAGGGACTCGCGGCAGCCGTAGAGGTTGTCGAACTTGGACTTGGTGACGCTGTCGTTGACGTTGATGGCCGGGAAGAGCAGCTTGCCTGCCTTCGCCATTTCATAGAGGCGATGCACGCCCGTGGTGGTCTCTTCGGACACGCCTTTGAGATCCTTGACGATCGTGTGGAAAATGCCAGGCTGGTTCTTGGCGATGTCCTTGAGGAGGTCCTTGATGACCTTCACTTCGTGGTTGTCCGAAGGGGTGTTGACCCAATCGTCACCGTTTTCCATTTCATAACCCTTGTGGATCAGGAGCGTGACGTCGCCGCCATCGTCCACGATCAGTTGTGGGCCTTTGTCTCCTGGGAAGATGATGGCTTTCCAGGTGCACCACCAGTACTCTTCCAGAGTTTCACCCTTCCAGGCGAAAACAGGGGTGCCAGTAGCGGCGATGCCTGCAGCAGCATGATCCTGAGTGGAGAAAATATTGCAGGAAGCCCAGCGCACGTCAGCGCCCAGTTCCTTCAGCGTCTCGATGAGCACACCCGTCTGGATGGTCATGTGCAGGGAGCCGGTGATACGGACGCCAGCGAGGGGCTTCTTCGGGCCGTACTTCTCGCGGGTGGCCATAAGGCCGGGCATTTCGCTTTCCGCGATGTCGAGTTCCTTGCGGCCAAAATCGGCGAGGCCGATGTCTTTTACTTTATAGTCGGACATGTGTGGTGTGTCGTGGTTCAGGTTTGAGATGAAAATAACAAATCATCGCATCAAGATGCGTTGATATGTTCCTGAGCGGAGGGCGAGTGTCAATCAAGGATTTTGACTTGTAACGGCTTCTATTTCGGCGCCTGCCGAAAACAAAAAACCACTCCCGGCGGACCCAGGAGTGGTTCTTCAGTGATAGGATGCGGGCTGTATTAAGCGCCCATCACTTCCTTCAAATAGCGGATGCTCTCACGGGCAATGTGCTGTGGGCCTGGTCGGTAATCGAAGACTTCGACCGAGAGGTAACCCTGGTAATCCACCTCGCGCAGCGCACCGATGATCGGTTCAAACTTCACCTCGCCCATGCCTGGGCCGAGAAGGTTTGGATCATTGGCATGGAAGTGGACAAACCACTCCTTGCTATCGCGAATGATGTCGGGGATGGACTTGGCTTCATCACTCATGGCCTTCACGTCGAGGTGCAGCTTGCAACTCGGGTGATCCACCATCTGGCAGAGGCGGATGGTTTCCTCAGCGGTATTGAGGAAGTTGGTTTCCTTTTTGCCCAGAGGTTCCATAGCGATGACCACGCCATACTTGCCTGCTTCTTCAGCCACTGCGCGCACGGAATCTGCTGCGCGCTTGAAGGCATCTTCATACTGCCATTCAGGCAAGGTGTTGCGGGCTTTTGGGCTACCCCAAACCATGATACGACCGCCAGTCATGGCACAGAAACGAGCAAGGTGTTGGCCGAACTTAGCCGTCTCTTTACGCAACAGTGCATCGGGAGTGGTGATGTGGAACCAGGAAGGTTTAGTCAGCAGCCAGTGCAGGCCCAGAATTTCCAGGCCAAAGGAAGAGGCGATGCGGCTGAGGCGCAGGGCATCCGCTTCAGTGAGGTCGCGGGGATCTTCCTTGAGGGTGAAGGGGGCTAGCTCCAGCGCGTGATAACCCGCGGCTGCGGCATCTTCACACACTTTTTCAAAAGGCCAGTCAGGATAGGTCTCGTTGCAGATGGCAAAGCGCATAGGGTGCGCAGACTGGAATGGAGGGGAGCAGGCGTCAACCTTGCTTTTGCCCATCGGACTTCAATCTCCAAGATGGGAAAAAAGTTGGTCCATGGCATTGGCAATGCGCTCATGCGCGGTCAGTTTTGCCAGCCAGGCCTGAGGTAGTGCCTCATAACCATGAACAGCCCCCAGCCACGCGCCGACCATGCTGGCGCGCCCGGCATTGTCTCCCCCCGCACGGACAGTGTTTAAGATCGCGTCCTCAAAGCTGTCTTGATGACGCCAGGCAGCGTGCAAGGCAGACGGGAAACTCTGCGGGAGGGGGCAGCTTTGGCCAAAGCGCCCAGTGGCGGTCACCACATCCAGCTCACGCAGCATGTAGGCAAACTCAAAGTAGTCGGAACCATCGCAACTCACTTCACGTGACTTGCGGGTGAGCTCGAAGGCTTCCCGAAAAGGCGTGCCCTGAAGGAGGGTGCGAAGCAGCACAGCACACGCAGCCGCACAGGCATCGGCGGTCGTGTGATTTTGCGTCACCAGGGTCAGCCGATGAATGGCATCCGCCATCGTGATGAACTCCTCTTTTCGGTAGGCGACCACCACTGGGGCTAGCCGACTGACGGTGGCTAGCTGGTCATCATCGGCACCGTTTTGAAAATTGCCCGGTTGCTGCTGCAGGTGCTCCAATGTTTCACGGGTGGCATGGTCCCTGTAACTGCGACAGTTGGCGCTGCCAAAGAAGCTTTGAAAGCGCATGCCAAAGTCATTTTCGCGGAAGCGCCCCCCGCAGGCGGCCAGTGATTCCAGCAGCAGCAGGGCTGCATCGCCATAGTGGGTCTGATCGCCACTTTTCTTACCTTCATGGTAGTGGCCTTTGAGCGGTGTCTCAAAGCCATGGACGCCTTGGGGAAACTTGCGCCCCATGTCTGCCAGATCATAGATCCAATGCGTGCCCAAGGCAGCAGCATCGCCGATAAATTGGCCCCAGAGAGCCCCACGAAGACTGGACAGAGATGCGTTCACGGTTCCAGTCTGTGCCTCACTTCCCCCGCCAGGGCAAGCCGGAACGTGTGAATGTTTCCCTCAGCGTGTGCTGGGGGAGACCCTGACGGCGCAATGCTTGTAGTTGGGCTGGCGGCTAAATGGATCCACCGCCCAATGGGTGAGTTGATTCACGCGGGGATCATGCATAGGAAGAAAGACCTGGCCCTGGCAGACACCAGGAGAAATGCGCGCCTTCATTGTCAGGGAAGCACGGCGAGACTCCACCATCACCACCGACATGTCGCGGATGTTCAATTGGCGGGCATCCTCGGGATGGATGTCCAGAAACAACTCTGCCGGTGCCAGTTTGCGCAGCACTTCAGATTTGGCGGTGCGTGTCTCCGTATGCCACTGGGCGCTGGTGCCACGGCCTGTGATGAGGATGAGCGGAAAGTCTGCATCTGGCAGTTCCGGCGGTGGGACTGTAGGGTCAAAGATGAAGCGTGCACGTTGATCGGGTGTGAAAAACCGACCGTCGGCAAAGAGTCGGCGTTCCGTGGCAAAACCGGGAGCCGCAGCATCCGTAACTTTCAGAGGCCACTGGATGCCGCCGCTTTTCTCAATCATCGCATAATCCTGGATCCCCGAAATTTCACAGGGCTGATCCTGGGTGCATCGTTTGAGGATCTGAAACACAGCTTCAGGGGAGGTCCATTCGGAGAAGAGATCGCCCAGCCCCCAGGCATGGGCGATGAGCCGGAAGATGCGGAAATCGCTGAGGGCCTGGCCGGGCGCACGGCGCACCTGGCGACTGAAGCCAATGCGACGTTCCGAATTGATGAAGGTCCCATCCTTTTCGCCCCAAGCGGCGGCGGGTAGAAATAGGTGGGCCTGCCGGGCGGTCTCCGTGGTACCATACATGTCCTGAACGACGAAAAAATCCAGTTTGGAGAGCAGGTTGTTGAAACGTTTTTGGTTAATCCAAGAGTGGCTGGGGTTGGTGGCAATGATCCACAGTGCCTTGATTTTTCCGGACTCAATGCCCTCAAGGATCTGGTCATAAGCGAGGCTCGGCTGGTCCGGTATGCGTTCGACGGGAAAGCCCATGGCCTCGGCAATTTTCGCCCGGTGAGCGGGGTTTTTGAAATCGTGACCACCGATGAGGTTGGTGGTGTTTGAAAACAACCGCGATCCCATCGCATTGCATTGGCCGGTGATCGAATTCGCCCCAGTGCCGGGCTTGCCAATGTTGCCCGTCATCAGGGCCAGATTGATGATGGCCTGGGCGGTGCGGGTGGCCTGGTGGCTTTGGTTTACCCCCATGGTCCACCAGAAGGAAACCCTCGGCGTGCCTGCGCGGATGGTATCCGCAAAGCATTGCAACTGGGCCACGGTGAGCCCTGTTGCTGCCGCGACTGACTCAGGTGTGTAAGCCTGGACAAATGTGGAAAACTCCTCAAAGCCGGTGGTGCTTTCGCTCACGAATTGAGTATCCACTGCCCCCTCACGGATCAGCAGATGCGCGATGCCGTAGAGGAGGGTGAGATCGCTTTTCGGTTGGATGGCGTAATGCTGGGTGGCAGCCATGGCCGTCTCCGTCGTACGTGGGTCCACAACGATGATCTGGGGCTGGCGTTTGTTGCGTAGCACCCGCTGCCACATGATGGGGTGGGCGATGCAGGGATTGGCCCCGATGAAGACCATGACATCGCTTTCCTCAAAATCGGCATAGGTGAAGGGTGGGGCATCAAAGCCGAAGCTCTCTTTGTATGCCGTCACTGCCGTGGCCATGCACTGGCGCGTATTGCCATCGCCATGGATCAGGCCCATGCCGAATTTCGTCAGGCTCCCCAGGAAGGCCATTTCCTCACACATCATCTGCCCCGTGCTGATGAATGCGGCAGATCCAGGTCCATGCTGGTCCAGCACCCCCTTCATCTTTTCACAAAAGACGTTCATCGCCGTCTGCCAATCCACTGGTTGGCCATGCAGCAGGGGGGTGGTGGCGCGGTCCGCAGCATCCAGAGGCGTCAGCGCCTCCCAGCCTTTGGGACAGGCGGTGCCGAGGTTCACCGGATAGTCCGGATCTGGCGTTGCATTGATAGCCACTCCATCTTTGAGATGCAGCTTCAAACCGCAGCCCGTGGAGCAAAAACCACAGATCGATTTGGCCGTGCCATTTGGCTGAAGACGGCGCGGCAGTTGCCCTAAACCAAATCGTGCCGGATCACGAACAAGATCCTCTGTGAGAGGACCATTCCATTCGCGAAAGGTTGGGGCGGGGAGAGTGAACATGACTTTCAGTTTCCTGGCATTTTCGAGCCTGCCGCAGCGGTGAAGAAATAGCGCCGCTCAATCAGCTGGCTGGTAAAAGTCAGCAGCAGAGATAAAGGTAGCAGCCAGCGGAATGAGGCACCTGCGGCGAGGGTTACGGGAATGACAAGGCCAGTAAGGATCAGCAGGATACCCCGCACTTCGATGTGCATGCGCAAATGCTTGTGAAGAATGCTGGCTGAGCGATGCCAGGAAGATTCCTCATCTTCCAAAGCCCGCCAATAGCGAGACATTTCCCAGATGGAAAGCGACCATCGAAACAACAAGGTTGCTGGCATAGCCCAGGTGACCGCTGGATGGCCTAACCAACTCCAGGTCACGGCGCAAAGACCCGCACCAAGCACCAGCATGGTTCCCAGGAACTTACCCGCTGTCAGCGGCAGGGCCCAGAAGGGCCGCCGAGTATCCACATAAACCATGACGGAGCACAGCACCGCTGCCAAGGCTGCGCCGGCTGTGCCCGTGACGGCCAAGCGCAACCACTCAGGATTGCTCAACCACCAAGTGGCGGCGATCGCGATGCCACCGGCGGGCAGTGCACCGAAGGCCAGGATCTCGCGGGAAAGCCAGGATTTTTTCCACCCCATGAAGGCTCTCCAGGCTTTTAGCGGCTGCCCTAGATGCAGCACGCTGAGTGCGATGCCAATGAGCCCAAAAAAGAGAGCTGCGGCGGAAGTGATGGCGGCTTGGTCGGGCGAAAGAACCCCGGCCCACATGGCGGTCGCACACCCGATGAATGCACCCGCGCTCATTTGGGTGAGCACCAGCATCCAGGCCAGGGGATCGTGGCCATGGTCTAGCTCCAACCGCGCACTGTCCGCCGCGCGTGCGTGATCAGGCAGTGGCTTGCTGCTGATGTAACGTGTCGCTGGACGTGTGTATCCGGAATCATGCGCCCCCGCGAGGATACTGCCAAAGACGGGGATCGATTCCACCTTCAAGGTCTTGATCTTGATCGCCTCATTCGGGCATGCCTGTACACAGGCGGGGGCCTCACCTTCTGCCAGGCGCCCCTGGCACATATCGCATTTGCGTACGATGCCACGCTTGAGGTTAAACTTGGGTACATCGTAAGGGCACTTGAGGATGCAGTAGCTGCAACCTATGCATTGATCATCCAGATGGCGAACGATGCCTGTGATGGGGTCTTTGTCGTATGCCAAAACGGGGCACCCATTCAAACATGCTGGGTCAGCGCAGTGATGACAGGCGGTGGTGACTGTTTGTAGATAAGGTTTTTTCCGGGTGCCTACGAGCAGCCCCATATCTCGCCAGCTTTCATTGTCGTCTAGCCCATTGAGCGAATGGCAGGCAGTTACACAGGCCTTGCACCCTGTGCAAGCATCCAGGTTAACTTCAAATGAGTATTGCTCATCGGTCTGCGGCTGGCTCAGAGGAATAAGGTGGGCAAAGCGTTTTGCTGGAGTGTCTTGATCATGCGCTTTTGAAAAGACTGCCACGGGAGTGCGTAGGCACTGCTGTTCTTCCAGCAAGTTTTCCAATAACAAGCTATCTAGAAGTGACGATTTATGCGCGTCGTTCCCGCTGGTTGCTTGGCTGCTTCCAATACCGGGTTGATCGAGATCATAAATCATAAGTCTTAAATCTTCACTCAAGCACGGTTACTCTTCGCAAAAAATCTCCTGTAACTGGCCCACAGTGTGGCGATTGCAGAAGGCGTGGAAGCTTTCCTCTGGAGAGCGTTTTTTGAGGAAGCCTTTTAGCATGGTTTCCAGAGTGGTGCCGAGGGATTCAAAAGGCACACCGCTGAATATTTGTCGGCCAATTTTACGATTCTCACCAAAGCCGCCTCCAACGGTGATGTGGTAGCCTTCTCCTGAGTCAGATTTCACCTTCGTGCCTAACAGGCCAATGTCCCCCATGAAATGCTGAGCGCAGGAGTGGGCACAACCTGTGAAGTGAATGTTGACTGGATTGTCCAACTTCACTCGTTTGTCCAAATACTCCATCATCGCGATCGCATGTCCTTTGGTATCACTAGCAGCAAACTTGCAGTAACGATTTCCCGTGCAGGCCACGAACCCGCTTTTGACGTTTGATTGCTCGCAAGGAAATCCCAGTTTTCTTAAAGACTTAGCCAGGGTGGCGGCATAGGCTGACTTTACGTTGGGAATGATGAAGTTTTGCCAAACTGTGAGGCGTACTTCACCGGAACCATAGCTCTCAGCGAGATCGGCGATACGCTCCATCTGTTTGGCTGTCATTTGGCCTACTGGCACTGTGGCTCCAACGTAAACGAGGTCTTCCTGTTTCTGGGCGAAGATCCCTACGTGGGAGTGTCCTTGTTGGGTAAAGCTGCGCCTTTCCTGGATGGCCGATTCTGGTGAGAGGCAGGTAAGTTTGAAGGGCAAAAATGTTTCGGTTTCTGTCAATACACCATTCAGTCCCATGCCTTCGACGACGTATTTGAAGCGTGCTTTTTTCCGGTTGGTCCTGTCACCATGCTTGATGAATACTCTCAGCAAAGCCACCATGACATCATTGAGTTGCTCGGGTTTGACAATCACTCCCCAATCGCTGGCGAAAGTTTGATGTCCAGTGACTCCACCAAGCGCAATGCGAAAATATACACCAGGTTCGATGCCATCGTTGTTCTCCCCAATCTTCACCGCGCTGGCTCCGATGTCGTTGGTGTCTTCCACAGCACTGATGAGCCCACCGCCGTCATAAGCAATGTTGAATTTGCGAGGTAGATCGTAGAACTCCTTGGAGGCGATGATCAGTGTGGCCAGCTCATTCACCAGAGGTCGCACATCAATGATTTCATGTGGATCATAACCCGCGCATGGATTCATGGTAATGTTGCGAATGTTGTCAGCACCTGCGCCTTTAGAATGAAGTCCGCAGGACTGAATGCGGCGCAGTACTTCAGGGCAGTTTTTGGGCTCAATGAGGCGGATTTGGAAATTGTTCCGCGTCGTGATTTGGATGTAGCCACTGGTCAGTTCATGGGTGATTGCAGCTAATTCCCGTAACTGGTAGCTTTTCACAACTCCTCCGGGTATACGCAGGCGGCACATGTACCCGTCCTTCACGGGATTGAGCCAAAAAAGCCCGTTCCATTTGTAACGAAAAATGGATTCAGGTTCAGGTTTAGCATTCCAACGAGCATCCATCACGAGTTGCTCAATGGCATCGAAAGGGTGCAACTCACGTTTGATGCGTTCCTCCTTGGTTAAGTCTTCTAATGCAGGGCCTTCAGGCACTGTAGGCTTTGCTGCAGAAGTTCCCGAAAGATCGGCAAACGAGACGCCTCCAGCAGTGACCCCGGCAAAAAAGCCTTCAAGGTAACGCTGCTGTTCAGCGGAGAAGTTTTTATCTGCCGAGAGCGAAGGAATAGCTAGAGTGGTCATAGCGGTAAAAGTAAGGGATGCTTTTGGGAAACGGCCTTTGGCGGAGGCTTCAATACACGTCGCGTTGGTACCGTTTGTTTTTCTTCATATCGGCAACATAAGCACTGGCTTCTTCCGCCGAGCGACCGCCTGCGGTCTGGATGATTTCATGCAGTGCTGCATCCACATCCTTAGCCATGCGTTTAGCATCTCCACAGACATAAAAATGAGCGCCTTCCTCCAGCCACTGCCACATCTCGGCAGCCGCAGTCAACATGCGGGTCTGCACGTAGATCTTTTCTTCCTGATCCCGTGAAAAGGCTGTGTCCAGGCGGGTGAGGAGGCCCTTTTGCACCCACTCGATGATTTGGTCATGATAAAGGAAATCGGTGGTGCGCCTCTGGTCGCCAAAGAATAGCCAGTTTTTACCTGTGGCTCCCGTGGCTTCACGCTCTTCTAGAAAAGCGCGGAATGGGGCAATGCCTGTTCCCGGTCCCACCATGATGACGGGCTTGCTCAGATCCGCCGGGAGGCGGAAGTGTTTGGCTACATGGAAGAAGATTCCCGTCGTTTCGCTCAAAGCTAGACGATCTGCTAGGAAGGTGCTGGCTACGCCTTTATGCTGCACGCCGTGGACGTCGTAACGAACAGCTCCTACACAGAGATGCACTTCTTCAGGGTGGGCCTTGATACTGGAGGCAATCGAATAAAGGCGTGGCTGAAGTTTGCGCAGGCTGGTGACAAAATCTGCTGTATTCAATAACTGGTTAGGAGTAATCCCGTGCAGATGACGCACTTCATAGTTTGAAATAAGGGCGTCACGAAGGAATGCCGTGCCACCATCTGGCAAAGCTGCCTCTGCCTGTGGGTCCAGACTGTGGGCGGAAATGATGGCATCTACAACCTCAGGGCAGTTTTTGACATACACGCCCAGAGCGTCTCCCACTTCATAGTTAAGACCAGAACCTGCGAGTGAGAAGGCGATGTGTCGGGTGTCTTTAGAACTGCCACTCGCGTTCAAGGCAATGTTTGCGATCAGTGGCGCTGGAAAGGGGTTCTTTTTGCTGTAACCTTTTTCTTCGATCTCCTTTGCGGGGGGAACTGCTGCGACGACGGTCACAGATATTTCTTTGCCTGTTTCCAAGGCACTTAAAGCGGTGCTGCTCCACGTTTTAGCCAATTCATCGAACTCGACGTCACAGTCCACACGCTCAGTCACGCGTGTCGCACCGAGTTCTGCTAACCGAGCATCGATTTTTTTGCCTGCTAGGCAAAAAGTCTCCCCGTAATTTTTATCCCCTAGAGCGAGGACGCTGTACTTCACGCCATCCAGTTTAGGACTGCTGCCATTTTGATTGATGTTGTCCCAGAAAGAGATGGCATTGTCTGGCATGTCTCCCTCACCCCAAGTGCTGGTGATGAGTAGAACATTTTGTTCGCGAATCAGGTCGGACGGTTGCAGCGAGTCGAGGCCAGCCGCACGTGCGGTAAAACCCCGGCTCGCTGCTTCCCTGGCCAGCCGCTTGGCCAAACTTTCCGCGTTGCCGCTCTGGCTTCCAAAAGCGATAAGCAAAGACCTTTTCGCTATCTCGGCAGTGGGGGGAAGGGGAACGCTTTGGTTCTCTCCGCGACTGATTAGGCCTGCCAGAAAGCCGTTGAGCCAAGCTCTTTGCTCGGCAGTGAAAGGTGCGGATTCAGGTATGAGTGGAACGCGGGACATAACGGTTTTTCAAGTCAAAATTCAGGTGAGGGCCATCATCCTAAAAAGGAGAAGCAGAGAGATAACCAAAAGGATGAAAAATTCGGTGCGATACAAAATGAGCGGGTTTCGCTCGATGAGTGGTGTGAAGTTTTCGAAGAAGGGCTGCACCCGTTCTGGATTGGCTAAATCATGGGCCAGTTCGGAATAATGCTGGTAGCGACGTTCCGGCTTCAGTGCGATGGCTTGGCGTACGACGGTCTCCGACCACGGTGAGACATTTGGATTCGGTTTGGTTAGGCTTTTGGTCGCGCTGAACGTGGGAGTCTGAAAACGTTCGATGCTGCCATAAGGCAGTTTGCCCGTCAGTGACTGGTAGAGAACCACCCCAATGGCGAAAATTTCCGTGCGCTCTTTGTTGGGGATCCCACGAAATCTCTCAGGTGCCAAATACCTGGCGGTTCCAGCGGGGAAAGTTTGCACTAAACCGCCTAAATACTTGCGGTAGAAACTGTGACAGTGTCCAGAGCTTTTAAGGTCGGATAATTTCATTCTGGGCTGGTTGGTTGATGCCCCTTTCAAATAGCCACCTGCGTGCCAATTGTGCGGGTGGCTTTCAGTTGCAATGTGAATCTTTTATTGGATATTCATGAACATAATTCATGAATGGAGGGGCGTGGTAAGACTGCTTGAAACACTTTTTGCCGGTTTTTCCGGTGTATTGTCGGCCTAGCTTGGCCACGCTCCTCCACCTATCAGGCTGCCCAGTTCAATGCCTCTCGTGTAGCATCGCTGCAGCTTTCCAGTATTATTGATCGTTAGAAGTCAATCTGCACCTGCACGTATCCAAAATGGGCATTATCATCCGCTCCAGTGTCTGAGAGATAGTCTCCAGCGATGAATAGACTGTAGCCTGCCTGTAGTGCTACGTGAGGATTGAATTTGTAAACAGCAGTCAGGTCCACTTCTTGTCCACGAAAGCTACTGGCAGTACGAGCGGCTGCATTCACTGGACGGACGCCGGTGACACCATTGACACGGCGCCAAGCGTCATCATTGCTAGCATTCCAATAGATGTGGTAGTCCAGCATAAGCTTTAACTTTGGCGTGGGCATGACACTGAAGTTGATCTGGGGATTGTGCATGTTGGTCCAGCCGGTGGTGTCCATGTAGCCATAGAACAAATGGTTTGTCGGATACAGGTTTTGGAAGGTTTCGATGTCACCGTCAGCAGGGTTTTGGTCGCCTGTGGCATAGTTGTATTGCAGGCCTAGACGTGGTTTCCATGGATGGCCCAGCCAGTTATAACCCGCTCCCCAGTGGCCTGCAAAGGCGGTCAGATCACGTCCGTTGACTTCACCCGTTTGGAAAGCCATTTCGGTCTCATAGTCCCAGCCACGTAGCTTCTTTGCATCGCCCTTCCACAGAGTGCCGAAGGTGAGGAAGTTGGTGTCGCCGAGTTTGGGCCCGAAGTTGGCATTGCCGTCATCCATTTTGTGGAAGACATAAAAATCCGTCGTGGTATTCACCGGCACGAATTGCGTGCTGAAATAAACACCGCTGAAGATTTCATTCAGATTGTCATCATCATCCAGGAAGGTGGACTTGTTCCACTCATGATCTTTGAAGACCACGGGACTCGAACTGAAAAGATCCAAGGACCATTTGGGGGCGGCGTACCGCAGTTTCAGCGCATCAAAGGTACGTGCTTGGTTCAGCCATTCCAAGGGGCCCACAAGTCTCTGATCTCCATAACTCAGGAATTGACGACCGATGGTGGCGCTCGGTCCTTTTTTGATGTCGCCCAATTGCACATAGGCCTTGAGGAGATCAAAGGTATCATCGCCTTCAGCCGCAAAAGTTCCGATCTCATTCGGTCGGCTGCCACCGATCTCTCTCACATCTTGCCCTTGGGCATAGATTTTAAACCAAGGAGTAAAACTGTATCCGAGGCCTAACCGAAAGCGCTGAAGTAGCCATGAGGCATCTTGAGGGCCGTTAACGGCACTATTAAAGTCAAAGTTGTTTTCGCGAACTTCGACGCGCATTTTCTCTTGGATATCCACGGTAAGTTTACCGTCCAAGAGTGTGATGGGGGCATACCCTGGAGGGAGGGGCGGTGCGGGTGGCACAGAGGATATGGGGGCGGGTGAACCTGCTTGGGCCAAAGAAGCCGTTGCCAGGAGTATTGCTAGCCTTTTCATCGGTAGTGAGGGTGGGTGTTGATGCGTTATTGTTGTTTTTCTCGGCTAAGCGGCGGCTGTCGGGAAAGGAATGACGTGAGCTGCCATTTCGGCAGCCATGTCTGGGGAAGGTTTAAACTCAGGTTCGCGGCTGGGACGAATGTGAGAACGGTCGTTGAGGAAGGTGATTAGGCGCTCACGCAGTTCGTAATAGCGTGGGTCTTCCATGATTTCTTTGCGGTTACGCGGGCGTTCAAAAGGGATGCTCAAAATGTCTTCCACTTCTGCTTCGGGACCATCTGTCATCATGACCACACGGTCAGAGAGGAAGATGGCCTCATCCACATCGTGAGTGACCATCAACGTGGTGATGCGGTTGCGACGCCATAGCTCTAACAGCACTTCTTGTAATTCGTAACGAGTCAGAGAATCGAGCATGCCAAACGGCTCATCTAGAAGCAGCATCTTTGGCTGCAAAGCAAAGGCCCGAGCTATACCAACGCGCTGTCTCATGCCTTGGGAGAGTTCTGATGGATATTTATGCATCGCATCGGATAGGCCGACAATACTGAGGTAATACTCAGCCATTTGGCGGCGTTCCATCATGCTAGCCGTGAAATACACTTGGTTAACGCCGAGCATGACATTCTCAAATGCGGTCATCCAAGGTAGCAGGCACGGAGACTGGAAGACGATGCCTCGATCTGGCCCCGGCCCCACGGCTTCTTTTCCAGCGAGAATCATATTGCCCTGACTGACTTCACTCAAACCTGCGACCATCATAAGCACGGTGCTTTTTCCACAACCGCTGTGACCGATCAGAGTTGCAAACTCACCCTCCTTCAGTTTCAGATTGAAGTTTTTGACGATCGTTGCCGGACCTTTGGGCGTGTCATAGATCTTCCACAAGCGATCCAGTTCGAGCATTTTGGGATTCAGTACACTCATGCGGTTACCTCCACTTCTTCATTTTTCAGTTCGTTGCGGCGTTTAGGGCCCCGGCGGTTCAGGAACTCAAAGCTATTCACCAAATTCAGATCCTCTGGAAGGATGTCTGGCAGGGCCAGTTTGAGGCTGGATTTCGTTTTATTTTTACTTTTGGCATCCAGCAGAATGCTGATCAGGTGTGCTCGGAGTTTTTTGAATTTAGGGTCGTGATTGATGGCCTTGCGATCTCGAGGGCGTTCGATGTCCACCTGAATTGATTCTCCCAAAGTTGCTGGAGAAGTTGGTAACAAGGGGATAACTCGATCCGCTACTAAAATGGCTTCATCAGGGTCATTGGTGATCCAAACGACGGTGGTTTTATTGTTCAGCCAAATCTCAGCAATCTCGTCCTGGAGAGTGGCTCGCGTTAGGGCATCCAGGGCACTTAACGGCTCATCCATCAAGAGGACTTTGGGGTTCATCGCTAGTGTGCGCGCCAAGGAGACGCGCTGCCTCATACCACCGGAAAGTTCTCTGGGCAGTTTGTGAGCTGCATGGCTCAATTTCACCATGCCGATGTGTTTTTTTACGTGGGCAGCCCGCTGTTCTTTGGTCCAGTCTTTGAACACTTCATCTACGGCTAGAGAGATATTTTCCTCCACAGTCAACCAAGGCAGTAAAGAGTAGTTCTGGAACACGAGTCCACGATCTGGGCCTGGCTCTGTGATGGGTTTGCCCTCGATCATAGCTACACCAACATCTGGTTTCACTAAACCAGAGATCAGGTTGATCAGTGTGCTTTTCCCTGAGCCAGAATAACCAACGATGACAACGAATTCACCTTCTTCGACAGAAAGATTGATATCGCTCAATACTTCGGTTCGCTGGCCTGGTAGGCCGAAACCCTTGGATGCATTTTTAATTTCGATGAGTGGCATATCGAGTGAAATTTCTTCCGTTAAGCAGTTTTGAAGCGGTTTTCGATCACACTCATCAGACGGTCTAAAACGTAACCGATGATGCCAATGGTGAGGATGCAGAGAATGATGTGGGCGAAGCTATTGGCGTTGTATTGCTGCCACAAAAATCCGCCTACTCCTGGCCTACCAGTAAGCATCTCCACAGCTACGATGACGAGCCAAGCAATGCCTAAACTGAGCCGAAAGCCCGTGAACATGTAGGGCAGAGTGGCTGGCACGAGGACTTTCCACAGCGTTTTGCTTTTCGACAACTTCAGCACTTTAGCCACATTCAAATAATCCTGAGGTACAGCACGCACGCCAACAGCGGTATTCATCACCGTGGGCCACATGGCACAGATGGCGATGGTGAAGAGAGCCGCTGCATCTGAGGCTCCAAAGGTGGTGCGGCCACCTTCGTCCATGATCTTCACGCCGCTGAAAAGAATCATTCCCAAAGGAAGCCAAGCCAAAGGTGAAACGGGTCTTAAGACTTGAATGATCGGGTCAAACGCGATGGTGAACTTCTTTGATAGTCCCAAGAAAAAGCCAATGGGGGTGCCTATGACGAGGGCAAGAAAGTATCCTTGGGCCACAAGCTTTAGGGACAACCAGGTAAAACGTAAAATGCCCTGATCCAACTCTCCTCGCTTGGCGAAAGGTTCCATCACATACTTGCGGCTGGCCGTCCATGTTTCCCCGGGTGTGGGTAGATCTTTGGAAATGCCGTAGCGTTTGGTTTCTTTGACCGTGTCCCCCCAGTCATCTTTCTTTAGAGTGGTCACAGATTTCCCGGCGATGCCATACCAGATGAAGCAGCAGACAAGGATAGCGCCTAATGGCAGGAGGAATGAGTCGAGTTTGTAACGTTGGAGCAGGTTCATAGGAGAAGTAGAATAATGAAAGAGAGGGGCTCCGGACATGGAGCCAGATCCGGCGCAGAGAAAAACCTCTGCCAGTGAGCCAGATCTGGCTTTGGGGTTAAAGTTTGTTAGGCTTTTAGGCTTTTGATATCGAAGCTAGCTGCGTAAGTTTCGAGATCGCTTTTAGGATCAAAGACATTCCCATCGAAGAACGATTCAGGTTTATTGTCGGCACCGCCATGGGCGAAGCCGATCTCCTTCATCGCTTCTTCATAAATGTCACCACGCATGACCTGCTTCGTAACGGCGGCGTAATCAGGAGCACCTTCTGTGAAGCCCCAGCGGCGGAGCTGCGTGAGCCACCATTCACAAAACTTCGCTTGTGGATAGTTGCAGTTGCGGTCACTGAAGATCATGTAATTGGGGTCCCTGAAACGGCGCCCATCTCCCATGTCGTATTTTCCCTGCAGACGGCCCAAAATGGTTTCTGGAGGGCAGTTGATGTAGGTGGGGGCACTGACGATGTTTGCCTGTTCTTCGCGGTTTTCCATTTTGTCCAGCCACACACTGGCTTCATGCAAAGCTTTCAGGACGGCTTTGACCGTCTTGGGATTTTTCTCGGCAAATTCTTCGGTGAAAGCACAGACCTTTTCTGGATGGTCTTTCCATATGGACTGAGTGGTGATGGAGGTGAATCCAATGTCATCTGCGATGGAGCGTGCATTCCAGGGCTCTCCCACACAAAAGCCATCCATTTGGCCGACTTTCATGTTGGCCACCATCTGTGGAGGTGGAATGGTGATGAGGGAAACATCAGCTCCAGCGCCCCCAGCATCTCCCGGGTGAATCCCCCCGGCTGCCAGGTAGTAACGCATCCACATGGCATGTGTGCCTGGAGGGAAGGTCATGGCAAATGTCATGGGCTTTCCGGCGGCTTTAGCCTCATCCACAAAAGGCTTCAGCGCTTTCGGATCATCGGCCACTTTACCTTTCAATTCCTTTTTGAGGGTGATGGCCTGACCGTTGCGGTTGAGAAGCCAAGGAATGATCATAGGCTTTTTAGGGGCACCTCCCAGTCCCATCGTGCTAGCAATCGGCATGCCGATCAGCATGTGCGTGGCCTGAATGTCGCCATTGCTCAATGAATCGCGAATAGCCGCCCAGCTAGCACCTTTGGTAACGGTGGACTTGATACCGTATTTTTTAAACAGGCTCTTTTCATGAGCGATAACGATGCTGGAGCAGTCCGTGAGTGCGATGATGCCTAGATTGACATCTGGTCGTTCTGGAGAGTCATCGGCATAGGCGCTGCCGACCCACCCCTGAGGGAGGCCCGCTAAAAGAGTGCCTAAGCTGGCTGCGGTGGAACGCTGTAAAAGACTGCGGCGCGAGAATGTGTGGGCGGGTGGTTTCATGCGAGGGCGGATTTGGAACGTTTATTGGTTTTGCTGGTTTTCTTGGCGGCGGCTTGCGGTGCAGGGAAAGGGAGGGCATCAGAGTTCCAGCATTCACGCAGGGCCTCACTGGCTTCGTTGCGTTGACTGGGAAGGATGAGTCCGTGGGCAATGAATTCATCCACGAGCCAGCGACCTCGCTCGCTGGTAGTTTCATTGGCCTCGTAACGATGGAAGATGTGAAATTTGGAGGCCTCGATATTTTTGCCTACGCCTAGATCAAATGGACCTATGAGTGAGCGCTGAAGGATGTCTTCGCCGTTGGTGAAATAACCGCTATCAGCGAGGATTCGGACCACCTCTGGGCGATTTTCAGACACATCGCAAAAAGCGCAAGATTCACGCAAAGCCTCTCGAATGGCATGTGCTTGATCGCCATGTTGCTCAATAAAAACCTCATTCATTAGCAACACTTTTTCTGGATGCTTGGGGGAGAGATCTTCACTGGTCGCCGCGATCCAGCCCACACCTTTATCTACAGCCACTGAGTTCCAGGGCTCTCCCACACAGTATCCATCAATGAGGCCTGCCGCTAAGTTGGCAGCCATTTGTGTCGGGGGAAGAGCTACGATACGAACTTCCGTATTCGGATCAATGCCGCCAGAGATCAGCCACCGGCGCAGTAAAAAATGGTGGGCGGCATAGCGGGAGACCATCCCAAAAGTCAAACGACGAGATGTCGTGCTACGGATGAGTTTTTTCAGGGTTACTGCATCACGCACGCCGCGGTTCCAAAGGTCACGACTCAGCGTGATGGCATCGCCATTTAGATTGAAGACGAATGGGGCCACCACTCGGCAAGGAGGCGTGCTTAATCCCAGACGCATGGCTAATGCCAGCCCGGCAATGGCATGTGCAGCATCTATTTGGCCATAAAGCAATTTCTCCCGAATGGTGGCCCATCCGACCTCACAACTTAATTCGACCTTAACTCCATGTTTGCGAAACAGCTCTTTTTCCTTCGCCACGAGCAAAGGGGCGCAGTCGGCCAGCGGAATAAATCCGATGCGGACCGGCTGGACGACACCCGCAAGAGGGGCAGGGGATAGGAGAGCTGACTTTGGCATAACAATAGACAGCATCAGCATCAGGGGTGCCAGCGTGCCAATCTCATGCAGAAACCACGCGCAATCTTTTTCACATGCAGTATGAATGTAATTCATGGATCATCCGCTCGATACCCGACAGCTTCGCGCCTTTATCTCGCTGGCACGCAGCGGTAGCTTTACCCAGGCTGGCCGCGAGCTGCATCTTACCCAGTCCGCCATCAGCCATGCCATCAAGGCCTTGGAGACCGACTTGGCTTGTCAGCTTTTCCATCGGCAGGGTAAAAGTGTCCATTTAACCCACCATGGGCGTGAGCTACTGCCGCACGCGGAAACCATCATGCAGGAAATGATTCAGGCCCGTGCCATGCTAGGTGCTCTGGATATGACTCCTCGTGGCCGCCTAACCATCGGTTGTACCCCTGCAGCTTCCCAGTTCATCCTCCCCACCGTTTTACGGGAATTTAAAGAAAGCTTTCCTCAATATGAAATCCGGGTGGTGCCAGGGGAGACCCCACAGACGATCGAAAAACTTCTCTCCAATGAAGTGGATCTAGCCGTAACGTTGCGTCCGCCCGATGTGACGCGCTTGGATTGCCACCCCATTTTTGAAGATGAACTGGAATTTTTGGTTTCGCCCCTTCATGCTTGGGCTACCAAAAACCCGCGAATCAAAGATGCTAGTTCAGAGACTTTTATCGTCTCCAGTCGTAGCAGTTTAAACTTTGCCATGATCCAGGAGTTCTTTTTGAAACAAGGCGTACGTCTCAATCACTTCATTGAGTTAGGTAGCAGTGAAGCGATCAAAGAATTGGCCAAACTTGGATTGGGTGTTGCAATTGCAGCGCGGTGGATTGCGCGGAATGAAATAGCAGCAGGGCAGCTCGTTCCTGTTCCTTTGCCTAAAGCACGTCTCCGTCGTCGTTGGGTGACATCCCATCTGAAAGGACGCCCTATGAATCTTGCCGAAAGAACATTCGTCGGGCTTTGCGAGCAGGTGGGTAAATACATGAATTAAAATTTGTTAGACGTTGATTATGCTCTCGGGTTCTCCTTATCAATACTGTTCCAGATGTGGACATGAATCCATGGCTGCCATTTCGGAGCGGCAGCATGTTTGTAATGAGTGTGGTTATAAACATTATATCACACCCTTCCCTGCCGCAGGGGCTTTGATATTAGATGCTCAAGAGAGACTGCTTGTCACGCGTCGTGCCCATGAGCCTGGGCTTGGTAAACTAGGGCTGCCAGGAGGCGTTGTGGAACCTGGTGAAGCAGGCGAGGAAGCGGCTGCCCGGGAATCAAGAGAAGAAGTGGGCTTGGACATCCCTCCGTCATCGTTTCGATATTTCATGTCTCTGCCTAACTGGTATTGGTATCAAGACTATCTCTGGCCTACGTTGGATCTTTTCTTTCTGACCCAAGTGGAAAGCTTCGAGCACTTCAGCCCCTGTCCGGCGGAAGTCTCTGAGATTCTTCTCATACCTTTGGACGAAGTCTCCTTGGAGGATTTTGCTTTTGAATCGAACGCAGAAGCTGTGAGACGGTTGCAAGAATCTCGTGCCCGGCTTGTATGATGCTACATCATGATTCACCCACTTTTTGATCTTACCGGTAAAGTCGCACTGGTCACTGGCGGCAGCAAAGGACTGGGCAAGGCTATGGCCCGTGGTTTTGCCGAGGCCGGGGCTCATGTATTCATTTCCAGCCGTAGCGAGGCGGATCTCAAAGCTGCTGCGATAGAGATTGGCGAGGGTTTGCCCGTGCGAGTGGAATGGATGGTCGCGGACATGATTGATCGCGCTCAAGTGAAAAATCTGGCTGACGAGATCGTTAAACGATTGGGCAAAGTGGACATCCTCATTAACAATGCAGGTTCAAATCAACCTCAAGCCATCGATGAGATCACCGACGAGGCCTGGGACCGCATTGTCGAACTGGACCTCACTTCTTGCATGGCGCTCACACGCTATTTAGTCCCTGGAATGAAGGAGCGCCAGTGGGGGCGGGTGATCCACATTTCCTCGGTTTTGGGCGTAGGCTCGAAGGAAAAACGCAATGCCTACTCGGCCTGTAAAGCTGGCCTCATAGGGCTGGCTAAAGCCAGCGCCATTGACCTCGGCACTTTTAATATCACCGTCAATTGTCTTTGCCCCGGGCCTTTTCTCACAGATCTCCCCATGAGTTTACTCAGTGATCCTGAAAAAGAAGCCTTTGCCAATCGCACCGCTCTTCGTCGCTGGGGACTTCCTCGTGAACTGGTTGGTCCTGCTTTGATGCTTGCCAGTGAGGCTGGTAGCTACATCACTGGGGAAGCTCTTTTGGTGGATGGTGGGGCTTTTGCTCGAGCTTTGTAGGAAGACAAATCTTTGCTGGCGCTTTTCTTCCGTGCCCTTTCAGTACTGAAATGTCATCTTCGTCCACTGCCCCCGCCACTTCTCACCGGCCAGGAATCATTCTGGTTCTGATCACCCTTTTGGTTTACGGGTTGTTGTCTTATTTACGACACTCGGAAAAACCGATGTGGGATGAGCAGCGTTATCTGGATTATGCGACTAACTTAACGCAGGGATATTACGTTACGGAAGCGGAGCCAGATATTGTCAACGGCCCGGCCTACCCCATTCTTCTCATGCCTTTCGTAGGGGGCGGGCCAGACCATTGGTTATTTGCGCGGTTTTTAAATGCTGTTTTCATGGCTGGGGCGGTCGGCTTTGTTTGGTTGACCGTCCGCCATTACGCCAACTCCGCATGGGCTTTCGCTGGTGCTTTGATCACGGCTTTTCATCCCACCTTACTTTGGATGGGGGCGGCGCTCATGACGGAGCCACTCTCCACCTTTACCTTTACAGGCTTTATTTGGAGCTTCACTCACGCCCTCAGGGACAAAAGATGGACGTGGACTTTGCTCACTATCGTGTTTTTCGGAACACTCATCTTAACCCGGGTCTTTTTTGGGCATGTGCTCATGGCTACAGCCGTTCTTTGCGGAGCGCTGTTATTCATCAAAGAATGGCGACCAGCTCTGCTGCGCACCCTAGTTATTTTGGCGGGCTCGCTCGTTTTTTGCTCGCCTTATTTAGCCTACACCCAATCTAAAACGGGAGAATTCTTCTGCTGGTCCACCAACAGTGGGGAACTGCTTTACTGGATGAGCAGCCATCACGAGGGCGAAAATGGTCACTGGTTTGGCAAAGCTGATGTGCGAACCAAAGAATTTCTAAATCCCGTACATCGCGAGTTTTACACAGAACTACTGACCCACCCCATCTTGGAGCGTGAAGAGCGGCTGAAGGCGGCCGCCATGGCCAATTTCAAAGCCGCTCCAGCTAAAGTCGCCTACAATTGGGTCTGCAATCTCACCCGTCTCGCCTTCGGTTTCCCTCGTTCTCACCAGCCAGAAGAGCTTCGCACCATTGTCTTGATTGCCTTTAACGGTCCCGTCATTTTATTAGCTGCTGCGGCGGGCTTATTGGGATTGTGGTTCTGGCGCAGCATCCCGGTGGAAATTTGGCTTCTAATGGGCATGGCTGCTTTTTACTTGGGGGGCAGCACCCTCGCCCCCAGCCTGCCGCGCTACTTTGTCCTGATGGTCCCCGTGCTTTGGTTGGGAATCGCGCATGTTTTTTATCGGCACGTCCGGGTGAGCATCACGGATTGAAAAGATCAAATCGGCACTGGAATTGGCCCAAGGTGAGGCTAGAATCGTATCTCCCCAGCCGTCAGACATCTTTTGTTCTGATGCAGTTCTTTCCAACTTCCCTATGCCCAGCAAGAAGACCCACGTCTGCGACTCTGTCGAATCCGTCATCGCGGACATCCGTGTCGGCCGCATGGTGATCGTCACTGATGACGAGGACCGTGAAAATGAGGGTGACCTCATTTGTGCAGCCGAGGCGATCACGCCTGAGATGGTCACTTTCATGGTTCGTGAAGGTGGGGGTATGCTCTGTGTGCCAGTTTCTTTGGGTATCGCTCAGCAGTTGAATCTGGAGAGCATGGTTCCGGAAAACCGCGAGGCTTTCCGCACCGATTTCACGGTCACTGTGGATGCTGCGGAGGGTATCACCACCGGCATTAGCTCTGCGGATCGTGCCCGCACCATTCGGCTCTTGGGGGAGCCTAAAAGTACGATTGCTGACTTCGTCCAACCAGGCCATATCAACCCTCTTGTGGCAAAGCCAGGTGGAGTCCTCCGTCGTGCAGGTCACACAGAAGCTGCTGTGGATCTCTGCCGTCTGGCTGGACTGCGCGAAGCGGGTGTCCTGATCGAGATCATGAATCCCGATGGCACCATGGCACGCATGCCAGATCTTCAAAAGTTTGCTAAAAAGCATAAACTTAAGATTTGCTCCATTGCCGATTTGATAGCCTATCGCCGCCGCAGCGAAAAACTGGTGGAGAAGATCGAAGTCGTGGACATGCCAACGGATTTTGGTGTTTTCAAACTACACCTTTATAAGAGCAGTCTCGATGGCGTTCACCACGTAGCCTTGGTCATGGGTGATATTGATGCCGAAACCCCGACCCTCGTTCGGGTTCACAGCGAGTGCCTCACTGGCGATATCTTTGCCTCTCGCCGCTGTGATTGTGGCAGTCAACTGCACGCGGCGATGACCAAAGTGGCTGAGGCAGGTCGCGGCATCATCATCTACATGCGCGGGCATGAAGGCCGTGGCATTGGTCTCCATGGAAAAATTATGGCCTATAAGCTGCAAGAGCAGGGGCTGGATACCGTCGAGGCTAACCTTAAACTGGGTTACGCCATGGACCTTCGTGATTACGGTATTGGGGCTCAAATCATTTCGGATCTTGGGGTGCGTAAAATTCGCCTCATGACCAATAATCCGCGCAAAGTCGTGGGATTAGAGGGGCATAAACTTGAAATCACGGAGCAAGTCCCCGTCATTTCAGAGCCTAACCCCCACAATAAAAAGTACCTCGAAACCAAAAAGAA
This sequence comes from Prosthecobacter dejongeii, assembly GCF_014203045.1. NCBI lineage: Bacteria > Pseudomonadati > Verrucomicrobiota > Verrucomicrobiia > Verrucomicrobiales > Verrucomicrobiaceae > Prosthecobacter > Prosthecobacter dejongeii. The sequence continues at coordinate 244,461 of NZ_JACHIF010000007.1, forward strand.
AAAACTCGGGCACAAGCTCTGATCTGCACCGCCTCATTCTCAGGCTCTTATAATCTTCTCATGTCACAATACGGTCCCAGTCGTCCTCGCCCCATCCAGGATCGCGTTTCCATCGCGATCGTGGCCAGTCTCTATAACAATCAATTCGTGCAGGGTCTGATTGACGCTGGTCGTGAAGAACTCGAAGAGCTGGCACCCAATGCCACCATCACTGTTTATCGTGTGCCTGGGGCCTTTGAAATCCCAGTCTGCGCGGAGTTGGTGATCAAAAATACCAAGCCAGATGCAGTGATTGCGTTCGGTGTCATCATCCGCGGTTCTACAGAGCATGCTGACTTGGTAGGTGCCTCTGTCACTGATGCTCTTCAACAGATGGCCGTGCGCCACACACTTCCGGTAGTGCACGAAGTCCTGTTGGTAAGTTCTGAAGAACAAGCCGAAGAGCGTTGTCTAGGCGTGAAAATCAATCGTGGCACAGAGGCCGCCCAGGTCGCTGTCAATATGATTGCGCTATTCCGTAAGATGCGCGCCAGTTTTGCCGGTCAACCTGAACTGGAGACAGTCTAATTATTATGGGAAAACGCCGTGAAGGCCGTGAGGCTGCCGTCCAGTTTTTATTCGCCAGTGAACTCCATGGGGAGCATACCCCAGAGGAACAGGAGGCTTTCTGGACCATCCACAATGCTAAAAATTCCGTCCGCACTTATGCAGAATCCCTCATTCAGGGTGTGCAGTCGAATCTCTCTGAGATTGACAGCTTGATCGAGCCCGTCCTTGAAAATTTCCGCATTCAGCGTCTTGCTCACGTGGATCGCAATGTTTTGCGCCTTGCCGTTTATGAGATCATGCACGTGCCAGAGGTGCCAGCGCCAGTGATCATCAACGAGGCCATTGAAATTGCCAAAGCGCTCGGGGCAGGGGAGTCGGGCTCCTTCGTGAACGGAATCCTTCATAAAATTGCCCAAAAGGCACGCCCGAAATCGAACATATAAACACGATCATCTGTCCACATTTGATACGCGTCATGCCGTCAGATGTGGACACTTCAGATGGTACTTGTTTGAGCTTGCAATGAGCCGGAATTGACCAAATCGCGGCAAATGTTTGAAAAGCGCGTATTCAGGGTAGAAAAGAACTTGTTGAGACGCCTACAAACGCTTTCATAACATCCCACTTGCCCACCCCCATAAACCATCAGGAACGAAGGAGAAACAAACTGTGAAATTTAAGTGCCCCTCTTGTGACATGCAGTTGAAGGCCGAGCCCGACATGGCTGGCAAAGTCGTCCGCTGCCCCGGTTGCAACAGCAAGCTTTCCATTCCTGCCAGTGTCGGCGGGGATCTACCTCCTCCGTCTGGCCTGCCGTCTCCAACGGGATATACCCCCCCACCAGATGCATCTGCACCGTATGAATCATCTGGTGAAGTTGCTCCTCCAGCAGATGAGCTTCAACAGCATCGTCAGGAGCGCGGTGGTTGGGAGGAAACAGACCCATCGAATCCAAACCCAATGCTCAGTTTTGGCATGGGTGTTGTATTGTTCCTTGCATGGGTGGGTATCTTATATCCCTTCCAAGCGCCAGAGGGCACTTCTCCTGCTGACTACACCGGGATGCAGTTCATTGCCTCGTTGTTCTACAAACACATGCTGGTGAGCTTCACCAACACCTTGTTCTTCACATGGGCCATGGCCATCCTTTACCTCAAGTTCAAGAAACTTCGTCATCAGCGCGAGGCTCTTCTTCTGGATGTTTTGCCTTGGGAACTTGGCAGCGAAATCAATGCCCAGAACGTCAGTGCTTTCATTGACAATCTCTACAAGCTCCCCGTCCGCCTACGCGACAGCATGATGGTGAATCGCATTCGCAAAGCTTTGGAACTTTTCGAGGTGAAACAAAACGTCGGAGATGTGACCAACATGCTTTCCAGCCAGTCGGACATTGATAGCATGCGCATCGGCGGCAGCTTTACCCTTTTGAAGGCTTTCCTTTGGGCCATTCCGATCCTCGGGTTCATCGGTACAGTGTTGGGCCTATCCCATGCTATCGGTGGTATGAACTTCGCCAATGTGGAAGACGTTTCAGCCATCATGGCTTCCATCAATAGCGTGACAAGCGGTCTGGGCACGGCCTTCGACGCTACTCTTCTGGGGCTCGTATTGGCCATGTTGCTGAACTTCCCCATGAACTCCATGATGAAGAGCGAAGACGACTGTCTGAACGACATTGATGCCTTCTGTAACGAAATACTCCTCCCACGTCTCAATGATGGTGGTAGCATCGCTGGTGGCGATACCAATGGTGTCATGGAAACCCTTGTCAGAGCTGTAGCTCAGGCGCAAAAGGAATTCCTTGTTGATCTCAACTCACTCTCCGCTCGCATCAATGAGCAGGCGGCAAACCTCGATAAGCGCGCCACAGCTCATCAGGAACGTGTGGATGCTGAATTCGCCATTGCCGTCAATCGCATGCGGGAAGACCTCACCGGCGCTATTAAGGATAGCGTGAAGACCACCAGTGATTACACGCGCGCTTTGGCTTCTGGAATTCAGGGGCTCAACAATGTTCTGACGGAATTGGGGGGTAAGCAGATTATCATCCATCAGGTCAAAAAGAAGGGATGGTTCAGCAAGCAAGACTGATCCCTTTCCACCCCGCTCTGCGTTTTCATTCTTTGATCCCCCATGGCCAAACGACGTCATAAAGGAACAGACGAGATTCTTCTCATTCCTTTCTTGGACATTCTATGCTCCTTGATCGGCGTCTTGATCCTCATCATCGTCGTTTTGTGCGTCTCTCAGTCTCAGCAGACTAAGGGACGCACACCGGAAGAGATTAAAATGGCCCAAGAGTATAAAGACATGCTCAAGGAGCTCAAAGAGCGTGAAAAACTTCAGCAATTGGTGATTGAGAAGCTTGCTAAACTTAAGGAAGTCCAAAAAAACCTTGAGGACAAGCAGCTGCGTTTTGTTAAACTTCGTAAAATTCTCGATTCTTCCAAAGAGCTTAAAGAGCAGAACAAAGAAATAAGTCAGAAGCTGCAAAAAGAACTGGATGATCTTTTAACGGAAATCGATGGCATTGGTCGCCAGCAGAAGGACACTCAGAAAGAAATCGAGTTACTTGCCGCTGAACTGAAAAAACGTCAGGTGCCGCCAGATAAAAAGGTTCCACCCGTGGTCGTTCAACCATCGGGTTCCGGCATGGCAGATACAACGAAGGTTTATTTCGTGGAATGCTCGTCCGGTGCTCTCAAAGTACTGGGTGCTTGGGGCGAAGATTATCGCTTAGCTGCTACGCCCAGCGTGGTTGTTGCCGATGTGGCTTATAACCATTTCCTCAGTGAGGTGGGTAAAGACAAAAACTCCCTTATCCTCTTCCTCATTCGCGATGACGGGCAAGGCGCCTTCAATACGGGGGCTGGGCGTGCAGAGGCAGACTACAGCATTCGTGTGGGTAAACTGCCTATTCCAGGGCGTGGTCAGCTTGATCTTGCTTTGTTCGATAAGTATCGCGGCAAAATTTCCGCCCCGCCAACTCCAGGCACCGCTGCTCCCACTCCAGCGGAAAAGAAATCTTAATTAGCCTATCTTTTTATGTCCAAGCACAAACATGAAGAGCAGGAATTGCCCTTCGTCGCTTTGATGGACACCATGACGAACGTCGTTGGTGTGCTCATCATCGTCATGGTCATGGTTGGTATCAGTCTCGCCAGTGCCGTCAACAAGATCCTCTCAGATCTTCCCCCCGTGACTAAAGAGGAGCATCAGCGGATGGTTGAACAGATCAAAAAACTCCCGCCGATCGCAGAAGACCCCAAAGATCTGGATGAGAAAAAGCGCATTGCAGAGTTGGAGCTCAAGAAAACTGATGATGAACTCAGTAAGATTGATACGACATCCGTTCAGGCGGAACTCAAATTTTTAGATCTCGATAGCTTCCGCAAAAAGCTGGATGAGGCCAAAGTGGATCGTGAAAAGAAAAAAGCTGAAATTGATAAGCTTTTGACTGAACTCGAACGCCTGAAAGGACTGCTGGATCAAACGCCCGTTTACCAACCGCCTGCTCCTAAATACGTCCGCCTTCCCAACCCACGTCCTTATCCGGCAAAACCGAATGAGACACGTATCCTGGTTGCTAAACAGGGGGTTCTAACATTAAACGAGGCTGAGTTCATCAAACCCATCATTGATGGGCTCGATAAAGTGAAAAGTCAGCTCGAATACAAGGATGTTAAAATTGATCCTTTTTTGCCGATGTTGACTAAGATTTTTGGTAGCGCTCAGGCTGCCCAGCAGGCGTGGCCAGACATCGCTCCTTCCGTCAATACCTTCCAGATGGATCAAGTGGCTGAAGCGTATAAAGCCTTGGCCACGGCAGGTTTGCAGCCTAACAAAAATATTTTGTCATCTCTCGGTGACATCGCGGTGGTGATTCGCTCCACTTTACCAGCCGTTGCTGATGCGGTCATCGCCGCCACCAAAGGTGATCTAGCCAAATGGACAGCACTGGATCCTTCAAAAGATCCCTTGAAACCTACATTCAAAGCTACCCTGGCAGGAGCTAAAATCTCTTTCACCTACGGTTCAGGTAAGCCTGTGGAGGTGAAAACCACGCCACGTGATGTTTTGAATTATTTCGTCAAGGATTTGGCGGATCTCGATAGCATTAAAAACAAAAGCCGCAGCAAGGTTATCTACGATGCTTTTAAATTACAGGCAATGCTGGAACGTGCCGCCTCAAACCCGACTCTGAGTGGCTCCTATGTCATCAAGCCAACGGTGCGCCCGGGTAGCACTTTAGTCGCGCTTGCGTTGACTCCTCGGGCTGGTGGTGGTGAAACCCTGGATCAAATGCGGGCGGAGGCATCAAACTACCAGCGTTTGATGCGCCAGATCAAAGGCGATCCGAACGGTGTGGCTGTCTTTCAGGTAATGGCGGATGCGTTTGACGCTTATCTGGAGGCACGCAAGATCGCAGATGAGATTGGCGTGGCTGCCACTTGGGAGTTTTTGGCCCGCCTTGATCTATCTGTGAACGTCGCCAACTACGAAGTGCAGCGCTTTACTCAAGTCGCGGCGGCTGCGCCTAGAAAACCGGGTGATCCCGACCCTGTCCGCATTGCCACGCCCAAACGTTCGCTGGATTAATCAATCGTCGTTTTTTATCCAACAAAGTCGAGGTTCCTTGGACGATCCTCGGCTTTGTTGTTTTCACTTCATTCCAGCATGAATGGTTTTGTTACTCTGGCTACGATTTCTTGCATTCACGGGCGGTAGCATGAGAGATTGTGAGCAATCCCTAGCAAAGGACAGGTTTCTCCATTTGACGTTCTTCATGGTGCGGGCTAAAAAGCCCGAACAATCCGCGATCACGCGGGTCTAAGCTGACTCTATGCATTCTGCCCTTCCTCTGTTTCGCCTCTCTGTGGCCCTGAGCTTCCTTGCCCTCGCAAGCTCCTCCTGGAGCGCTCAACTGCCACTGGATCATCCATGCGCCACCATGGTGAAAAAGTACCTGGAGAGCGTTGTAGCTCAGGATTGGAAAACGGCTTCCGTCATGCTTTTGCCAAGCTCCTTGGAACGCAAGCAGAAGGAAACCATCGCCATCATCAAGACGGCCCCTACCATGACAGAAGAAGCCCAGATGCTGGAGCGCTTCGGTGTCAAAGAAATCCGTGACCTTGAAGTTCTTACGCCTCAGGAGTTTTATATCACAGACCGCAGTGCTTGGCATAAGCGTGTGAATGCGGCTCCTGAGGTCACCAAGAAGAAACAGGATACTCTGAAGATTGATGTCTTGGGCCTCGTGGAAGAAAAGGAAAAAAATTACGTTCACGCGACGGTTCGCACTTCTCAGGAAACTCTGACAGACCGCATCGAAGAGCTCTTCCTCATCTCCTTCGTGAAAGAAGGAGACAAGTGGCTCATCTGGCCAGAAATGAAAGACCGCCCGATCATCACCCCTCTGGACGGGGCTAAAAAGGACGACGGCGAAAAGAAAAAAAGCAAGTAAGGCTGTGAGTTGGGTTTCTGCAGGTGGGATGGCACTGTGATCATTGTCACCGCCAATTTACCTCCACTCTGCCCTCTTAACCGCAAAGTTGCTAATGCTTCACGACACCATCGCCGCCATCTCCACTGCACTGGGAGAGGCGGCGATTAGCGTTTTAAGAGTCACAGGTCCTCAGGCTTTGGAGGTTGCCCAGAAAGTTTTTCATACGGCTAGGGATCTTGTGAGTTTACCTGCACGGCAAGCTCATCTCGTAACTGCCAGAGATGCCGATGGCACAACTCTAGATCAAGGACTGCTCCTCATCTTCTGTGCTCCATCCAGTTACACGGGTGAAGATGTTGTCGAATTTCAGGGACACGGAGGTTTACTCGTCACTCAAAAGCTTCTAGAAAGCCTCCTCGCTGCGGGTGCTCGTGCAGCCGAGCCTGGCGAGTTCACCCAACGTGCGTTTCTCAATGGGAAGATGGATCTTACCCAGGCGGAAGCCGTCATGGATCTCATCCATGCTCAAAGCACACTCGCTCTAAAGGCAGCGCATGAGCAACTTGGCGGGGCCATTGGTAAAGAAGCTATGGCGTTGAAGGAGGAGCTCCTCCCTGTGTTGGCCCACGTCGAAGCGTATATCGATTTCCCTGAAGAAGATATCTCTCCAGATACAGGGGCTTCTTTGGTGGCAAAAATGGACTTAGTGTTAGAGCGTGCGAGTCGGCTCATTGCGACCAGTGAGCAAGGCCGCATCCTCCGCCACGGTGCGCGCACTGTCATTTGCGGCGAACCCAATGTGGGCAAGTCAAGTTTGCTCAATCTTTTGTTAGGCTTTGAGCGCGCCATCGTCAGCCCCACGGCCGGCACTACTCGCGATACCATCGAGGAGATTATCCAGGTTCACGGCATTCCTCTGCGCCTGGTTGATACCGCCGGTCTGCGCAGCAGCCAGGATGAAATTGAACGCGTCGGCATCGAGCGGACTCAGCGCGAGCTGGAGCGTGCGGATCTGATCTTAGAAGTGGTGGATGGCAGCCTCCCTCCCTCAGCTGCCCAGCGCGTGTCCCTGCCTCCTCAGGCCGAGGCCAGGCGCATCCTTATTTTAAATAAAGCCGATCAGGGGCTCCATCCGGACTGGGCTGGCGGCGTTCCGCTCTCCTGCACGGCGAATGTCGGCGTCGAGACGCTTCGCGATGCCATCCGCACTCTCATCATGAATGTGGGGAGCATGCAGGCAGATCATCCCATCGCCATTAATGCTCGTCATAAGATCTGCTTTGAGCGCATTGTCTCCCAGGTTCAGGCAGCCCGCGTAGCTCTGATTGATGGCGCCGCTCCTGAATATGTGGCCCTGGATCTTCGCGAGGCTCTGCAATCCCTCGGTGAAGTCGTCGGTGTGGTGGATGTGGAGCAGATCCTAGACGTCATCTTCTCCTCTTTCTGCATCGGCAAGTGAAGCATCTTGAGGATATGGGCCCTATTGAGTTCCTTATATGAGGAAGGTTATCGAGCTTCAAAGGCATCGTAATACCCGCGCTCAAAGCTCCGCCGATAGCGTGGATCATAGCGGCCTACGTGGGCTCCGGCATCTGCTTGCCTTCCTGCTACCCGGTCACGGAGACCGTATTCATATCCCTGACTGTATGAGGGATCATTCTGAGACGCATTGCTTGGCGGTAACGCAGGCGGTGTGTAGCCACCGGGGCTCGGGTAGCTAGGGGCAGGGCCGTAGCCTGGCATCCCACTGCTGGCTGGTATGGAAGAACGATAAGCCTGCTCATAACCATCATTATAAGCTGTGGCTTGAGTTGAAGAATAACCAAAAGGATTGCGTTGTAAATTTCGTGGCATCCCACTCCGGGCATCGTCACTTCCATCTCGCTGCCCGCGATCATACGCCTGCTGTGCCTGTCCGCTGTCTTGCTCTCGCATGTCGGTACGATACTGCTCTCTCCCATCGGTATAAGGAGCTGGTGCCCCTGGGCCGAAAGGAGACATCGGATTGCCATAAGGATCCACGCATTGGGTCAGAGCCAAAGGCAAACAGCAGAGAAGCAGAAAACGCATATGGACTAAAGTTAACGCAGTGCACATCCAAATGCCAAGGGGAAGATTAGCTCAGATCTCCCGTTGGGGTATTAAAATCTCACCTACCATCCTGATTGCAGAGAATAAAAATATCCGCTAAAACCCCCGCATGATTTTCCTTGCTTTCCTGCTTGCCACGGACACCACCTCCGCCGCATACGAGTCAGGGCGCCACATCACTACCAGCTTGACCTTGGTGCTGCTTTTCGCAGGGATCTGCAAATGTGTTTCTATCATGCGGCGTCCGCACACGAGCAGCCTTTGTGTGCTGTCCCTAGCCATATTGCTCGCCGTTTTCATGGTTGGTCATGTGTGGAGCTTTGTGATTGATAGCGGATGGGTGCCGCTAGGTCTGAATTGGGCCATCTTGCTGGTGAACGTCCCCATGCTCATGACCTCTTTGATCTTGGCGATTGTTGGTCTTGCTTTATATGATCGTCAAAGATTCAACCAGGGCCGTAAGCAAGCGATCTGGGCTTTGGTGCTTACCCTCATCTCTATGGCGGGCATTGCCGCGCTCTACCTAGCTGAGCCTCTCGGTCAGTTAGCCAAAAAAGTGGCCGAGGAGGCGAATGCTCAGGTGGCTGGAGGTACGTCCGTACAGGAAGGATGGAACTTTTCCCTCACGCCACCAGACACAACCTGGCGGCCTCAGACACCCACCTCTTTATCTCCGCTGGCGTGCACAGCTTTCATCAAACAACCCGATCAAATCTATGCCATCGTGATAGCCGAGCATAGCGCTGCACTTTTGGACAATGGTCTGGATGCCATGCTTAATTCTGTAAAAGCTGGCCTAACCACCAAAAGCAAGGTTCTTCAGCAGCAGGAAAAACGTGTGCAACTTGCGGGCTTGGACTTCGTGAACCTCAGCACTGTTGCTTGGACAAACTCGGTCAAAAAAGAAATCGCTTATGAACATTGGATGGCCACCCATCAAGGGTTTGCTTGGCAGATCATGGTCTGGGGCGATTCGGATCAAAGAGCCATTGTGGTAGAATCAGCTCGCTCTCTAGTGGCGGGTTTTCGCGTCTTGGACATGTCACGCCAGGTTCCCGGGCTCGATGAAAAGTTGGATGTGAATCGCCCAGCCTTTGGTTATCGAACGACAATCTCCAAAATGGGTTGGCAATCTTGGTCTTCCGGAAAAGAGGCAGAACCTTTGCCAGCGTTGGCGGATTTTGGAGCTCAGACACTGGCGAGTGTGGTTCTTGTCATGCCGTATCACCACCAGATGAGTTCACCTCCGCCAGTCGCAGAGGCTCTGGCCCGTGCTTGCATGGCCGAATACGATTTCACCTACCGCCGTGATGGTAATGACTTCACCACCCGAACGATCGACAAGCCCTTTCCAGGTCTGGAGATCACCACGGAACGAGAGTCTGATGATGGGAATCGTTACCTCTACCTCTTCCGTATTCATCAATCAGGTAAGCATGCCTGGATGCTGGCTGGCTGGACTCGCAAGTCTCCAACCGCCACATTGGCCGGTGTGCGAGCCGCCATGGATGGCATCGAACTTTTCGAGCCTTCCTCTCCGTCTCCACTGGTGCTAAACAACGAGCCCCGGACGGAAAGCCTCTCCAAATTCGTCAACCAAATCGGTCTTTGGTACAATGATCGTGAAGAATGGCCTGCTGCGCTTCGCTATTTTAAGGAGGCCAGTTCCATCAATCCAGATGATCGCACCTATTTTGAAAACATCACCCATGTGCTGGAATCGCAGGAGAAATTTGATGATGCCTTAGCCGCCATGGATGCAGCGAAGGAACGCTCCTTTGCTGACGATCACGGCCACCAGATGCGACAGGCTTGGCTGCTGCTCAAAGTCGGTAAGATTCAGGAGGGTACAGCCCAACTCCAGCGTCTTGTCAAAGAGGGCTACCAGCAACACGATGCCGTTCTGGGTTTCATCAATGAATTGCTGAAAGGCGACCATCATAGCGAAGCCAGTGCCGTGGCGGATGTTTATGCAAAAGCGTATCCCGAACCACGGCCACGACTGTGGCAGGCTCAAGTGGCTGATCAAGGGGGGGATTCCAAGCGTGCAGCTGAATTGCTAGAGAACCTGATCAAATTAGAGCCCGATTTCCTTGAAGGCTTCTATGCTCTCGGGGAGTATTCCAATCGCCAAAGCAATCATGAACGGGCATTGGAATTAGCAGAAATGTTGGAACAAAAAAAGCAAGATACCGCAAGACTTGATCTCATGCGGGGGTGGGCCCACATGGGGCGTAAGTGGTATCGCGATGCCAAGTCGAGTTTTGAAAAAGCAGCGCAGAAGGCACCGAACGACGAAGATGTGAAAGCTGCGCTCAAGGATGCGGCTGCTTACCTCGGGCAGGGGACCAATACCGAAATCAAGACACCCATTGAGGCCGTTCCTCTACCAAAATCCGTCGCCGCCAACCTGGACAAGCTCCGTGCTCTGCCTGCAACCTACGGTGAGGGCCACAATGCCGCTATGCTTCTCTGGGCGCGCTGTATTCAATACACCAAAGACAAACCCATGCGCAGTACGGTCCGTAGGGTCATCCGCATTCTCAATGACGAAGGGGCTGATGCCTTCAGCTCCATGGAATATGCATATGATCCTTTGATCGAACGACTGCATGTCAATAAGGCCGAAGTACTGGATGCTGAGGGTAAAGTGGTGGCCCGTGCAGGCATGGATGATGCCTATGTTCTCGATTCGGATGATCGCTCCATGGCCACCACTGAACGTAAAGTCCACATTCAGGTGCCAGGCATGAAAGCAGGCCTAACATTGGATTGTGAAATTACTGTTGAGCGCCTTTCATTGACCGATACCTTCCCACTCACTCGTCATCTGTATGCCGCAGGCATTCCCACTCGCTCAGAACTGATCTGCGTCATGGGGGACACTGAGTCACTTTCAGAAGACCTCGTCATGAAGGACCGGATCAAAGTTACCCGAGAGCCTGGTAGCGTGATCTATGAAGTTGCTGATGCTCCCTTATCCTCAAATGAATCGTACCAGCAGCCTATTGAAAAATGGGCTCCGGTAGTCATCCTGGCAGGTAAAAAAGAAACTTGGGAGCAAGTGGGAACCAAATACCTCCAAAATATTTCAGACAGGCTTAAGCCCGACCCAGCCATCGAATCTGAAGCGAAGAAATTGACGGAAGGCCTCGAAAGCACGCGCGATAAAGCTCGGGCTCTCGCTTCGTTTGTTCAAAAATCGGTTCGGTACAAAGCCATCGAATTTGGAGTGCGCGGGCAGATGCCAAATGCGCCAAGCTTCACCCTCCAGCAACGTTATGGAGACTGTAAAGACCAAGCTTTGCTGCTGCATCACATGCTTCGCGCTTGTGGTATTATTTCTCATCTAGCCCTCATCAACACCCATTGGGATCTTGAGCTCAATCAACCGACCTTGGATGCTTTCAATCATGTGATCGTCCATGTTCCTGCTTTGAAAGACACCCAATTCATCGACACCACAGCCGCACATCTTTCTGCTGCAGATCACAGTCCTTATGGTCTGTGGGGCTACCCGGCTTTCGTGCTTGACCCACAGGGGCCCCATATCAAAAAAGTACCTGGCCCACTCAAAACCAGTGGTGATGTTTCGTCTCAGCGCAAACTAACCTCCCTATCTTCTGATAGTATTCGTATCGAGGAGGTCTTGACCCTGCATGGCTACTATGCCAGTGGCATGAGAAGTGCCTTTGCCCGTCAGGAGCCCAAAGCTCGATTTCAACATGCGCAAGATCTGTTGGATGATAGGGGCAGCTACCGGCTTGAAGATTTTAGTTTTGAAAATCTTACCGACCTCTCACAGCCTGCCATCCTGCGCCTAACTTATAGTTTGCCAAACGCGATCGAAAAGCGAGGCGATGTCACCAAGCTGCGCCTACCCAATGCCTGGGAAACCGATTACCTGAGGGTTCCTTTCATTAAGGAACGCCAGACGCCTTTCTGCTGGAATACCCCCTTCACTTTTCGCAGCACGGTTACTTGGGATCAATCATTGCGAGTTTCTGCCGAATCTCTTCAAGGCATGAAGCGCAAAAGCGATTCTCGCTTTGGTCACTGGGAAATGAAGACGGATTCCGGCCTCCAGTTTGAATTTATCGCGATACCTGGAGACTACCCGCCTTCCGCCTATTCAGAGTTTCAGTCGCTATGGTCTGGAGCTCACGACATGTGGCTTAAAGAATTGGTTCTTCAAAGCCCTTGAAACCCCAAAAACAACCCTTGCCGATTGTTGTACTTCAGAGGGCAGAGCGATAAAGCGCAGCGAAGTCCTCAAGCACCAACGGCCTTGGATTGAACTGCGCAGTCCATTGTTTCATCGCCATTTCAGCGAGGGGATGTAGGTCCGCTTCAGTTACGCCATAATGAGAAATATGGACGGGCATCTGGGCCTGGGCCAGGAGTTCCTGAATGCGGGCGGCGAGGTCGCCTGCGTAGTAGCTGGCATACACGGCGGCGCATTCGGGCAGGGCGGCGTTAAAGCGGATCACGTGCGGCAGCATCACCCCCACGGCTTCGCCATGGACAACGTGGAACTTGGCGGTGAGAGGGTTGGCACAAGAGTGGGCGGCACCGAGCATGGAGTTCTCGATGGCGATGCCTGCATAGGCAGCACCCAGCAGCATCTGGCCCCGGGCTTCCAGGTCCTTGGGCTCGGCCAGGATGCGGGTGAAGCCTTCGTGGCAGAGGCGGAAGGACTCACGGGCAAAGACAGTGGAGTAGGCGTTGCCTTTGTTGGTGACCGCGGCTTCCAGGGAATGGGAGAGGGCGTCCACGCCGGTGCAAACGGTGACGCGGTGAGGCTGTGAGACGGTTAGCTCGGGATCGAGGATGGCCACCTTGGCGGCGGCTTTCACATCGCCACAGGCCATCTTCACGTGCGTCAGCGCATCGGAGATAAGGGCGTAGCTCTGGCACTCGCTGCCGGTGCCTGCCGTGGTGGGGATGGCGATCATCGGCAGCATGGGCTTGGTGGCCTTGCCCGTGCCCCAGTAGTCCTGCATCTGGCCACCATTGGTGTAGATGAAATTGCAGCCCTTGGCTGTATCCATGCTGCTGCCGCCGCCGAGGCCGATGATAAAGTCTGCACGGAATTCGCGGGCGGCATCCACACAGCGGTCCACATCCTCCGTGTTGGGGTTTTCGCGCACTTCTCCGAAGACGCGTGTTAGCACGCCCGCTGCCAAGAGATACGAGGCAGCCCTGGTCACGTAACCTGCCTTCACGATGCCTGGATCACTGACGATCAGCGCCCGCCTGCCGCCTAGTTCCCGAGTCAGTTCACCAATCTGGGAGAGGGTTCCGTTTCCAAAGATGAGGCGGGTGCGAGGCTGGTGATCGAAAGGGGAAAAAGGCATGATGAAAGGACTCTGAGCAAACCGACGGGCGGAGAGGAAGTGAAACACGGGCGCAAGCGCCCAATCCTATCAAGCCCGGTCAATGGAGCGGCGCTTGTAGAGGAACTCGAACATGTTTCCTTCATGGGGCTGGTCCCAGCTGATTTTCATGGTGCTGATGGGGCCGAGGTTCAGGCGGTCAATGGTGGGGCACTCAAGGAGCTGATCGGTGAATTCGGGGTCTTCGGTGATCGCGGTGACGATGAGGGAATAACCAATTTTGCTGAGGACTTCGGACTGCTTTACCTCGACCACGCTGGCGTAGGGGCAAAGGAATTCGCGGTTGGCCAGCGGATGATCCCAGCTATTGCAATGGATGATGGTGGGGCGCAGGAAGGTGCCGCCCTGGAACTCCACCTTGCGGGGTCCGTTGCGGTACTTCGCTGTCACGTCTTCGGCACCGGGCTTGTCGGCGAGGTCGGAGTCGATCACGCCGTCAATGTAGTCGGCCATCTTGGTATTCGCGAAGCCGGACAGGCGGGCGTTTTCATCGTCGGCAGGCAGGGGCTCCACAGGGCCGAGACGCTGGGCGATGGCGTCGGCGATTTCCTTGCCGTATTTCGGCACGATGACGGCGGAGGCATTGATGCAGGAACGGCCACCGTTGTCGCTGATGGAGCTGACGATGACGTCGATGTATTCCTTCCAGTTTTCGATTTTGTCTTCGCCGATGATGATCTTGCTCCAGCCGGGTCCGTGGACCTGCACGCGGGGGTTGCCTTCGTACATCTTGGCCATGGCGACATCGCCAAAGACGAGGTTGCGACCGCTGAGTTTCACCACTTCGCCGCTGCCTTCATGGTCGGTGGGGTAAAAGCCAAAGGCTTCGGCGGGGGCTCCGGCGGCGATGAAGGCCTGGATGAGGCGAAAGGGGGTCCACGGCTCCTCGCGGCCGGGTTTGATGACCACGGGGATCTTCAGGGCAATGGCGGGCAGCCACAGGGAGTTCACCGCCGGGGAGTTGCTGGGCATCACAAGGCCGAGGGCATCGGTGGTGGGGAAGTAGGCCACCGGGCAGCCGGACTGGGTGCCGAAACCCTGGTCAATCACCGTCATGTCCAGGCCACGAGAGAGACCGTTGAGGATGACATCCATGTGGGTGAGCGCGTAATGCAGCTTGGCCATGTTACGCTTCACCATGATGTGCGGTAGGCCGCTGGTGCGGGATAGGGTGGCGATGTATTCCTCCGGGCTCTGGGTGTGGCCTTTGTCGCCCAGGGGCAGGGTGCCATTGAGGAAAAGGTCGCCCGCCTTGGCCGTGATCTCGATGAGCTGGGCCACGGTGAACTTCTTCAGGGCCTTGCGTGCCTCGCCGATTTTGCCCAGGTCCTTGCGCACGATGCCAGCATTCACCTGGCTGACTTCGGCACAGACTTCGCCGGTCTTGTGGTCTTTCACCGGGACTTTATCCAGAGATTCGTACGGGCGGCCTTTGCGAAGAGCGGGGAGGTGGGGAACGGAAGACATGGGAGAATGATTGGAAGACGGAGGATTTACGAGTGACCTCAGAAAGCGGCAATAAAAAACAGGAGCTGGGGCACTAGTCTTTCAGGTGAAGGCGAAGCTGATACACGCTAACACTTCCCTAATTCATCCATGGCATGCAGGGAATTCATGGAGCAGGTGGGCACATGACAGTTGCGCGAGGGCGGGGGCGATGCTCCTTACGGCCACGCATGAGCACCACAAGCAGCCACTGGGATCGTTTTCAAAAGTTCTTCGTCCGTTACCCACAGATCGGTTTTTCGATTGATATCAGCCGCATGGCTTTCGAGGAGGGGTTGTTTGATTCGCAGGCGCCTTCCATTGAGAAGGCGTATGTGGACATGAAGGCGCTGGAGGCAGGTGCGATCGCGAATCCGGATGAGGGGCGCATGGTGGGGCATTACTGGCTGAGGAACTCTGACCTAGCGCCGACGGCGGAGCTGAAGGCGGAAATTGACGCGACGCTGGATGCAACGCTGGCATTCGCTGCTGAGGTACATGCGGGCAAAATTTTGGCGGCGAACGGGCAGAAGTTTACCCGGGTGCTGATCGTGGGCATCGGTGGTTCGGCCTTGGGGCCGCAGTTGGTGGCGCAGGCGATCACGCCGGCAACGCCACCGATGGCGATTGATTTTTTTGACAACACGGACCCGGACGGGATGGACCGGATCGTGGCGCAGATCGGTACGGAAATCGCGACGACGCTGACGCTGGTGATTTCGAAGTCCGGTGGGACAAAGGAGACGCGCAACGGCATGCTGGAGGCGCAGGCGGCCTATCAGGCGCAGGGGGTGGACTTCACCAAGCATGTGGTGGCGGTGACGGGTGTGGGCAGTGAGCTGGACAAGTATGCCATCGCGCAGGGCTGGCTGGCCCGTTTCCCGATGTGGGACTGGGTGGGCGGACGGACGAGTGTGATGAGTGCTGTGGGCACCATCGCGGCAGCGCTGCAGGGGGTGGATGTGCGCCAGTTCCTGGCGGGGGCGGCGGCGATGGATGCGGAGACGCGCACGCGGCCGACTCGTGAGAATGCGGCGATGCTGCTGGCCCTGATGTGGTACAGCGCGGGCATGGGCAAAGGCGCGAAGGACATGGTGGTGCTGCCTTACAAGGACAGGCTGGTGCTTTTCAGCAAGTACCTGCAGCAGCTCCTCATGGAGTCCCTGGGCAAGGAGCATGACTTGGATGGCCAAGTGGTGAACCAGGGCATCGCGGTCTATGGCAATAAGGGATCGACCGACCAGCATGCGTATGTGCAGCAATTGCGCGATGGGGTGAACAATTTCTTTGCTGTTTTTATCCAGGTTTCCAAATCGAGAGACACGGCGGGATTTGAAGTGGAGCCTGGCTATACGAGCGGGGACTACTTGCAGGGTTTCCTGCGTGGCACTCGCACGGCTCTGGCCGATAAAGGACGCGAATCCATCACGCTAACGATCCAGGAAGTGAATGCTTTTAGTCTGGGGATGCTGGTGGGCCTGTTTGAACGGGCGGTCAGTTTCTATGCGACTCTGATCAATGTGAATGCCTACCATCAGCCGGGTGTGGAGGCGGGCAAGAAGGCGGCAACGGATTTCCTCAAGCAGATGGGCCAGGTGCTGGCGGCGCTGCCTGCGACTGGCGTGGGGGCAACGGCGGATGAGATCGCGGGGCCGCTGGGCATTGATGCGGAGGATGCGTGGCACATGGCGAGCCATCTGGCTGCGAATGGCAAGGCGAAGGCCCTCGAAGGCAACACACCTGCAGAAGACCGATTCTTGGCAGTGTAAAGATATCCTTTATTGCCTTTTTCGGATGCTGGTCGTAACGGAGGGGAGTCCAAAACTCCCCCCTGTCTATGGACGAGCGTTTTCCACTCATCTACCAAATCATCTGCATCGTCTTAACGGCGCTGTTTGTCTGGTCGTTTGTCGTTTCGCGTGAGCCCCGGCAGTGGCGGCGGCTGTATCAGTCGAAGTTTTGCCGAGCGGAGGATTTCTCGGTGAACAAAAACAAGGTGATTGATGAGAATCTGAAGAAGTACGGGATTCTGATCTCGATGTTTTTTTTGGTGGCGGATGTGGGCTTCTTTTTATGGGGAGCTTCGCATTATGACCGCAATAAGAGCGAGCAGACCACAGTGGAGGAGCGGCTGCAATTGAATGAGCTGGAAAAGATCCAGAGCAAAGCGCAGGCGCTCAATCGCACAACCAACTGAAGGCCTACAGAGTAAGGCGCAGCCTATCTAGATACGACCTGCGGCTTTGAGGTCGAGGTAACGATTGGCCAGGGCAATAGGAAGATTTTGTGCCGTTTCATCCACTGTAACGATACGGTTGGTCCGCAGGGAATGGAGGAGGTGTTCGCGCTGTTGCTGGTAGTGGCACAGGGCACCATAGCTGAGGGCGTCATGGAGATGGGTGATGGGCTGATCAATTCGGGTTTCAATCTCAGCCTCGCGAAGTGTGGCGACGAGGACAAGATGGCGCTTTTGCAGGAGGGCCACGGCACGGGCGAGGTGGGAGGTGTCCTCGGTGCGGAGATTGGTGAGCAGGATGATGAGTGCGCGGCGCTTTTGCAAGCCCATCACGCGCTCGGCAGCTTCAATGAAGTCGCTTGGCTCGGTGGTGGTTTCGTAGTCATACAAATGGTTCAGCAAAGTGGGCATGGCAGCGGAACCTTTGACGGGCTTGAGCCACCGCTGGCTGCCGCCAAAACCGGTCACGCCAACTTCGTCACCCTGCCGGAGGGCGATGTAGGCGATGAGGAGCATGGCATTGAGACAGTGATCAAACTGAGTGAGCTCTCCATCCATGGCACGCATGCGGCGGCCGCAGTCGGGGACGAGGATGATGCTTTGATTCCGCTGTTCTTCATACTCTCGGCTGACGAGAACTTGACGGCGAGAGGTGGCCTTCCAATCCACGCGAGAGAGGACATCGCCATCTTGGTATTCGCGGAGCTGGTGGAAATCCAGCGTGGCTCCACTACGGCGGCGTTTGACGATGCCCATTTGTTCTTCGCGGTTGGCCGTGGCGAGGAGGGCAAAGCGGACGACGGGTTCGTAGTTGGGGTAACAGCGGGTCTCGCTGGTGGGGCCTACCCGATAGAGTCGCTGCCACAGGCCTAACTGAGAATGCACCAAAAGATGGGCAGCCGTGAAGATATGCAGACCCCGTCTAGTGAAGTGAGCTTCGTAAGAGAGACTGAGGTGCTCTTGCGATGGCCATTCGATCTGCCAGGGTAGGCTGTCTGCGGTAGCCGCAGGGGGTAAACCATCGTGAACGAGGACCTTTAATGACCGCCCGAGCGAATGTCGCAAAGTGAGGGTGAGGGTGGCTTTGACGCCCAGCGCAAAGCGGCCAGGAAGGTCCCTCTCCACAGAGAGACGATGTTTGCCAGGTAGGGTAAACAGATCCCCCAGCGCTACCAAGATAAATAATACGCCCATACCAACCCACAGCATCTGCAACCAAGGCCAAATCGAGGCGGCAAGACCGAGCACGGTCCAGGCAGCAATAAGGCGGAGGGTGAGAACGGAGGGGCGCATGGGGCGGGAAGCTGGATGCGACTGACGCGAGGGTCATGATGACACACGCACACTGAGTGGGCTTATGCGCGGGGAGCTTCTACGCTGCGGATCACGGTATCGAGTACTTGGTCCACACTTTGGCCGGAGATGGTGACCTCAGGAGTGAGGGAGATGCGGTGACGGAGCACGGGGAGGGCGGCGCGTTTAACATCGCCTGGAGTGATATAATGGCGGCCTTCGAGGAGTGCGTAGGCTTTTGCCAGACGCACGAGGCTGATGGCCCCACGCGTGCCTGCACCGAGGGCGATGGCCCCATGGGTGCGGGTGGCGCGGGTGAGATTCACCGCATAGGTGACCACACTTTCCACGGCCTCGACAGCGGCGGTTTCAGCCTGGGCGCGTAGGATGTCCGCAGTGGTGCAGACGGGCTGAAGCTGTTCGGCAGATAGGCCACGGCCTGAGGCGGCTGAGGCTACCGATTTCACGATCCAAGCTTCTTGTTGGGCGCTGGGGTAATCGATGATCACCTTGATCAGAAAGCGGTCCAACTGAGCCTCGGGAAGAGGGTAAGTGCCTTCTTGTTCGATCGGGTTTTGCGTGGCGAAGGTCATGAACGGCGGGGTGAGCGCATGTGTCTCGCCATCGATGGTCACCTGAGCTTCCTGCATCACTTCGAGGAGGGCAGACTGGGTCTTTGCGGGGGCGCGATTGATTTCATCGGCCAACAGCAACTGAGTGAATACCGGACCGAAACGGACACGAAAACTCTGGTTTCCCAGATCATAGAGGGTATGCCCCGTGACGTCTGAAGGCATCATGTCTGGGGTAAACTGGATACGCCGAAAGGTGGCCCCAAAGGTGCGGGAGAGGGCCAGCACGAGGTGCGTTTTGCCCAGCCCGGGTTTGCCCTCGAGCAGCACATGACCACCAGCCAAAAGGGCCGCCAGCACTTGGTGAATGACTTCGGTCTGGCCGACAAAAACCTGCTCCACCGCAAGCCGTATCTGCTTCAGGAGTTCCAGTGTGCGCGAGGCTTCGGGCATCGCGGGAGGGAACTCAGGCGGCAGTGGGGGTAATTCGCAAACGGGGTGCTGAGGTGGCGGAGCGTAGGCAGAGTCCGGGGCGAATTCATTCATGGCGAGTGCGGCGCAGGATCAGGAGCGGAAAGAAGGAAACCTAGGGAACTAGGCATCACTTCTTTTCCTTGGGAAGCACTTTCACGGCCACGGCACGGTTCGCCTGAAGGAACTCTTTGGCGAGAGCTTGGATCTCTTCTTTTTTGATGCCTTCGAAATCGCTGAGCAGGTTCTTCGCCCACTCGATCCGCTCGGGATGTTCCTGGCAGTTGCGCACGACGTTTTGCGACCAGTAACGGTTGTCGCGACGCATCTGCTCAAGCTGGGTCATGAGGGGCTTTTGGGCGCGCTCGAACTCGTCGTCGCTGATGGGGCCGGCAGCGACTTCGGCGGCGATTTTCACCACCAGTTCGGTGATGGGCGCGGCCTGCTCGGGCTTGCACTCGATCATCGCGGTCATGTAACCGTAGCCAGTGAAGGTGTCGCTGGCGACGTGATAGCAGGCAGGGCTGTAGGTCTCGCCCAGTTCCTCACGCACCTTGATGCGGAGACGGTCATCCAAGACGGAACCGAGGAGAGTCAGGCGACGCGTACGCTGGATGTCCAGCATGTCGCCGGTGGGCCAATAGAGGGCTGCGATGGCTTTGGGGATCTCGGTATCAAAGGCGATGTCCTTGGTGACGGGGCCCTGGGGGAAGGGGACGATGCGCTCTTTTTCATACTTGGGTTTGTCGGCGCGTTTTGGCAGCGCGCCCAGGGTCTTGGAGAGGGATTCCAGAACGGCTTTGGGCTCCACATCACCGACGATGGAAACTTCCACGTAGTCTTCGGTGAGGGGCTTCTTTAGCCAGGCTTCTAACTCGGCTAGATTGCGCTTCTGAATGGTGGTGATCGGTGGGAAGCCAAAGCGTGGATCGTCGCTGTGAATGTAGGCCACGACCTTGTCCGCCATGATGCCTTCAGCCGTGTGCTGAAGCTGGACATACATCGGCTCCAGGTTCTTTTGGAACTGGCGTGCGGCTTCTTCACGATAACCGGGGGCCGTCATGTAAGCTGTTAGGAGCTGCAACTGGGCTTCGAGATCGCCCGGGGTGGTGCGACCGCTGAGCATGAAGGCTTCATCGCCGACGGCGAAGTCGGTGCCCACACTCTTGCTGGCGAAGATGCGGCGGATGTCATCCACGCTGTGTTCCTTGAGGCCACCCATGATGAAGGTGCTCTGGGCAAAGGGGATGATGCCCTGCTGATCTGCTGGTGTGCTGAGCTTACCACCGCCAAAGTTGATCGTCACACGGACGGTGCCCTTCTCAAAAGGCGTGGGTTTGATGTTCACGCGCACGTTGTTTTCAAAGGTGGCCTGGGTAAGCTCGAGTTCCTTCACGATGGACTCTTGGACGACCTTGCCGGGTGTGCCGAAGGTGGTGTACGCAAAAGCGGCGGTCTCTTCCTGCTTCGGAGCTTCCACAGGCTTGCTTTGGCTTTCGCGATACACGGCTTTGATCTGCTCGGCGGAATCGCCTTCCAGCTTCAAGTTGCCACCGACAAAGATCTGCACGTCGTCACCCTTCCAGGTTTCGGCGAGGGCGGTGTGGCATTCTTCTTTTTTCAAGCTGGCGAGGGCCTCCTTCACACGTGCGAGATCATCCGACGGATGGGTGAAGACTTTCTTGGAAGCGAGGATGCTAACGACGCCGCTGGCCAGATCCCGTGACTTGCGGGAGTCGGCCTGGGCGGCACGGAGTTCCACAGTCTTCAGAAGGGAGGCTTTGGCTTCTTCGAATTCGGCTTCGGTGAAACCATGCTGCACAGCGCGGCGGATCTCGGTTTCCAGCAGGGTCAAAGCCGCCTTCCACTGGTCTGGCGCGCACTGGCCCATGATGCCGATCACTTCGACGAACTCTAGGTATTCGTAGCTGTAGGACTCTCCGCTGAGGAACGGGGCACCCTCGGCCTTGGCCAGTTTGGACAGGCGTTGGTTGATCATTTCATCGGCCAGATCGCGCACCATTTTTTCGCGGCGGCTGGCGGCGGTGTCGGGCTTGTTTTTGGCGGGGCGTAGCATCTCCACGGAGATGTCCACGGCCTTGGCTTCCATCTCGGTGTGCAGCTTGGCAATGAGGCCGCGACCGGTGCTGATTTTGCCCAGGCTAGGGTCCGCCGGATTGGGAGACTTGGCTTTAGCATCGGCAAAGTTTTTCTCGATCTCGGCCTTCACGGCTTCCACGTCCTTGAAGTCACCCACGGCCACGATCACAGCGCGCTCAGGGGTGTACCATTTGTTGTAAAACTCCACAAAACGCGCCTTCTGCATCGTCTTGATGGTCTCCTCGGTGCCAATGGGCAGGCGATTCGGCAACAGGGAATCGGGCAGGGCAAACTTGTAGCCTTCCAGCATCGTGCGGTAGTCGATCGAGTCGCGGCTCAGCTTCTCGCTCAAAATGATGCCACGTTCCTTGTCGATCTCCTTTTCACCCAGGGCCATGCCATCGAGGTAATCGCGGAAAAGCTGCATGCCTTCGCCCAGCATCTTGGTTTCCACCTTGGGCAGCTCCAGCATGTACACCGTTTCTTTGAAGGAGGTGTGCGCATTGGTATCAGCACCGAAGCCCATGCCCAGACGCTGGAAGTACTCCACCATCTCACCGCCGGGGAAATGGCGACTGCCATTGAAGGCCATGTGCTCCAGGTAGTGCGCCATGCCCTGCTGATCGTCCTCTTCCATCAGCGACCCCACATCCATGTAGATGCGGATGCTGGCGCGCCCTGGGGGCTCCACATTCGGCAGGATGACATAGCGTAGCCCGTTTTTCAGGCTGCCAAAGGTCGCCTTCGGATCAGCTTTCAGGTCGCTGGTATCTTGCGGCCACTGGGCGGTCGCAGAGAAACAGAGGAGGAACAGGGCACAGGTAAGACGAAAGATCATGATGGTTGTTCCCTGTAAGAACGCAGCGGGAGCCGGACCTGTCGAGAAAAAGTCACTTTTGGGCCAAACTCATCTCCGGGTTTGCCTGCCTCTGAGTGAAATCAGGGTTTACGGGCAGGATCATACAGCCACTGAGAGAGTCTCCCACGATGCGAAAACTGCCTTTCATGACTTGCCGGGCGGTGAATGCGCACAGGGCTGCATCCAGAAGATCCATGCTGCGGAGTGAAGCGGTCTGGATGCCTACCTCCTCAAGCAGAGCCCGCCGGACTGTTCTTTTATCTCCGGCCTTCACCACCCGGCCTGCCAGCACACAGGCCACAGCCTGGGGAAAGGTTTCAAAGCAGACTGGATTTTTCAACGGTTGGTCCTCGCTGATGATCTCAAAATCTCGTCTCAAAGCGTGATGCAGGGCCATGCCTTGAAGCATCCATTCATAGTAACCTCGCGGGTGATTGCGCGCCTCTTTCTCCGTGGGGGTGGAAAAGCAGTAGATGCCTTCCCTCATGAGTTGTCGTTCCGCCGTACGTGCGCTGCCTCCAGGGGTTCGCCAGCAGCAGGGTGCATCCACCCCCACGGCCATGGCTCCTTGGTCTCGGCACCAGCTTGCTACTTCCTCCGCGTTTCTGGACTGAAGGGTGGCGACTATCTCCAGCCCCTCCAGCAAGACCGCGTGGAAGCCTTTTTTGACACCGCCCACATCCACCCCGGCAGTGCGTGGTGAATGGAGGGATTGAGTCTTGGCTTGGGAGGCTGGCATGAATGTCTGAAGCTACGTCCCGTGTGTTTTGGGCGACTGTTTTTCTACGATGCCATGAGTCCTGGAAAAGCATTGACTCGGGTGACGCTTTCGTGGTGGCATGTCTTATCTTATGAAATCCATGCGTTCCTTTTTTCTGCCTCTTCTGCTGGCCTGGATCACCAGCCTGGCCATGGCCCAGCGTGTGGCGACGGATGAATTCAACTTCAGCCAAATCATCGGCAACTTGGAGTTTCTGGAGCGCACGGACTATCCGGAAAAAGAGCTGGGCTACAGCCTGCGGTACGAAAATGACAAGCTGCTGAAGGCCGATATCTACGTCTATGACAACGGCCAGCCTAACCTGAAGGATGGCATCGCCTCCCCCGAGGTGAAGGCGGAGATGGCCTCTGTCGCCAGCGGCCTGCACACCATGGAGGAGATGGGCAAGTATGAAGGCGTCAAAGAATTGAAGCAGGGCGAAAAGATGACCAAACCCTCTGGCCTCAAATTTCTCTGGTCCCGCCACAGCCTGCGCCAGATCGGCGGCTCCGAAGTCATCTACCTGGGCAAACGCATCTCCGATACCTTTCTCATGGTGCGTAAAGGCAAGTTCATCAAGATTCGCATCACCACCAAGGAAAGCGACCTCGCTGAACACGACAAGGAGATCGAGCGCTTTGTGAATCAGGTCGGCTCCTGTTTGCTGTAAAGCCGGGGAGGGGATGTTCTCCTGCCCATCGTTCAATCCTCACTCCTCCCCCCATGAAAATCGAAGGCATCAAAAGCTGTTACGACAAGACCCGTGGCCTGTTCTACTTCGCCCGTCTTTGTTCAAAGATCCGGCTGCATGCCGCAGGCCAGCTCCCGGCGGAATATCACGAGCTTCTGGGCCAAGGTTTCGATGGCCGCACGGTCCGTTACCTGGAGGTCTCTTATGACGATTTGCGCGCCCAGGTTCTCGCGGGCAAGACCGATGAGGAAACCCTGGACTGGTGCTACGCAAACGGACGCGCCCTCAATGACGAGCAGGTGCTCATTTTCAACAGTTTCATGAGCAAGCGCGGCTGGCACGACGACGAAACCGACGAGTTCATCCCCGAGATGATCCGCCAATACGGCTTCCCCGATGACGGTCGCATCATCACCGATTTCGACCTCATCGAAATGGACGAAGGCCGCTGGACCCCAGATCAATGGCGTGCGGCTTGGAAGTAGGTTTGGGGTTTGACTGACTGCCTGAACTGTCCAGATGTTTTGCCAGCCTGTGTAGTGAAATACCTCATTGAGGTCGCAGTTGGCCAGGCAACACCATTTTGATCGGCTTCAAAGATGGCTCCATCAAAACGGTTCAACTCGAATTAAAGACGGTTTCTTGCATCTCCCCGAAAGCATCCTCAAACCTGAAGGCAAGGAGCCACTGCCTACCCTGAAGATTCTCGACATTGAGGTGCCTTGATTTGGACAATGACCTTGCCGTCTCACAGGCGGTTTAAGCATAATCAGCGATGAGTGAAAACGAACCGGAGAAACCCAAGAAGGGATGGTGTTGGCTGCAATGGAGTGTGACGCTTGTGGCGTTGCTCTTTCTTGCCGCTTACTTCATGCCAGTCAGCAAAGAGATCAGTGTGAAGGCGGTGCAGATGAAAGGCTGTAGTAATGCCCGCCAGATCATCGGGCTATTACTCGCCTATGCCAGTGACCATGAGGGGCATTATCCTGACTTCGGGAAAGATCCCTCCAAACTCACTTCCAATGAGGTCTTTCGTGACTTGATCCGGGCAATGGCGGCCGATGGATTGATCATCGACGAAACCATTTTTAGTTGTCCTCAATCCCCCTTCGTGGGTGACAAAAATTTAGGGCAAGCTCCAGGCTTTAATCAGGCTCTCCAGCCAGGAGAAAATCATTGGATGATGGTTTCGGGTCTAGGCAACGACTCCCCAAGCCGCACTCCCGTGGTCTTAGAGAATGCGGCTGAAGTTGTCTGGCCACCGAAATGGCTCCCCTATAAAGAAGAGCCATCAAAATCCTTTATCCAACGACTTCTTAGCCTAGGACGCCTGTCTCCACGTGGCCGCAGTTGGAAAAATAAGAAGATCATCATATGCCTGAATGATGCCTCTGCTGAACCGGTCAGCCTGAAAGAAAAGGACGGCCTGATGCACTTGTCTGACTCCTATCTTAATTCTATTGCGGTTCCTCCGTCCGGATTTCAAATTCTCGACATTGCGGTCGAAACCCCAGGACATCCTCGGCACCATAAAGATTAAACGATGGGGCTGTGTCATTAAGGCGGCCATTCTTTTGGGATTCCTGGGTTATTTAATCAAAGGAACTGTGGAAGCTATGTATCTGCAATACGGTAACATGACGCTGGAACCGGCGATCGTGAAATACCTGGAAAAGCATGATGGCCGGTGGCCCTCTTCGTGGGACGATCTTCAGCCCTATTATAAGGACCTTCTACTGCCCGTTCATACCACTCGGTTTATCCGGAAATACTATTCCATCGCCTGGGATGTGGACCTCTACGAGATCTATGAGAAGAACAAAGAACCGCCTGCCGACGGAGCAATCTCCAATTATAAAGATGATCTATGCACAGTCGTTTACCGCCATTCGAGGGAAGGGCCGGGAGATGACAAGCGTCGCTGGATTTTGACGCCTCGCATCCATCAGTTCATTCATGATCGGGCAAAGCAAACTCCGGCACCTCGCTGAGCATCCCATGCTCATCCCGCTCCCTGAACCGTGACAAAACGACTTTTCGGAGGCGGGCGTGGCCTTTCTGATTCACGATGCGCCGATGACTCCTGCCGAATCTTTTCTCGACTGCTCTGCGGCCTTGCTTGACCGCGTTCGTGCCCAGCTTCCTGCGATCCAGCAGACGGCGGATCTGTTTGCCAAGACAATCCTGGCCAGGCAGATGGTGCATGTCTTCGGCTCGGGACACAGCCGCATTTTGGTGGAGGAAATGTGGCCGCGTTATGGCTCCTTTCCGGGCTTCAATCCCATCGTTGAGCTCAGTCTCACCTTCCACAATCTGGTCGTCGGTGCCAATGGCCAGCGGCAGGCCATGTTTCTGGAAAACGTCTCCGGCCTGGCCAGTCGCATCCTGCGCAACTTTGATCTAAAGGCAGGCGACAGCGCCCTCGTCGTCTCCTCCAGCGGTTGCAATGTCGTGCCTGTGGAGATGTCGGAAGAGTTTCAGCGACGCGGTGTCAAGGTGGTGGCGCTCATTTCCAAAGACCACGCCGAGGCCAGCACCAGCCGCCACCCGGCTGGCAAAAAGCTGCAAGATTTTGCCGACATCATTTTGGATACGGGGGCACCGATTGGCGATGCCATGGTGAAGATCGAAGGACTAGAAACACCCGTCGCTCCCGGCAGTACGATTGGCGGCTGTCTCATCGTCAATGCCGTAAAGGCGGAGGTCGCCCAGCGCCTGACCCAGGCCGGGCAGCCACCCAAGGTGCTGACGGCCGGGGTGCTAGTCGGAGCCCAAAAAGCCACGGAAATTTTTGAGGCGGCTTATGATGAACATGCGCGCCGCATTGCCCCCTACTATCAGGGTCTCGGGGCCTGAGCCTTGACGGGCCTGGTAAAGAAGATAGCGAGGATGCCGGACATGGCCAGGAAGGCGGCCACGCCATTCATGGCCAGTTGATGGCCTGCATTTTCCAGCGCCCATTGAACCAGCCCTTTCGGCAGCAGGAAGTTAGGCGTCGGCGTCTTCAGCCAGTCAATCAGCTTGGGCCCGACAAAGCCCGCCAGATTGCCGATGGAGTTGATGCCCGCGATGCCCACCGCAGCGGCTGTGCCGGAGAGCATGGCGGTGGGCAGGGTCCAAAAACACGAGATGCTGCTCATCACCCCCGTGAGGGCCACGGCCATCATCGCCAATACCAGCGGGGCAGGCAGGCCGGGCAGGCCGCTGAGGGAAAAGGCAATGGCGGCGGCCGTGGAGGACAGGCCGATGTGCCAGCGGCGCTCGCCCGTGCGATCACTGTGACGCCCCACCAACACCATGCCGATGGCGGCACAGCCCCAGGGGATCATGGAATACAACCCCACCTTAAATTCATCCTGAGTCAGCGTGTCCTTGATGATCTGTGGCAGCCAAAAGGAGGTACCATAAAGGCCGACAATGGCCCCAAAATAGATGCCGCAGCAGATCCAGATCTTGGACGATTTGAAAGCGCCCAGCAGTCCTTGAATACCGTGACCCTCGGCGGCCTTGGCTTTCTCATCGGCAGCCAAGTTGCCTTCCAGCAGATCTCTTTCCTCGGCCGTCAGCCACTTGGCCTTGGCAGGCCGATCCGAAAGGAGAAACGGCACGGCGATGCCGAGCAGCACGGTGGGGATAGCCTCCAGGATGAACAGCCATTTCCAAGCAGGCAGGCCATACCAGCCCTCCGTGATCTTCAGCAGCCAGCCGGAAAGGGGGCTGCCGATCACCCCGGAGACGGCGATGGCGGTCATGAACAGCGCCACCATGTGCGCCTGACGGCGACGCGGGTACCAGTAGGTGAGGTAGAGGATGATGCCCGGAAAGAATCCGGCCTCTGCCACGCCTAACAAAAAGCGCAGTGCGTAAAACGAGGTCTCGCTGTAACTGAAGGCCATCGCCCCGGACACAAAACCCCAGCCGATCATGATGCGCGCGATCCAGATGCGTGCGCCCACGCGGTGCAGGATGACATTTCCCGGCACCTCGAAGAAAAAGTACCCCAGGAAAAAGATGCCCGCGCCCGTGGCAAAGACCGCGTCTGTGAACCATGCCTCCGATTTCATGGAGAGCTTGGCAAAGCCCACATTTACCCGGTCAATGTAGGCCAGGATGTAGCAACTGAAGAGCAGGGGAATCAGCCTCCAGGTCACCTTGCGATAGACGACGGCTTCCTGCGGGCTGGGAGATTCGGGATTCATGGAGTGGCTGTTGATACTCTGGTCAAAGCGTCCGCTGGAATCTTTTTCCTTCACCCGTTCCCAGAAAAAACAGGCACTTGGTTCTGGTCAGGCAGGAGCTGACTGGGCAAAAAGAGGCAGCGTCAGGTCAAGCATTGTCATCCCTTTGGGCTTTGCCTGGTGGGCTGGATGTGATTAATGGCAGCCTTCCCAACCCCATGAATACCTCCCAACCGCTGGATTCCGGTACCTCTTCCGTTTCGCGCACCGCCTGGCTGATCGTGGGTCTGCTCTTTCCTGTCGCCCTGCTAAACTATCTGGACCGCCAGATGATCGCCTCAATGAAGGTCTCGGTGATGGGCGACCTCAAGGACATCGGCAGTGAGGAAAACTGGGGCCACATGCTGGCTTCCTTCAAATGGGTCTATGCCATCTTCAGCCCCATTGGCGGATACATTGCGGACCGTTTCAGTCGCAAATACACCATCTGCGGCAGCCTCTTTGTCTGGTCTCTCATCACTTACCTAACCGGACATGTAAACAGCTTTGACGATCTATATTGGGCCCGCACCGCCATGGGCATCAGCGAGGCCTTTTACATCCCGGCGGCCCTTGCTCTCATCGCTGATTTCCACACCGGTCCCACTCGCTCGCGTGCTGTGGGGGTTCACCAGATGGGCATCTACTGCGGAGTCATGGTGGGTGGTTTTGCGGGGTATGCGGCCGATTGGCCAGACTTCGGTTGGCGCGGGGCTTTTGATATCACGGGGTTGGTGGGCATTCTGTATGCCATCCCTCTTTTGTTCCTTCTCAAGGATGCCCCGCGCTCGGCTGCGGAGATCGCTAATCCTGTGGCAAAACCCTCCGTCGGCACAGCCATCACGGAGCTGTTTACCAATCCCTCCTTCCTCCTCCTGGTGCTTTACTTCACCCTGCCCGCTTTAGCCGCCTGGGTGGTGCGCGACTGGATGCCGGCGATTTTGCAAAAGGAATTCAACATCAGCCAGGGCAAGGCCGGCGTCTCTGCCGCCCTCTACTGGCAGGGGGCTGCGCTCGTCTCCGCCATCTTTGGCGGCTGGCTGGCGGATCGCTGGATGCGCAAGACACCCCGTGGCCGCATCTACGTCAGCGCCATCGGCATGCTCTGCATCATTCCCGCCCTCTTCGGTGTGGGTAATGCCCCGGCTCTCGGATCCTTCACCCTGGCGGTCGCAGCCCTCATCCTCTTCGGTGTTGGCTGGGGCTTTTTTGATTGCAATAATATGCCCATCCTTTCCCAGGTGGCCCGGCCCGAACTCCGCGCCACAGGCTACGGCATTATGAACTTTGTCAGCATGATGTGCGGCGGTGTGGCGGATTGGGGCTTTGGTTTCATGAGGGACAAAGGCGTCGCCCTCAATGTCATCTTCGGGGTCTTTGCACTTGTCTGCGTGCTGTCGGCCTTCCTCGTCCTGCTCATCCGCCCACGCGAGCACGGCGGCGCGCGGTTGTGATGCTCAATGCCCGCCCTTCAGCAGCAAAAAGCCGACGATGACCAAAATGGGCAGCAGCACCGGGATGGAGAACTGCCACATGTAGCGCAGGAAATCCGGCGTGTTTACCTTGGCCTTGTCCGCGATGGCCTTGACCATGAAGTTCGGCCCGTTGCCGATGTAGCTGCCTGCGCCAAAGAAGACCGCCCCCATGGAAATGGCCATCAGCAGGTGCGGATGAGATCCGGCAAAAGCCAGCACGTCTGCGGGGGAGTCCACCGAAAGCCCCTCTGCGCCCATGGCGGCGGCGAGAAAGCTAAGGTAAGTCGGTGCATTGTCCAGGAAGGCGGACAGGGCACCCGTGGCAAAGTAGTAACCGATGGGCGTACTGATTTTCACCGCCTCCCCGCTTTGCAGGATCTGCAAAGCCGGAATCATCGTCAGGAAGATGCCCACAAAAAGGTAACCCACTTCCTTCACCGGGCCGAAATTGAAATCATTGGCCTCATGCAGCTCGGGTTTAGTCGCGAAATAGGAAGCGAGAGCGGCGGCAATCATGACCATGGCAGGTACACTGAGCACCCCGCCAATGACGGTTTCCTGCAGGCTCTTCGGCAAGAAGACGGCACCCAGTACCACGCCCAGAAACCCGAGGTTCAGCAGACCGCGAATGTAAAAATGCTCCTCCCCCGTTTCCTTTTCCCGCACTTCTTTGGGGGCCCGACGGAAGTTCAGGGTATCCACCACCAAGAAGACCGCCAGCAGCAGGGCCACGGCCAGACCCCAGCCGCTCCAGCAATGGTCCAGCACCCAGCCGAACGGCACCCCGCGCAGGAAACCCAAGAACAGCGGCGGATCGCCAATCGGTGTCAGACAGCCGCCGACATTGCTGACCACAAAGATGAAAAACACCACGTGAAAACCCGTGATGCGATACTTGTTCATTTTGATCCAGGGGCGGATCATCAGCATCGAGGCACCCGTGGTCCCGATGAAATTGGCCAGTACTGCGCCGATCGCCAAAAACACCGTGTTGCGAAAAGGTGTGGCCTCGCCTTTCACTCGAATATTGATACCGCCCGAGATCACGAATAGCGATCCCACCAGCGCCATGAAGCTGACATACTCATGCGCCGCATGCTGCAGAGGCTGCCAGTCACGCTGCACCGCCACATAATAAAGAGCCGTCACCAATCCCAAGCCCACAGCCAGCTTGGGGTAATGATGCTCCCAAAAATGACCTGCAAACAGTGGCATCAGCGCAATGCAAAGCAGCAGCAGGGCAAAGGGGAGCACTGTCCAATACGGGGGCAGGGAAGCAGTATGAGCAGCGGCAGCGAGAAAGAACGTCACGACGGGATATGCACAACAGCCCCCTCCTTGGCAAGCAATGCATGCCTCTCTCGCCCTGCCCGTTCAGGACTGGGGGCTGTTTTGGCCCCTTGATTCCAAAGGTTGTTGTGCCGCGCCGGAACCTTTGCTCGCCATGCGTGAATCAAACGTGGACAAACCGCCCATCGGATGCCCCAATAGCACCCGCATGAACGCCCCCGCCAGCGCCGTCCCCTTGGTCGCCACCGATGTCCACCGCACCTACACCCTGGGCGGCCATCAGCTTCCCGTACTGCAAGGGGTCAATCTAGAAGTCGCTGCGGGTGAAAAGGTCTTTCTTTGCGGCCAATCGGGTGCTGGGAAGACCACGCTGCTTTATGTGCTGGGTGGCTTGGAAAAGCCCACCCAGGGAGATGTGCTGGTGCATGGTCAGTCGCTCTATTTTGGCGCTGCGAAGGCCCGGGCCAAGATGCGCAACCAGACCATGGGCTTCGTCTTCCAGCACTACTTCCTCCTGCCAGAACTCACCGCCCTGGAAAACGTCCTGCTGCCTTCCATGATCGGTGGCAAAAGGGCCGAACAACGCGCTCGCGAGTTGCTGGATCGCGTAGGCCTCACGCCACGCATTGACCACCTGCCTACCGAGCTTTCCGGTGGCGAGCAGCAGCGCGTCGCCATTGCCCGTGCCCTCATCAACGACCCCGGCATTCTTTACGCTGATGAGCCCACAGGCAACCTGGATGCCAGCACAGGCACGGGCGTGATGGACATGTTGATCAGCGTGGTCAATGAATCCCGCAAGACCCTCGTCGTGGTGACCCACGATCAGCAGATGGCCAAACGTGGCGATCGCCGCCTCATCCTCAAACAAGGCATTCTCGAAGAAGGCTGATCATCGCCCTCCCGTTCTCTGAGCCATGCCCAAACCGCGCCGTAAATCCCGAGGCAAGTCCCGGTCTTTTCTTCGTCCTTTCCTGAAGCTCGTCCTCGGACTGGTGCTTTTGGCCGTGCTGCTAGGCGGGGCTGCCTGGTGGTACTTTCATCCTCCGGTTACCGCCACTCGGGGCGTCCTCTACACCACGCGGAATGGCCATGACCTGACCTTGGATGTGTTTCGTCCCGCTGAACCCAACGGCGTGGGCATTCTGATGATGGTCAGCGGTGGCTGGCAGTCTGCACCGGAGAAATTTCAGCCCTGGATGGCGGCCTCTTTTCTCCGTCGAGGCCATACCGTCATCGCCGTGTCCCATCTTTCGCAGCCCGAGGCCAGCATCATGGAAATCGTCGAGGATGTGCACCGGGCCGTCCGTTTTGTGCGCCACCATGCCAAGGAGTACGGGGTGGATCCCCTGCGGCTCGGCGTTATCGGCGGCAGTTCCGGGGGCCACCTCGGTCTCATGCTCGCCACCCGGGGCGGGCCCGGCAGCCCAGTTTCCAATGATCCGGTGGACCGGGAAAGCAGCGCCGTGCAGGCCGTCACCGTCTTTTATCCGGTGACAGACCTGATCAACCTAGGAGACTCCACGCAGAACCTTCACGATGGCGGCCCGCCCAAAAGTTTCCGTCACTCCTTCGGCCCCCATGGCACAAACTTGGCCTCCTGGAAGATCATCGGCAGGGACATGTCCCCCATTTTCCACATCACTCCGGCCATGCCGCCTATCTTCATCATCCATGGCGATGCCGATACCCTGGTGCCGGTGGATCAATCCCAACGTTTCCAAAAACGCGCCGCCGAGGTGGGCCGCAAGGTCGAGGTGCTTGTCCGCCCCGGCAAAGGCCACGGCTGGTACACCATGCTCTGGGATGCGCATCTCTTTGCCGACTGGATGACCGAGCAGCTCTCGTCGCCATCGCTTTAAGCAGCCCTTCCTGCACCTTCCTTAAAATCTCATGTCGCAAATTTCGCGACATGCGCCAGACTGCCCACCCCTTTCCCATGTCCACCGAACGCAAGACCCTTGAAGAACGCGCCCAGATGTCCGACATCGAGCGCCTGCGCCACTCCTGTGCCCACATCATGGCCACCGCGATCCTGCGCATCTGGCCAGACGCCCAGTTCGCCTACGGCCCGCCGATTGAAAACGGCTTCTATTACGACTTCAAGATGGCCCACCGCATCACCCCGGATGACTTCGAGAAGATCGAAACCGAGATGAAGAAAATTTCCAAGGAGAACCAGAAGTTCGAATGGAAAGGCATCACGCGTGAAGAAGCCAAGGCCATGGCCGAAAGCGGTCGCCTCGGCGGCCTGTCCGAGCGCCCCGGCAACCCTAGTGTCTTCAAGCTAGACCTCATTGATAAGATTCCTGAAGGCGAGCAGATTTCTTGCTTCCAAAACGGCGATTTCATAGACCTCTGCGCAGGCCCTCACGTGGGCTACAGCGGTAAGTGCAAAAACGTCAAGCTGACTTCGGTCTCCTCCTCCTTTTACCTCGGCGATGAGTCCAAAGGCCAGCTCCAGCGCCTTTACGGCACCGCTTTCCCGACCAAAGAAGAACTGGACGCCTACTTCGTGAATCTCGAAGAGGCCAAAAAGCGCGACCACCGCAAGCTGGGTAAGGAACTGAAGCTTTTCCACATTGATGAAGACGTGGGCCAGGGCCTCATCCTTTGGACGCCCAATGGGGCCGTGCTCCGCCAGGAGCTGCAAAACTTCATCGGCGAAGAGCTGCGCAAGCAGGGCTACCATCAGGTCTTCACCCCTCACATCGGCAAGCTGGCTCTCTACAAAACCAGCGGTCACTTCCCATATTACAAGGACGCTCAGTTCCCGGCCATCATCGAGCAGGACCAGCTTGAAAAAATCGCCCACGAAGGTTGTGGCTGCGCCGAAATGACGGCCCGTCTGGATGCCGTCTCCGCCCAGTTTGCCAGCCAGCTCAATGAGCGCGCCGGCCGCGAAATCATCGGTCAGGATCGCATTATGGATCCGGAGAAGCTGCTCGACGGTTTCCTCCTGAAGCCGATGAACTGCCCGCATCACATCAAGATCTTCGCCAGTCAGCCCCACAGCTACCGGGATCTTCCCGTACGCCTGGCCGAGTTCGGCACCGTCTATCGCTGGGAGCAGAGCGGCGAGCTCAATGGCATGACGCGCGTGCGTGGTTTCACCCAGGATGATGCCCACCTTTTCTGCACGGAAGATCAAGTCGCCGCCGAAGTTCTCGGCTGTCTCAGCTTGGTGAAGATTGTGCTCAACACCCTCGGTATGACCGACTACCGTGTGCGTGTGGGGCTGCGTGATCCGGATAACAATAAGTTCACTGGCAATCCCGCCCAGTGGGACAAGGCTGAAGCCGCTTGCCGCGAAGCTGCCGCCACCCTTGGTGTGCCCTTCACCGAGGAACCCGGCGAAGCCGCCTTCTACGGCCCGAAGATTGACTTTGTCATCAAGGACGTCATCGGCCGCGAATGGCAGCTTGGCACCGTGCAGGTGGACTACGTCCTCCCTGTCCGTTTTGATCTCAGCTACAACGGCCCGGACAACAAGCCTCACCGCCCCGTGATGATCCACCGCGCCCCCTTCGGCAGCATGGAGCGTTTCTGCGGCGTGCTGATCGAGCACTTCGCCGGTCACTTCCCGACTTGGCTCGCCCCTGAGCAGGTGCGCATTCTCACCATCAGTGAGAAAACCGACGTCTTCGCTGCTGAGATTTTCGCCCAGCTCAAAGAGGCTGGCCTGCGCGTGACCCTCGACAACGATGCTGACAAGATCGGTGCCAAGATCCGCAAGGCTCAGCTCGACAAAATCCCCTACATGCTCGTCCTCGGCGAAAAAGAAGCCGCCGCCAATAGCGTCGCCATCCGCCACAGCAAGCGCGGCGACCTCGGCGTCAAATCCGTGGCCGAATTCCTCACTGACGTCACTGCCGAAGTGAAGGAACGGAAGCTGTAAGCCGACTGTCAAAAATTCAAAAGCGGGCAGGGTTTTCCCTGTCCGCTTTTTTTCTGACGAAGGATCTGGGGCGTCCGCTGGTGTGTAGGCTTCTCCTGACACTCGCCCGCTTGAGAACTTTTGTTCTCGCGCCAGTATTTCGCATGAATACTGCTCCTAGCTTCAAACTCCTCTTCGTATGCCTCGGCAACATTTGCCGTTCTCCCGCAGCCGAGGGCGTCATGCGCCGAGTAGTCGTGGAGGCAGGCTTGGGCGAAACCATTCACATTGACTCGGCTGGCACCGCTGGCTGGCACACCGGCAAGCGGGCCGATGAACGCATGAGGGCTGCAGCTCAATCTCGTGGGCTAGAACTCACCAGCTTTGCCCGCCAAGTGCGGGATGCGGATCTCTCCGAATATGACCTTGTTCTGGTGATGGACCGCAGCAATCACCAGGATATTCGCGCCTTCGACCGCGAAAAACTTCATGCGACCAAAGTGCGCCTCTTCTGCGAGTTCTGCACGGATCACGAAGAAACCGAAGTGCCCGACCCTTACTACGGGGGACCGGAAGGTTTTGAAAAAGTGCTCGATCTCCTCGAAGACGGCTGCGCTGGGGTCTTGAGACATGTGCAAGGGCAGTTGAAGTCTCGCGTCTGAGTCTCCCCCCACATTTCGTGCTGGCCATGCTGCCTGGTTTCTGACTAAACCGTCCCTGTCATGAATGCCCGTATTGCCTTGGTCCTCCTTTCCTGCCTTCTTAGCATCGCCACAGGGCTGGTTTTATCTCGTGGCAAAGGCGACTCTACAGCAAAAAAGAATGACAGTCTTGTCGTTGGCCTCAGCATGGACACGCTAAAGGAAGAGCGCTGGATCGGTGACCGCGACCTCTTTGTAGCCAAGGCTCGCGAGCTCGGTGCCGAGGTTCTGGTCGAGTCCGCCAACAGCGATGATACCCGCCAGCTTCGCGATGTGGAAAGCCTCATCACCCGTGGGGTGGATGCACTCGTCATCATTCCTCACAATGGTGCCGCCATGGCCCGTGCCGTCGAAATGGCCCATGCAGAAGGCATCCCCGTACTTTCCTATGACCGGCTCATCACCGGGGCCGATACCGACCTCTACATCACCTTCGACAACGTCAAGGTGGGCGAGCTCCAGGCCCAGTTCATCTCCGACCGCCTTCCGCCCCAGGGCAAGCTTCGTCTCATCCGCATCTATGGGGCAAAGACGGATAACAACGCCGTGCTCTTCAAGCAGGGCCAGGACAACATCCTGAACCCTCTCATCCAGTCCGGCCGCATCGAGGTTGTCTTTGAAGATTGGGCCGAAGACTGGAAACCCGAGAACGCCAAAAAGATCACCAACGCCGCCATCACCAAAGCCGGGCAGGGGATTGATGCCATCCTCGCCAGCAACGATGGCACCGCAGGCGGAGCCATCCAGGCTTTGATCGAAGAAGGCCTCGCTGGCAAAGTCATCGTCACTGGCCAGGATGCCGATCTCGCCGGCTGCCAGCGCATCGTCGCAGGCACCCAAACGATGACTGTTTATAAACCCCTCAGTGTCCTCGCCAAGCAGGCCGCAGACCTCGCCGTCAAGCTCGCCTCCCGCCGCCCCATCATTGCCAAAGAAGAAAGCGACAATGGCAAAGTCAAAGTCCCCTCCGTCTTCCTGCCCATCCATTCAGTGACGAAGGAAAACCTCCGCGAAACTGTCGTCAAAGACGGCTTCCGCTCCGCCAAAGACGTTTACGGCGAGTAACCTACCAGTGATTATAACAAACTCAAAGTTAGGCCCTGTATCCGCCTAGACACACTTTCAAAAGACCTGCATCGAGAACCCGGTAAAAACATATCGCTGCCGCAATTCTTCCCGTGACAGCAGCTCGCGTCCCCGCAGTGGATCTCCCACCACTAATTTCCCAGTTTTATCCTCGCCTAGTAAGGCAATGAAGTGCCCTGTATTTCCGAACCTCACACCGACCATGGCTACAGTTGGATCGTTTTTTGATTCCCTCGGTTCCATCACAGGCGTAGCTGATAAAAACAAGGGCTCATCCGTGGAGAGTTGAAACTTTACCTGCAATCCCCTTTGCCGAATGGCCCGTGCCAGATACCAAGCCTCCGTTCCGCTTGTGTAAGAATGGGCTTCTTCAGCAATCACGGCTTCGGTCACAATGATCCCATGATGGCGCAATAGGCTTGCTGTGGAGGCTGCACCACAAGTCGAATATGTGCTTTGCCGGCAAACCTTTCCATCCCATTGATCACGCAGGGCCCCTTCATGGAATGGCCCCAAAAAGGGTTTCACGAAAGGCACGGTTACAAACAGTACCACTAGCAGCAATGACAGTATGCGGCTGATAGGCCCTACCAGACTGGCCACGACTCCTCCGGCAATACCGATCAAGATAAGACAGGCTTCGATGCGCGGCCAGGACCGGAACTCATAATACCAGGCTGGCACCTCCACCACATGCGCGTAATAGGCCGCAAAGCTGGCTCCAGGAAGCGCTAAAACTAAAGTTGTTAGTGTCCAAACAACTCGCTTTTTAACTGGTATTCTCTTCGCCGCCCCATAGCTCACGAAAAATGCCAGAAGAGCAAAAGTCGCACAAATAAGGCCTAACCAGTTGGGAAACATAAAGGAGGAAGGCTCATCCTGCGCAGAAGCAGCTTACACCGCCAAGCTCAAAGACAAGAACCTACCTTTTTTAAGCCTATCCTTAGATGTCTTTCACCTTTTCCCGCACGGCTTCCAGGCTCGTCTGCTTCAGCACGATTTTCCCATCGGGTCCGATCAAATAAAATGTCGGAAAGTTGCGGAGATTGAAGAGGGTGGTGATGGGACCGGAGGTGGTGCCATCAGACCAATTGCGAAAGTGCACGTTGTAATCGGCATAGGCTTTGCGCGCCTCTTCAGGAATGTCGGTGTTGATGCCCAGTACGATGATGGGTTTTTCCTTCATATCCGTGACAAACTGATTCACCATAGGCAACGCACTGTGGCAGGCATGACACCAGCCCCCCCAAAAGATCAACATCACATGCTGGCCACGATGATCGCTGAGTTTGAAGGACTGACCCTCCAGATCCTTTCCCTCAATTTCGGGTGCCGGACTGCCAACGGAAAGATTGCCCATTTCAAAAAGCATCCGCCCGGCTTGGTCAGCAATCGGGAAACCTTGAATGGTCACCTGACCATGGGTAGCGACGATTTCTTGGAAACAATCCATCGCTCGTGTCTTGGCCACTTCCGCTTCGGAGGGAGAAAGTGCTGCATCAAAACGCCTAAAATACTGCATGCCCAGCGCATACAAAGCCGCCGCTTTTTCTTCGGGGTACGGGTTTTTTTGCTGAATCGCCTCCAGAATCGGCTCGACTTTATCCAGGGGCTGAAACTCCAAAGCCTTTACCGCTGGGGCAATGCCCTGAAGGCTAACATGAGTGGTGGCCAAGAGCGAAAGGGCTGTTTGAGATTCAGGAAAGGCCGCTGCCTGAGTAAGAAGCCAAACAATGCCCGTCGTGCTGCCCGGATCCCCGGGTGCTGCCTGCACAAGCGCCAGAACCCGGGTAGCATATGGGGCTGCACTGGGGATGGTGGACCGATGCTGCGCACGCTCTTCTTCCGTTTTGGCGGCGATTATTTTTTGAGTGTTTGCGCGGACACTAGTCTCGTATTCATCAATGATGCTTCGCACCTGCTGCTGCACTGTCTGCGCTTGTAGTGAAGAAAAGAACGTTAGGCCAAAAGCGAGGAAGACGAGGCATTTCATAACACAAGGCTGAGCACGGAAGAGAAGACTCTTAGAACGAGAATTTAATTTATGGTAATTATAAGGAATTGCAAATTGAAAGTGAACTTAACCTTAACGATTTGAGCCCCACTGAACTCTATGCGATGAAACAGGAATGAAGATTTTGGCCGCAATGTCAGGAGGGGTGGACAGCAGTGTCGCTACGGCACTACTCGTCCAGGAAGGGCATGAGGTGGTGGGGGCCTACATGAAAAACTGGATCAACGAAGAAAACATCGTGGGGCATTGCCCGTGGGAGGAAGACATCGTGGATGCACGTGCGGTGGCGGATCAACTCGGCATCGAGTTTCACGTCGTGAATCTCATGCGTGAATATCGCGAGCGCGTGGTCAAATACCTCCTGGAAGGTTACCAGGATGGCATCACGCCAAATCCTGATGTGATGTGCAATCGCGAAATGAAATTCGGTGTTCTCTGGGACTGGGCGAAAGAGCGCGGATTTGATGCCATCGCCACCGGGCATTATGCGAAGAAAGGCTCAGATGAGCTGTCCATCCTGCGTGGGGCCGACCCCAACAAAGACCAGACCTATTTCCTGGCGATGATGAAGCCGGAGCAGGTCCACATCTCCCGCTTTCCCATCGGCCACCTTTTAAAACCTGAGCTTCGGGAGGAAGCCCGCAAACTGGGACTTAAAACTGCTGACAAAAAAGACAGCCAAGGCATCTGCTTCATTGGTGAAGTGAAGATGGAAGACTTCCTGCGCACTTTTGTAGAGGATAAACCCGGCCCCATTGTGAATCTGGAAGGCAAGGTGCTGGGCGAACATCGCGGCCTGCATCTCTACACCCTCGGCCAGCGCAAAGGTATCGGCGTCGCCAGCAACCTCTATAAGCAGGCCTACGTGGTCGTCGCTAAACATCACGAAAAAAACGAGCTCGTCATCGCCATCGAGCGTCCGGATACTCCGCTCCTATGGGCGCGCAAATGCACTCTTACGGGCCTTTCCACCACCGGCTTGCCATTCGATGCCCCTCGCCTCCTTCAGGCCCAGCCCCGCTACCGCTGCCCCGCAGGAGATGCCGAATTCCGTCCCCTGGGCGATGGAAGGGCAGAGCTCATCTACGCCCAGCCTCAGCGCGCCCTCACCCCCGGCCAGATCTGCGCTCTTTACGAAAATGATCGTTTGTTAGGTGGAGCGGTGTTCGAGCACATTGACTACGAGTCCTAGCCCCTTGTATTTGTCCTCATTCATGATAGACCTTGGGTCAGGAAGTTCGGTCCCATCTTGGCCATTCTTTTGGCCCTCATCATCTCACTGGCAGGAGTGTCCATGATGGCAACGACTTGGCTCGGCTTTGAGAAAGGGGAAATCAAAATCGAGGGCAGACGCAATTCTCATCTCTACCAAAAGGCCAAAGATCCCATCGCCTATTGGATGACTATTTCAGTGAAAGGTGTCTTGGGCTGCGGCCTTTGCGGCTTCAGCATCAGAATACTCCGCCGTTCCTTGCGCTCCCGTTAGTCTGGTAGCCCACACAGTTCTCTGTATAGGGAGCAGCCTTGAAATCCTCATCACTCTCCACCCCGCGAGACCAAGAAATCCACGATGGTCTCCGCTAGGGTGCTACTGATCCCGGGCACCTTCGAGATCTCCTCTGGGGTCGCTTTGCGTAGCCGCGCCACCGAGCCAAATTTCTTCAACAGCGTCGCTTTGCGCGCTTGGCTCACCCCCGGGCAATCATCCAGCAGGCTTTCCTCCACCCGTTTGCCTAACAAAAGTTGGTGATATCCGTTGGCCCATCGGTGGGCCTCATCGCGGATGCGTTGTAGCAGCTTCAGCGCCCCCATCTCATGCGGCAGCACCAGCGGGTCCGGCTCATGCGGCCGATAGATTTCCTCGCGCTCTTTCGCCAGGCCGATGATCGGCAGATCAGAAAGCCCCAGCCGCTGCAGCTCCTTCATCGCCATGCCGAGTTGTCCCTTGCCACCATCCACGATGACCAGATCCGGCAGCCGGACGAATTTCTTCTTTTTTTCAGACGGCAGCTCCGGCAGCTTCGCAGATTCCAGTCGGCGCATCATCTCCAGCGGTGTTTCCTGGGAGTAGTCCGCCTCCTCGCCCATCACTTCTCGGCCCTCCAGCAGGATGCGCGAAAATCGGCGGCGGATCACCTCCGCCATGCTGATGAAGTCATTCTGCCCCGTCACCGCGCGGATGCGGTAGCGGCGGTAGTTGGCATTGTCCGGCGTACCATCCTTGAAGCGCACCATGCTGGCCACGCAGTGCGCTGTGCCGATGTTCGCAATGTCAAAGCACTCCATCACCAGCGGCGGTTTGCCCAGGCCCAGGGCCTCCTGCAGCTCCTTCACATCCGCCATCGGGTCCAGGGTGGAGATCACCTTCGCCCGCGCCCCGCGTTGGAAGCTGCGCGTCGGGCTCAGCGTCTTCTTCAGGTCCTCCACCATGTCCCGCAGCTCAGCCGCCTTTTCAAAGTCCAGCTTCATCGCCGCCTTCTGCATCTCCTCCTCCAGCAGCGAGACCAGGTCCTTTGTCCCTTTCCCATCGAGGAAGGAACACGCCTGCTCCATGCGCTGCCGGTACTCTTCCACGCTCACCCGCCCGATGCACGGCGCGCAGCAGTTCTTGATGATGTCGTTGGAGCAATGTTTGTAGTCCTGCTCATCCGGGCGGATGGGGCGGCAGACCCGCAGACCAAACTTCTTGTTAAGCCAGTTCAGCGTCGTGCGCAGCGCACCCGAATGGGCAAACGGCCCAAAGTAGCGCGCCCCGTCATCCCGCTTCATTCGCGTCAGGGTGAACTTGGGAAAGTCGTCCTGCAGATTCACCCGCACCATTAGGAAGCGTTTGTCATCGCGGAAGCTGATGTTGTACTTCGGCCGGAATTCCTTGATCAGCTTCCCCTCCAGCAGAAGCGACTCCGGCTCATTGCGCACCTGGTGGATGTCGAAATCCCAGATGCTGGCGATCAGTGCCCGCGTCTTCCGGTCCACCAGCTTGGAGCGCGCCGGGGTAAAGTAGTTCGACAACCGCTTGCGCAGGTCCCGCGCCTTCCCCACATAGATCACGCTGTTCAGTCGGTCCCGCATCACATACACCCCCGGCGTGTGGGGCACATCACGCAGTTTCGCCATCAGGTCAGGTTTGGATCGGGGGTCAGGCACTATATGAGGAAAGCTATCGTTTGTGGACAAAGTCAATGGCGCTGCGATCAAACTTACCTTGCAAAAATAAAGAATTGTTTGAAAAGACGAATTTTGCTCAAAATTAACGAGGGAGTGCTAGGTAGGGATGCCTTTGTCTTGAGCTAGAGGACCGTGCAAGATGGTGTGGAAAAAAAGGTTTCACGATCTTCTATCATTTGAAGCGTGCGCACCTCTAGTATTCATGCGTATCATATTCTTGAATCACTGCCCCAACCCATGTCTGCGACACCCATTCCTGCCCAGCCACCGGAAAAGCTCACCGGCATTCATATCGGCAAGACCAAGCACTCGGCCGCTGGTGTGCCGGCCGTGGCGAATTCCCTGAAGCATGTGTACGGAAGCAGCGGCCTTCTGCGCGGCACCTCGGCCATGCTGAAGCTGAACCAGACAGGGGGCTTTGACTGCCCGAGCTGCGCCTGGCCCGACCCGGAAGATCACCGCAGCGCCTTTGAGTTTTGCGAAAACGGGGCGAAGGCGATTGCCTCTGAAACCACCAAGAGCCGGGTCACTCCGCAGTTCTTTGCTGACAACAGCGTGGCCGAGCTTTCCGAGTGGAGCGATTACGAGATGGACCAGGCCGGGCGCATCACCCATCCCATGATTTTGAGGGAAGATGCAACCCATTATGAGGAGATTTCCTGGGACGATGCCTTCAGCCTCATCGGGCAGGAGCTGAATGCGCTGGCCTCGCCCGACGAGGCAGTGTTTTATACCTCAGGCCGCGCCACCAATGAGGCGGCTTTTTTGTACCAGCTTTTTGTTAGGCATTTCGGCACGAACAATCTGCCTGACTGCTCCAACATGTGCCACGAATCCAGTGGCGCGGCCCTGGGCCAAAGCGTGGGCGTGGGGAAGGGGACGGTGACCCTGAAGGACCTGGAGACGGCCGAAACCATCCTCATCATGGGCCAGAACCCAGGGACGAACCACCCGCGCATGCTCAGCAGCCTGCAGCGCGCGGTGGAAAACGGGGCCACCATCATCGCGGTGAACCCGATGAAGGAAGCGGGCCTCACCGGCTTCATGCACCCGCAGCAGGTGAAAGGCGTGCTGGGCATGTCCACCCCCCTGGCGAAACACTTTCTTCAAGTGAACCTGAATGGCGACCAAGCCTTGCTCAAGGGCATCGCGAAGACTCTCGTGGAAGATGGCAGCCTGGATGAAGGATTCCTGGCCGAACATGTCCAAGGTTTTGAGCCCTATCGTGAGCATCTGCGCGGGCTTGATTGGGCGGAGTTGGAAAAGCTGTCTGGCATCCAGCGCGATGTCATGCAGCTGGTGGCCCGCCAAGCTGCCAGCGGTCAGCGCAAGCTCATTACCTGCTGGGC
Source organism: Prosthecobacter dejongeii (assembly GCF_014203045.1). Classification (NCBI taxonomy): domain Bacteria; kingdom Pseudomonadati; phylum Verrucomicrobiota; class Verrucomicrobiia; order Verrucomicrobiales; family Verrucomicrobiaceae; genus Prosthecobacter; species Prosthecobacter dejongeii. The sequence goes on from NZ_JACHIF010000007.1 coordinate 287,587, forward strand.
CATGGGGTTGACCCAGCACAAAAATGCCGTGGCCACCATCCAGGAGGTGGTGAACATCCACCTCATGCTGGGGGCCATTGGTCGCGAAAGCGCAGGCCTCTGCCCCGTGCGCGGTCACAGCAATGTGCAGGGAGACCGCACCATGGGCGTCTTTGAGAAGATGCCGGAATGGTTCATGGACAACTTGGAAAACGTCTTCCAGTTCCCGGTGCCCCGTCATCATGGCTGGGATACGGTGGCGGCCATTCAGGCCATGCATGAAGGTCGTGGCAAAGTGTTCTATGCCCTCGGTGGAAACTTCCTCCAGGCCACGCCGGACACCGAATTCACCGGCGAAGCCCTGCGCCGCTGCCATCTCACGGTCCATGTTTGTACCAAGCTCAACCGCAGCCATTTGGTCACTGGGCGCATCGGCTTGATCCTGCCCTGCCTGGGGCGCAGCGAGTGGGAAGTGCGCGGCGACCTCACCCAATTTTGCACCGTGGAAAATAGCATGAGCGTGGTGCACTCTTCGCATGGTCACCTGGAGCCCGCTTCACCGCATCTGCTGAGCGAGCCTGTCATCGTCGCCCGCACGGCAGCCGCCACGCTAGGCGCAAGATCAAAGGTGGACTGGGCCGCATTGGCGGAGGACTACGACCGCATTCGCGACCTCATCGAGCGTGTGGTTCCAGGCTTTGAGGACTTCAACAGCCGCATTCGTGAACCCGGCGGTTTTTATCTGCCAAACACCGCCCGCCAGCGCATCTGGAAAACCCGCAGCGGCAAGGCCGAGATCCATACTCACGACCTTCAAGTCCTGGTGCCTGGGCCGGGCCAGCTTGTCCTGCAAACCTTCCGCAGCCATGACCAGTTCAATACGACCGTCTATGGTCTAAATGATCGTTACCGTGGCATCGGCAATGAGCGCCGGATCATCTTCATGAATCCTCAGGACATGAAGGACCGTGGCATCGGGCCGCTGGAGCCGGTGGACATCACCAGCCATTTCAAAGGCGAAACAAGGCATGCCCCGCGTTTCCTCGCCGTGCCCTACGATCAGCCGCCCGGCAATTGCGCCGCCTACTTCCCAGAGGCGAACGTACTCGTCCCCATCGGCAGCTTTGCTGACGTCAGTCTCACCCCCACTTCCAAGAGTGTTTTGGTTACCATCCAACGTTCTGCTTAATATCGTGTCGAACCTACCTTCTATGAAACCTGCCTTCATTGCCCTCCTTACCCTGATGACCGCCATGTCAGGAGCTGCCATCGTCGAAAAACCTGTCGAATACAAAGCAGGCGATGTCGTTTGCGAAGGCTGGCAGGCTTATGACGATGCCGTCCAGGGAAAGCGCCCCTCCATTCTCATCGTCCATCAGTGGACCGGGGTCAGTGACAATGAAAAGATGCGTGCCAAAATGCTGGCAGAGCTGGGCTACAACGTCCTCGTGGCTGATGTTTATGGCAAAGGCATCCGCCCTCAGCCCCCTGAAGCGGGTAAGGAGGCCGGCAAGTACAAAGCGAACCGCCCTCTGCTGCGTGATCGCGTGAATGCCGCCCTAGCCCTGCTCAATAAGGATGCGCAGACTGACACCTCAAAGGTGGCTTGCATCGGTTACTGCTTTGGCGGCACCGCTGCCATTGAGCTTGGTCGCAGCGGAGCCGCCGTCAAAGGCATCGTTAGCTTCCATGGCAGCTTGGATTCCCCCAATCCTGCAGACGGTAAAAACATCAAGGCCAAGGTGCTAGCCCTCCACGGTGCCGATGACCCCTTCGTCGCAGCCAAGGACCTTGCAGCCTTTGAGCAGGAGATGAAGGATTCGGGTGTGGATTTCAAACTTGTTCAATACCCAGGCGCAGTACACAGCTTTACTCAGAAAGCCGCTGGCAATGACAACAGCAAAGGGGCTGCCTATAACGAAGCTGCGGATAAAGCTTCCTGGGATGAAATGAAGGCCTTCTTTGGTCGAATCTTCGCTGAATAAAGTTCCATGAAAACACTGCGATTCCTCTCCCTCCTGGTCGCAGTGACGGCCGCAGTCTCAGCCCTTTCGGCTGAGACTAAGCCCGCCTCTGCGAGTCCCGCGCCGCTGAGCGGTTTGGTCGAAAAAGAAGCCACCGATTTCTTGCGCTTTGTCGAAAACGACGAAGGCGAATCTCTGCAAACCGCCATCGTTACCTACGTTTCACCCGCCGGAGTGAAGGTGGATCTTGTTGGGGCTGTCCACATAGCAGACAAGGCCTATTTTGATGCGCTGAACGCCCAATTTAAAACCTACGAGGCCGTGCTATATGAACTTGTGGGTCGCCCGATTGAATTGCGTGAGGATTTAAAACCTGGCGACGGCTCTGAAAAACTTCAATGGCTGGGTCAAGTTCAGGAAACCCTGCGCAAAACCCTAAAGCTCGAGAGCCAGCTTCGCGGCATTGATTATAAAGCAAAAAATTTCGTTCATGCAGACATGAGCGTGGAAGGTTTTTTTGAATCTCAGGAACAGAAAAAGGAAACCTTCATCAGCCTCTGGCTCAAAGCCATCCAGGCTCAAGCATCCCTGGATCGTAATCGTCCCCAGCCCAGCATGGTGGAACTGCTCATGATCATGCGCCAGGAAGATCCCTCCATGGATCTCAAACGCCTCGTCGGGCAAGAATTCGACAGCATGGAAAAGCTGATCATGGGTATGGAATCCAATGGCGGCACAAGCATCATCGGTGAGCGCAATCGCTTCGCCTTGGAAGTCTTGGATAAGGAAATCAAAGCCGGCAAAAAGCGGCTCGCTATCTTTTATGGAGCCGCACATTTACCCGACATGGAAAAGCGTCTTTTGGCTCAAGACTATAAGCTTCAAAAGATCGAATGGGTGAAAGCCTGGGATCTTCCCTGGGAGGAATGATCCTAGCCCAAATGAAACTGCATTTTTTTTGCTCAAAAAGCAAAACATCTGTTGCATGTTCCAGTGGCTGGCTATAATCACAGCCCTGCAAATCAGCAGCCCTGCTCGGGTGGCGGAATTGGTATACGCGCAAGACTAAGGATCTTGTGCCGAAAGGCTTAAGGGTTCGAGTCCCTTCCCGAGCACCACTCTTCTCAACAGAAAGAGTGACGCCCTCAAAACAACAAGACGAGTGGCTGGCAAGATTCCTGCGACCATTGGCGTAGTTCAACTCATGCTCACTCTTTCCGGTCCTTCCCATGGCAAACTTTGCGACGGCTATTCTCGTCGTGACTTTCTGCGTATTGGTGGCCTTGCCATGGGTGGACTTTCTCTGCCAGACCTTTTGAAGGCTGAAGCTGAGGCCAAGGCAGGGCGGAGCTTCAAATCCATCATCATGATCTATCTATGCGGCGCACCGCCGCACCAGGACATGTGGGATCTGAAGATGGATGCCCCGCTAGAGATCCGTGGCCCTTACAAGCCGATTTCAACCAATGTGGCGGGCATTCAGATCTCCGAGCATGCGCCAAGGCTGGCCAAGATGATGGACAAACTGGTGCCCATCCGCAGCATGTATGGATCTCCCACGGGGGCGCATGATTCCTTTATCTGCTACACAGGCCGCGCTCCAAATCCAGCAGGTGGGGCAGCACCGACTGGGCGGCAGGCTGATCACCCCTCATTGGGAGCCGTCGTTTCTCGTTTGAAAGGACAGGCAGATCCTGCGATGCCAGCCTTCATTGGTCTGTCGCCGAAGGCTGGCCACCCACCTTATGGGTCGCCTGGGCATCCTGGTTATCTGGGGCCTTCCCATTCCGCCTTCCGCCCCAATGGGGCCGGGGTAGAGGACCTAAAGCTGAACAACATTTCCATGAGCCGGCTAGATGATCGCCGTGCTTTGCTCACAGGATTTGACCAGTTTCGACGCGATCTGGACCACTCGGGTTTGGTGGAAGGTATGGATTCGTTTAACCAACAAGCTTTCAACGTGCTGACCTCCAGCAAGTTGCTTGATGCGCTCAACTTAGAAAAAGAGTCGCCAAAAACTCGCGAACGCTATGGCAAGGGAGATCCAAAGAACTACGGAGATGGAGCTCCGCTGAATCTCGAACACTTTCTCATGGCTCGTCGTCTTGTCGAAGCAGGCGCGCGCGTCGTGACCCTGAACTTTGGCCGTTGGGATTTCCATGATCGCAATTATCCCCAATTGCTGCGTCATTTGCCTTTGTTTGACCAAGGCATGAGTGCACTCGTGCAGGACCTCCATGACCGCGGACTGGACAAAGATGTAGCCGTGGTGGCCTGGGGCGAGTTTGGCCGCACGCCGACGGTCAATGCACAGGGCGGTCGCGACCATTGGCCGCGCGTGGGCGGTGCGATGCTGGCCGGCGGCGGATTCAAAACCGGGCAGGTGATCGGTGCGACAGATCGTCTGGGCGGTGAACCGACGGAGCGCGGCGTACACTTTGGGGAAGTGTTTGCCACGCTTTATCAGTTCATGGGCATTGATCCACACAAAAATACGTTAGACGATCTTTCCGGTCGTCCACAGTACTTGGTGGATGGCTGGCAGGCAATGCCTGAACTTGTGTAAAAGTTAAATCGGTAAGAGTCTGATGGATGCCTGCGTATGAATACGCATGTCGTTACTGCATCCAATGCGCAGGCACACACGCCGTGAGGCGATCCAGGCGGGAGCGATAGGCCTCTTGGGGTTTGGGATAAATCATCTTACCGCTCTTCATTCACTGGCAGCTCCAGCCTCGCCACCACGGGCGAAATCCGTGATCTACATTTTCCTTTCAGGCGGCCTTGCGCAGCATGAAAGCTTTGATCTGAAACCAGACGCACCGATGGAAATTCGCGGAGAGTTTAAACCTATCCGCACTCGTACACCAGGCCTTCACATTTGCGAGCACCTGCCACGACTCGCCAAGATCTCAAACAAATGGTCACTGGTGCGTTCCTTGACCCATGGCAGCAACGATCATTCCTTCAGTCATCATGTCATGCTGACGGGACGGAGTGAACTGCCGATCGGAATTGATCGGACAAAACCGCAGAAGTCAGATCACCCGAGCATGGCGGCGCTGGCAACAGCCCTACTGCCACGCACGAACAACCTGCCTCCCGCAATTGTGTTGCCGGATAAGCTGGTCCATCGCACGGGCAGCGTTTTGCCCGGCCAGTTTGGAGCTACGTTAGGTGCCAAGCACGACCCTTGGTTTCTAGAAATGTCCCCTTACCATCCCAAGCATTATGGCGCTTTTCCGCAGTATCTATTTCATCATGAGCGAGGATTCGAGGTGGATGAGAGTCTGTGCTTTCAAGCACCTCATTTGTCCCTGCCTCATGGCCTAACATTGGATCGCGTGATGGACAGAGTCTCCCTACGCAATGCGTTGGAGCAACAGACCGATGACCTAACCACGATCGCTGGAGATGTCTCGTTCGATGCAACTCGCCAAGCGGCCGTGTCATTGTTAGGAAATAGGAAAGTTCATGAAGCTTTCAGCCTTGATAAAGTGGAACCCAAATGGCTAGACAGATATGGTCGCCACAGCTTTGGCTGGAGTTTGCTGATGGCAAGGCGCTTGGTGGAAAGTGGGGTGCGAATGGTGCAGGTAAATTTGGGGAATAATGAGACCTGGGATACCCACCAGGCTGCATTCCCAAATTTGAAGAATCATTTGTTACCGCCCATGGATCAGGCCGTGAGTGCCTTGATCGAAGACCTAGATGCCCAGGGTTTGTTGGATGAGAGCTTGATCGTGATGGGCAGCGAATTTGGTCGCACCCCGAAGATTTCCAAGCTCAGCGCCACCGCATTGCCTGGACGTGATCATTGGGGGAGCGTTCAAAGCCTGCTGATTGCAGGTGGTGGAGTCAAGGGGGGAAGGGTGATTGGGGCCAGTGACAAAACAGGAGGCTACCCGGCCAGCGATCCGCAAACTCCCGAAAATTTAGCGGCTACGATTTACGAGGCTCTAGGCTTACCCCGCGAACAGATGTGGCAGGATTTCACGGGCAGGCCACATACACTTTATATGGGTTCGCCCATCGCGGGTTTAGTCTAAAAAAACACGGCTGACATAATCTGGAGCTCATCATACGTATTGTTTTTGATTCGAACTATCTCCTGCAATCATGCTTTCGATCCACGGTTCTTCACACTCAGGGTTTTGCGATGGCAGAAGTCGCCGTGACTTTTTGAAAATCGGCGGATTGGCCATGGGTGGGTTTTCGCTACCTCAACTCCTGAAGGCTGAATCGCAACAAGGCAGCCGAACGAAACACAAAGCAGTCATCATGGTCTTCCTGCCTGGTGGGCCCGCGCATCAAGACATCTTTGATTTGAAGCCGGATGCTCCCTCTGAAATTCGGGGGGAATTTAAGCCCATTTCGACGAATGTGGCAGGAATACAAATCTGCGAGTTGCTTCCCCGAATGGCCAAGATCATGGATAAGTGTACGCTTATTCGCTCGATGGCAGATTGCGATAGCAGTCACGATGCTTTTCAATGTCTGACGGGGCGCAGTGGCAAACGACAGCCTCCTGGTGGCTGGCCGGCGATGGGCGCGATTGTCTCTCGTTTACAAGGCCCTGTAAATTCCGCCATGCCGCCTTTCGTGGGGCTTTCCCCCAAAATGGGACATGCACCTTGGGCAAGAAATGGCGAGCCTGGTTATCTAGGCGTCGCTCATGCTCCATTCCAGCCAAACCGGGGCGGTGGCACCGATGACATGACTCTGCATGGGATTTCGCTCGATCGTCTGCATGATCGCGCGGGTCTGTTAAAGAGTTTTGATCAGCTTCGCCGTGACATGGATGCCAGTGGATTGATGAGCGGCTTGGACGCTTTTAATCAACAAGCGCTAGGCGTCTTAACGAGTCCTAAGTTGCTGCAGGCACTCGACTTGAGCCGAGAAAATCAACGGATAACGGCACGCTATGGTCAGGGGGAAAATCGAAATCGTGATGATGGTGGACCTCGCCTAACAGAGCACTTTTTAGCGGCTCGTCGCTTGGTGGAGGCAGGGGCACGTGTCGTCACTCTAGGCTTCAGTCGTTGGGATTATCATGCCAATAATTTTGGCCAACTTCGCGAAGATCTCCCTCTTCTTGACAGTGCTCTAAGTGCCTTGATCACTGATTTGCATGAACGGGGTTTGGATGAAGATGTGGCCGTCGTCGTGTGGGGCGAATTCGGTCGCACTCCCACCATCAACCCCAAAGGAGGTCGTGATCACTGGCCCCGTGTTTCCTGCGCTCTAATGGCAGGTGGCGGAATGAAGCATGGGCAGGTCATTGGTGCTACGGATAAACTGGCGGGAGAGGCGACTGATCGTCCCGTGGCCTTCGGAGAGGTATTTGCCACGCTTTATCAGCACCTCGGAATTGATGTGAACAAAGTCACTCTTGATGACCTTAGTGGTCGCCCTCAATACCTCATTGAAGGCGGCTACCCAGCCATGCCCGAATTGATTTAAAATTTGTAGCTTTCATGCGCGTCTCATTTCTTTTTTGTCTTTGGATCACCAGCTTAAGCTATGCAGCGGAAGCTCCACGGCGTTTAAACTTCGCCAATGACATCGTGCCTATTTTGACAAAGGGGGGATGCAATTCCGGTGGCTGCCATGGCAAAGCTAGCGGTCAAAACGGCTTCAAGCTATCTCTGCTTGGCTTTGAACCTCAGGAAGACTACGAACACATCGTGAAAGAAGCCCGCGGGCGTCGTCTCTTTCCCGCATCACCAGAACAAAGTCTGCTTTTAACCAAAGGCACTGCCCAGTTGCCTCATGGCGGTGGCAAAAAGTTAGACCCTAAATCTGAAGATTATCAGGACCTCGTTCGCTGGATCCGGGAAGGCATGCCCTATGGCAAAGATACCGACCCCAAGATGACTCACATCCATGTGGAACCCGCTGTTTTGACAATGCCGCTCAAAGGCAGCCAACAACTGAAAGTCACCGCTCATTACACTGATGGCTCCACAAGAGATGTCACGAAGAGAGCGCTTTATGAGCCTAATGAAAAAGCCATGGCGGAAGCCAGTGAGTCAGGCAAGGTCACCCTTTTTGACCTGCCGGGTGATGTCGCTGTGATGGTGCGTTATCAGGGGAAAGTCACCACCTTTCGTGCCACAATCCCACTTGGAGCACCAGTGGAACAGACACCACCCGTGCGAAATTTCATTGATGAGCTGGTCATCGCCAAACTGAAGGTGATCGGCATGCCGCCATCAGAGATATGTGACGATGCCACTTTCCTACGTCGCGTCACCTTGGACGTCACTGGACGTTTACCCACTCCAGAGGAGATGAAGGACTTTCTGGCCTCTAAAGATACCAACAAGCGTGCATTGCGTGTCGCTGAACTGGTCGATAGTCCCGAGTATGCAGAATACTTCGCCAACAAATGGAGCGCACTGCTCCGCAATCAACGCACCCAACCCAGCTATGCACGCGGGAGCTATCTTTTCTGGTCATGGATCCGCGATAGCCTCGCAGATAACAAACCGTTTGACCAAATCGCTCGCGAGGTCGTGACCGCCTCGGGTAGTTTGGATCAGCATCCACCCGTGGCTTGGTATCGGCAGGTGAAAGAGCCCAAACAGCAAATGGAAGATGTGGCTCAGCTTTTTCTTGGCACGCGCATGCAGTGTGCCCAGTGTCATCATCACCCTTTCGAAAAATGGAGCCAGCAAGACTATTATGGCTTCGCCGCTTTCTTTGCCAATGTCAGTCGCAAAGCCTCGGGCGCGAAAGATGAAGATCTGGTTTTTAATAAGCGTGGCCTCGCCCAAATGATGAATATCCGCACCAAACAGCCTGTGTCTCCCACCAGTCTAGGAGGGGAGGCTTTAAAGCTCCGGCCAGAGCAGGATCCTCGCCAGACATTGGCTGACTGGATGAGCCGTGAAGACAATCCGTTCTTTGCACACACACTGGTGAATCGTTATTGGAAACATTTTTTCAATCGTGGGCTTGTGGAGCCGGAGGACGACATGCGCGAAACAAATCCGCCCGTGAATCCAGAACTCCTAAATGCTTTGGCCACTGAATTCGTAAAGAGCGGCTATGATTTGAAACGATTGGTACGCACCATCACGAATTCTTCTACATACCAGCTCAGTGCTCAGCCTAACCAGTGGAATGCCAAAGACCGCCAAAGTTTCAGTCGTTATTATCCCAAACGTCTGAATGCTGAAGTGTTATATGATGCCGTAAACAATCTGTTGGAAACTGAAAGCAAGTTTGCCGGTCAAGCACCCGGCACACGAGCGGTGGCATTACCCGACAATAGCTACAATCAAAGCACCTATTTCCTCAATGTCTTTGGGCGTCCAGACTCATCAAGCGCTTGTGAATGTGAGCGCACGCAGGAGGCCAGTTTGGCTCAAAGCCTCCACTTGTTGAATGCAGCAGACATTCAGACTCAGCTCGCGCGGCAGGATGGTCGTGCAGATCGTATGGCCAAAGACATGCGACCTGATGATGACAAAATCACAGATGTGTATCATTTGGCGCTGAGCCGTGACCCGACTCCTAAAGAACTCCATTTAGCCCAGGAGCACCTAACCAAAAAGATCATTGGTAAAAAGGATCTTGAGCTGATGACCAGTCGAAAAGAAGCTTTTGAGGATATTCTCTGGGCCTTGATGAATACCAAAGAGTTTCTGTTCAACCATTAAGCTCATGCGTATTTCACCTCCGACGATGGTGTTTCGCCATGTCAAGATCATCGCGCTGCTGCTTGCAGGTACGGCCACGTCTATTTGGGCTCAGGCTAGTTTTCCTTCTCCTGTACTTACCTCCATCACACCACTTGGTGGGAAGCCCGGCAGCCATGTTGAAATTCAATTCAGAGGATCGGATTTGGACGGGGCTAAGACGCTCCTGCTTAGCAGTCTGAGCCGGACGGATTCTCGCAGTCTCCAACTCGAGCCCGTGGCAGGAAAGAAGGGGATGTTAGGAGTTCAACTGCCAAATAACCTGCCTAACGACTTCTATGATGTGAGACTGGTCGGACGATATGGGGTGTCAAATCCCCGAGTCTTTCAGGTGAGTCACCTTGATAACGTGGAATCTCCTGGCTCGAATTCCAAGTCAGATCGAGCTTTGAAAGTGCCATTAAATGCCGCCATCCAGGGTGTTTTCAAAGAAAGCATTCCGCATTGGTTTGCCTTCGATGCTCAGAAGGGCCAAAGAATCTTGGGCGTTTTTGTCGGGGCTAACTTTGGCTCTAGAGTATCCTTGGTGGGGGCCGTCATAGATCATTCCGGTCGCGAATGGGCTAGGTTAAGAGATGGTCTGCTGGACTTTACGGCACCGAGCGACGGAGAGTTTAAGCTGCGCATAAACGATCTCATGTTTGGCGCTGGCGACGAGTATGGCTACCGCCTCAACCTAACAACAGGTGCAGTGGTATGGGGCATCGCGGGAGACGTTGCTTACGGATGGAATCTGCCAGGCGGTAAGGCCGAACATGGGCTGCGAATCAGCCAGGCCAATTCTTTGGAGCGTCTGGTTGTGGACTCAGTGAAGAAAGCGGATCTTCTTTCCACCAGCCCTGTTATCCCATTTATCCTTGGAAAAGAAGCAGATACCGTAGCTCCGCCTGCGGCATCTCCTATTCTCCTTCAACTGGACCAACAAACTGGAGGCTGGTTTCCTGAAAACGGAGCCTCGCAAAGCTTTGAGCTGGCTTTTAAAGCAGGGGAACGTTTTACCTTAGAGGTGATTTCTCAGCAAATGGGCCTCCCAACGGATCCACTTTTGCTCATTGAATCCGTGAAGAAAGACAGTGCAGGGAAAGAGAGTCTGACTCTCCAAGCCGATGTTAACGACCCAGTTGTGAATATTCCAGGCCCCTCGGTGCGTCTCAGTCGTTTGGACCCTTTTTACAGTTATGAAGCAAAAGCCGACGGCGTCTTTAGACTCTCGTTGAGTGATCCGCTCAATGCGGCTAATGGAAGACGTTACCCTTATCGTCTGAGGGTTTCAAAGATCATCGAATCGCGAGTGGAGAACGCCATCGCCATTCACCCTACACTACCTCCTGTAGCGGCTACGGGTCCTTATGAGATACCGAGTGCCAATGTTTGGCGTCAAGGCGTGACTGCCATCGAGGTTTTTTTGCCCGGGCGCTCGGCCAGCAGTGAATTCGTGAATCTGACGGTGACGGATCTTCCCCAAGGTGTCACCTGCTTAGGGGGCTTTGTAGGGAAAGGCCAATCATTGGGCTACATTGGCTTTCAAGCATCAAAAGATGCACCATTGGGAGCCTCAGTTCTGGCGGGGCTAAGGCAGACTGCCTTCCTTAACTGGGCCCTGAAAGACACGGGGCGCGAGGTGATGTCCACCCGCCTCGCTGGACCTCCTGCTCTGGGCGTGGTTGCAGAGCAGGCTCCCGCCATCATCGAATGCATAACACCCGGGATTCTAGAAGCGAGTCCCGAAGGAAAGCTGGAATTGGCGTTCAAAGCCACGCGTCACAATGCCTGTATAGATGCGCTAAAGCTGAAAGTATTGGGGCTCGTAGATGTGACTAAAGCACCTGAACTGACGATCCCCGCGAAAGCACTGGAGGGGAAATTGAGGATGGATGTGAAGGCCCTGAAGCTGGCTCCAGGAGAATACGGTTTTATCCTGCAAGGTCCAGCAAGGATGCCTTACCGACGTGAAGGGGCTGCGATCGCTGAAGCCGAGGCCCTTGTAAAGATAGCCTCGCAGTCGCGGACGGACATCCAAAAAGAATTGGAGGCTGTGAATGTCACTTTGAAAGCACTCAAGCCTGAAGATCAAGCAGGCCGAGCTCAGTTCCAGATCCAAATGAAAGAATTGACAGCGAAGATGGCAAAGGCTGATCAAGCCAAAGCGGTAGCTATTAAGACACTGAAAGATCTCACCGCTAAAAACCCCGCCAAAGACACCACATTCATTGTTTATTCCAACCCTATTCGGATTCGGGTGAAGGAGGCTGCCAAGAAATGAAACATTTACTTCTTCGCCTAACTCTGTTTTTGGCGCACGCGCTTTCCAGTGAGGGCGCGACGATTAATTTTGAAAAACAGCTTTGGCCTGTTTTGAAAGACAATTGCCTTGCCTGCCATAACAAGACCACCACCAAAGGTGAGCTGAATATGGAAACACCTGAACTCATGATAGAGGGAGGTGAAAACGGTAAGGGCATCGAAAGAGGGCAGGGGGATAAGAGTCTGATTTATCTAGCGGCTGCTGGAGAATGGGATTCTGAAATGCCGCCGAAGAGCAACAAAGTAGGGGCGGTGAAACTGACATCGGGCGAGCTAGCACTGCTGAAACAGTGGATTGATGAGGGCGCACTTTATTTAGCCAAACAACACCGAGTGATCGCCTGGGAGCCTTTGCCAGAAAGTTTTCGGCCCATCTATGCCACCGCCATCACAGCAAATGCGCAATATGCAGCAGCCGCGCGAGGAAATCAGGTGACTTTGTACCATCTGCCGACAGCGAAGCCAGTGACACGCCTAACCGATGATTTGTTAATCAAGTCAGGCCTCTATAAAAAGCCTGGAGTCGCACATCGTGATGTCATTCCCTCCATGGCTTTCAGTCCAGATGGCACACGACTGGCTACGGGAAGTTTCAGAGAGGTTAAAATCTGGCATCGCGAAGAGCTTAAGCCGAGACCTTCGACAGCCCTCGCTTCTTCGAGCAATTCAAAACTCACTCTTGTTAAGTCTTTGCCCGATACGGTGACTCTCATGGATCAATCGACTGGCGGCAAGCTACGCGACTTTAAGCATGGGGCAGCCATTTCAGCTTTTGCACTCAGTGCGAATCATCAGCGCCTCGCTACAAGTGCAGCCGATCATCAAATCAAGATTTGGGAAGTCGCGACCGGCAAAATGTTGGTGAACATTCAAGGAGATTTTGCCACTGAACTAGCCTTGAGAGATAAAGCGAATGCCATTGCTCGATCAACTTCTGAAGGGAGCTGGCAGACCGCAGCGATTGCCAAAGCTGAGAAAGAAAATACCGATCTCGCTACTCAATTAAAGAAAGTCAAGGAACTCGCTGACATCGCTAGAAAAGAACGTGATGACAAAGCCAAGGCACTGAAACTCAAGCAAGATGCGCAGACAGCTGCGAGCAAGACACTAGCCGAATCCGAGGCCCTCTTGGAAAAGTCTTTCGAAAGTAAGAAGGATGCTGCAATGATCCAAAAAAATAAGGCATCCATTGAGGCAGCCACGGCCGCTAAGAATCAATTGACTGAGGCCCAGGAAGCTTTCAAGCGAGCAGAAACAGCTATCCAGGATGCCGAGATGGAAATCACGCTGGTGACTAAGGCTATGGCCAAGGCCACTGGGGCTGTGACAGCAGCTAAACAAGCTCTTGAACTAGCCAAGAAGGACCTGGCAGCAGCTACCCTGACAAAAAATGAAGCCACTAAAGCTCACGCCTCAGCCATCCCCATTCAGTCATTTCTATGTTTTTCACCCGATGCACTGCAAGTGGCGGGCGTGGACACTGCCGGCGAAGTCCGTGTCTGGTCCGCAGAAACAGGAGTTCCTATCAGCCAACAAAGGGTGAACGAAATCGGTCAAGTTCAGGCCTTGGATTGGCCAACTCCTGCAGGTTGGGTGATCACAGGGAGTCAAGCGAGCTTACTGTTTCCCGATGAGTCGCAGGCGATCTGGAAACTTGAACGCACCGTAGGAAGTGGGGATGATAAATCCGTTATCACAGATCGGGTGAATGCTTTGGCTTTTTCAGCAGATGGCCGAACCCTAGCCATTGGCAGTGGTGAACCTTCACGCAGCGGCGATATTCTTCTTTGGGGAGTTGCTGAAAATAAGGTGATTGCCAACTACAACGAGCGTCATCTGGATAGTGTGTTGTGCCTGGATTTTTCACCCGATGGAAAGCTGCTGGCGTCAGGAGGTGCGGATAAAGTCGCGCGTATCACGGATCTCAGCACGGGTAAAGTACTCAAGGTTTTTGAGGGGCATACACATCATGTGTTAGGCCTATCTTGGCGTTATGATGGGCGGATGCTTGCTACCGCAGGGGCGGACAATGTGGTTAAGATTTGGGATTGGACAGCAGGAGATCGGCGCAAGAATGTGGAAGGGTGGGATAAGGAAGTCACTGCGACGGACTATCTAGGCGGCAGCGATACCCTGGCCACAACCTCAGGAGATGGCCGGGTCAGGATCATAAACAGTGCAGGAGCAGAAGTGAAATCTCTTCCCGGCGTTAAGGACTTTATGAATGCACTCGCGATTAACCGCACAGGGGATTGGCTGGTGGCGGGCGGTGAGGAAGGGGTACTGCACGTTTGGCGCGTTACTTCAGGGAAAGAGATCGCTCGTTTCACTCCCGAGCCCCATTGAAAGCGTCTTGTGGATCAAACGAGGCGCATCTTTTTGCGCAATAGCCACTCGACACTCAGGAAAATAATCACAGTGCCAAACCACCACCAACTGGACCAGAGGATGGTTTCGGAAATGGTGGTCTGCTTGCGGTCAATAGACTGAAGGAGGTTAGGTAATTCTGTGGCGGCCTGTTCCTCGCGTAGGAATCGCCCACCTGAGGACGAAGCCATGGCTTCAAGGAGAGGCCGATTCATCGTCAACGTCGCCCACTCAGGATTTCCAGAATCCGCAACCCGTAGAGACAGTCGAAGGTCGCCTCGCTGAGCCGTTGGACTTTCCGCGATTGCAATCTCATAAGCCCCGGTTTTCAGAGGCGGTGTAACAGCGCGATAAATCCCAAAGTGGGTTGGATCGGCCTCCAGTTGGAGTGTCGCCACTTCTTTGCCATCCAGCAGTAGAAAAGCACGTGGCTCGGCATTGCTCACGAGGTCACCCGCAGCATTGCGAATACGCACCCGAATTTCTGATTGCTCACCTGGGGTGTAGCGGAGCCGATCTGTGCCGATGGAGACCTGTTGATTCTCGGCCTGGAAGGGCGGGGCGGCAATCCAAGCAGCTAGCTGCATCCAGAGGCGCTGGTGATAAAGATCGCCTACCTGATAACGCCAACGCCAGAGATCATCCGTACCCAAATAAAGAACGGCCCCTGCGCCGACTGACCGGAAGACGGCCGCAGGACGACCCGTTTTGGCCTCTGGAGCGGCACTCGTTTGAAAATAGGCCAGCGTGGTAGCCCCAGGTTGAGCCTGAACATAGGAGGCCCAGCGCATGTCAGGTAAGGTCGGCCAAAGGGTGCTATTTGCGCTCGGGCTGTCGCTCAAACGCAGGGCTGATTGCCGTTCACCTTCACTGGACAGATTCCAAACAATCTTTTGGTTAGACGGTGTTTCAACCGTCCATGTTACAGGGAGCAGCGCGGCTGTTTTCCCCTCGGCCCACTGCCTCAAATGCCCCCGTGCGCCATCAATGAGAATGAGCCCTCCCCCGCGCTTTTCGACAAATTCGACCAACCAGTCTGTTTGGGGTGCACTGAAGCGCGAAGGCGGCACATCGCCCAAAAGAACAAGGTCATAGCTCAATAAATCTTCTCTGGTTTTGGGGAATTCCCTCTGTAAAGCGCCATCCTGAGCTTTTTCCGCGTAGTCATCCAGCACCAGCTTCGATTCCCAGCGATCATCCCGATCAAAGTGATTGTGAATGTACCGAGTCTCCCACCGCGGACGCCCGTCGAGAATGAGCACCTTGCGTTTCCGGTTTAACAAGTGCAACGCCACTTCACGCGTGTTGTTAGCGCGTGTCTTTTCAATGCCTGATCGCTCCCCCTGCGCAGCCACCTGGACTTGGAGAAGACGAAGGGTTTTATCTCGCTCGGACGCCGCAGCGTCTGGCAATTGTTTGACGGGGAAGGTGAAGTCAAACCGGCGGTCACCTTTTCCATCGGCGGTGAAGGTTTGCTCCCAAAGAGTCTTGCCACCGCTGGTGATTCGCACCTGGGCAGGTGTGCCTGATGGCAAAGAATCACTGACGATGACCCGCCCCTGGAGGTTCTCTTCCGCAAAAACAGATTCAGCCGTCACGACATTCAGCACACTGAGATCGGGTGGAGGAGTCTCGCTGCCAAAACCGATGGTGAAAATCGGCGTGCCTGCCTGCTTCATCGTTGCCGCGAATTCCTCAGGTGACCCTGAGGCATTGTGTTGGCCATCCGTTAGCACCACCAGGGCTGTGCCTGGCGTTGCAGGCCCAATTGCGTCCCGCAATGCACTATCGAGGTTCGTAATCGGCACATCGGCCTGGAGATCGAATTCACGAGGCATCTCCCCAGAAGTGTCCTTGCCCTTTTGCCGATGCCACCACAGGCGCTGGGTCTGCTGCCCCCGCAGTAGCACGAGCTCGACATCCTGAGTCTCCGTCAGTTTTTTCAGCAAAGGTGTTGTGCCTCCCAGGAGCATTTTTTCCGCACGTGTTAGACGGGAAGCTGTCGAGCTCACTTTATCCGTTGTCGCCTCCGTTGCATTTGACGCATTGGGTGTAGGTGCGAGATCATCTTCCAGCTTCATACTGGCAGAGGTGTCCACGGCCAGCACCACACGGCCTAACTGACGTTGGGTGGTCTCCCGTCGCATGACAGGACCGGAAAGTGCCAGAACAAGAATGAAAACAGCCCCTGAACGCAGGGCCGCCGGCAGCCAAGTCGCCGCCCCCGTTTGATGTCGGGATTCCCGACGATAAAGAAACCACATCGCCGCTGCAAGCACAAAGGCCAGTCCCCAGACTGCTAGGGCAGGGTAGTCCCCGGTAAAACGAAGGGTGGTTTCGGTGGTGGGATTCACTGAGTTGGCAAATGCGTTGAGGCGAGAAGAGGCGGGTGTTCGCCACCTCACTGTCGCCTCGCCCTTAAACTCACAAAGTCAAAAGGGCATCAAAGAACAGCGGCAAAACCCAAAACCTAGCGAGAAAAACACGAGAAGTTTTCGTTCATCGTAGTCCAGTAGCTCCCAGACATGAGTCGAAGCTCTGTTTTGTGGCCAGGGCCCTCTCACCTCCAGGTTGCACAGCGCCGATTTTGCGCCCATCATCGCAGCCCCTTTGGCCCTTTGCCGTTTTTTCCCATGCTCGCACAACTCGACTCCCTCAAAACTGAAGCCCTCGCCGCGCTTGATACCTTGTCTGATGAAGCTGCGCTGGAGGCCTTCCGCATTGATTACCTGGGTAAAAAAGGCAAGCTGACTGCCCTCAGCGCAGGCATGCGCGATGTCTCTCCCGATTTAAAAAAGGAAGTGGGGGCCAAACTCAATGAAGTGCGTGAATCCATCACCGGTGGCCTCACCATCCGCCAAGAAGCTCTTCAATCCGCCAAAGACGCCGCCTCCGTCGCGGGCATTGACCTCAGTCTACCAGGGCGCCCTGGCACAGGCATCGGCACCCTGCATCCTCTCACACAGATTCGTGATCTCGCCGTGCGCACCTTGCGTCGTGTCGGTTTTACTTTGGCAGATGGTCCAGAGATTGAAACGGAATGGCATTGTTTTGATGCCCTGAACACACCTGCCGATCACCCCGCTCGCAATGAGAGTGATACTTTCTACCTGCCGGATGGTCGCCTGCTACGCACTCACACCTCGAGCGTACAGATCCGCACCATGGAAACCGTCAAGGCACTGCCAGTTCGCATCATCGCCCCGGGGGCTGCCTATCGTCGCGATGAAATTGACGCCACACACCTCAGTGTATTCAACCAGATTGAAGCCCTCTACGTGGATAAAGAAGTCAGTCTGGCCGATCTCAAGGGCACGCTGGAATTCTTCTTCCGCGAAGTCTTCGGTCCTAAAACCGTCGTCCGTTTTCGCCCGCACTTCTTTCCTTTTACCGAGCCTAGTTTCGAGATTGATGTAAAGCTTGAGGCCAAAGGAAAAGAAGCTCGCTGGATCGAAATTGCAGGTTGCGGCATGGTGGACCCCGCCGTTTTTGCCGAAGTCAGCAAAAAGCGTGGTGACGATTTGTTCGACCCTGAAAAAGTCACCGGCTTTGCCTTTGGCATGGGTCTAGACCGCCTCGCTATGATCCTTCACGGCATCAGCGATATCCGCCACCTCATCGAAAACGACGCCCGCTTCCTGCAGCAGTTTTAATAGGCGATCACAATTATTTATACAGGATTAACAAGATTGCAGGATTAACAGGATTTTTCTTTGGATGATGACGATTGACCAACTCACCGAGAAAGTGATTGGCATGGCCATGGAGATTCATCGCCACATGGGTCCTCGATACAGTGAATCCATTTACCATCGAAGCCTTGAGGTGGAACTTGCTGCGGCGGCGATTCCATTTGAATCCGAAGTGCCCATCAATGTTTTTTATAAAGGGAGAATAGTCGGTAAGTTTGCCGCAGATCTGGTCATTACTATCAGCAAAAAGCTTCTTATTGAGCTCAAATCTTGTGAGAACATCGTCAAAGCACATGAAGCTCAGACTGTTAACTATCTAACGGCAACTGGAATTGATCACGGTCTCATCCTTAATTTTGGTGCCCAAAGTCTTCAATTTAAACGCAAATTCCGTCTTTACCGTCCTTCTGGTAATCCTATCGATTAGTAACAAGAGTCTGAATCCTGTTAATCCTGTAAAAATAAGGTTCCCCTGTTTCCCTGCACCTCACTTTTCTCCTTTCTCTCATGCAAGTTTCTCTCTCCTGGCTCAGCACGCATCTTGACCTCAGCGCTTACTCCACTCCCCAGCTTTCAGACCTCTTGACCTTTGCAGGTATTGAAGTGGAAGGTATTGAAGAAACGGGGATCGCTTCGGACAAGGTGGTGGTGGCTCAGATCGAATCGTTTGTTCAGCATCCGAATGCGGATAAGTTGAGCGTCTGCCAGGTGGACGATGGCTCTGGCACGTTGCGACAGATCGTCTGCGGAGCTAAGAATTTTAAAGCTGGGGACAAAGTGCCTCTCGCGCTTCCCGGCGCCGTGCTTCCGGGCGGCTTCACCATCAAGGAAGGCAAACTTCGCGATGTGGTCTCCAATGGCATGATGTGCAGCGGCAAGGAGATCGGTCTTGGAGAAGACACTGGCGGGCTCATGATTCTAGATGCCTCTTTGCCCACTGGTAAACCGCTGAAAGAGATCCTGGCTTCCGATACCGTCTTCGATTTGGAGATCACCCCGAACCGGTCCGATCTCCTCAGCCATCTGGGCTTAGCCCGGGAACTGGCCGCACTCACAGGCTTGCCATTGAAAGGTGCCCGGGATCACACCGCAGCAACTTCCAACTCCCGCCCTGCCCAAGAAACCGAAGTCGCCCTTCAGGCCACGGAGGGTTGTCCTTACTACACCGCCCGCGTCATCAAAGGTATCAAGGTCGCCCCGAGCCCGGATTGGCTCAAAGCGCGCCTGGAGAGCATCGGGCTGCGTCCGATTAACAACATCGTGGACATTACCAATTATGTTCTCATGGAAATGGGCCAGCCCCTGCATGCCTTTGATCTGGATAAGCTCAATGGAGGCATCGTGGTTCGCCGTGCCAGTGAAGGGGAAAAGATTCTTGCTCTCGATGGCACTGAGCCGACCCTTCTTCCAGAGGATCTCATCATCGCTGATAGCCAGCGCCCCATTGCCATCGCTGGCGTCATGGGCGGAGAAGAAACGGGCGTTACCGAGGGCACCGTGAACATGCTGCTAGAGAGCGCCTACTTCACGCCTTCAGGCATTCGTCGTACTTCCCGTCGCTTGGGCATCCATTCAGATTCCAGCTATCGCTTCGAACGCGGCAGCGATCCTCACCAGGTCCAGGGTGCCTCGGATCTCGCTGTGAAGCTCATCCTCGAAATCGCGGGTGGTCAGGCTGAGGAAACCATCGCCCTCGCTGGCTCGCCCCCCACGCTTTTGCAGGACGTCACTCTGGATGAAGAGCGTGCGCATCGTTTGTTAGGCGCTCCAGATTTGAAGACCGAGGAAGCCCATGCCATTCTTACTAAGTTAGGCCTGACCAAGACCAGCGGTGATGCTGCCAAAACCACCTGGTCCATCCCTAGCTACCGCTTGGACCTCGTCCGCAGCGTGGATCTTGTCGAGGAGATCGCTCGTGTGGTGGGTCTAGATCGCGTGCCCTCACGTTTCACGGCCGTCATGGCCAGTGGGGATGCTACGGATCGTCAGTATGACCATGTCATGCAGCTACGCCATGCCCTGGCAAATCGTGGGTTTAACGAAGCGCAAACCTTGAGGCTTATTTCCACGGCTCAGATCAGCGATAGCCTGGGTAATGCTAACCCAGCTGCTGTGAGCGTGGCTTTAAAAAACCCGCTGAGTGAAGACCTCACCACCTTGCGCCCTAGTCTCATTCCTGGCCTGCTCGCCACCGCCGCGCTAAATAACCGCCAAGGACTGCAGCGCCTGCGTTTCTTTGAATCTGGCCGCATCTTCCTGAAGCTACCGAACGGTCAAACACGCGAAGAAGATCGCCTCGCCATTCTGCTCAGTGGTCCTGTGGCCACTAGCTCCTGGCATGGTCGCGACCCACAGCCTGCGGATATCTTTGACCTCCGTGGATTGGTCGAAGCTCTCCCTGGTGTTACCTCCCTGGATATTAAGCCGCTGGTAGATAATGGTACGTTCCTTCTGCACAGCGAGCTGAAGGTGGGAAATCGTGTCTTGGGCTGGATCGCTCAAGTGCATCCCGCGCGTGCTCGGCAGTTGGATGCTCGCCACCCTGTCTATGTGGTGGAACTCCTCCTCAGCGCGCTTCGTCAGGGCAGCAGCGGTCCGGCGAAATTTGAAGATCTACCTCGCTACCCCGCCGTCACTCGTGACGTGGCTTTTGAGCTCCCAGCGGATCTGCCAAACACTAAGGTAAATGCCTTCTTCGCAGGTATCAAAGAAGCACTCTTGATCAAGGCAGAGCTCTTTGATGTCTTCTTGGATCCAACTGGAAACAAACTGCCTGCAGACCGTAAATCCGTGGCCTGGACGCTAACCTATCGTTCTGCTGAGAAGACCCTGGAAACGGCCGAAGTAGATGCGACTCATGCACGCATTCTCTCCGCTCTGGAGAAAGCTCTGCCTGCGACGATTCGCCGCTAGTCGCAAATTGGATATGATTGTCTTGGGATTATCTGGAAGAAGGTAATCCTGAGGCAGGATATTTAAAAAAAACGGCACTCTGTCTCTAACACAGAGCCCAAGCTAAGCAGCCACCCGTTCATACAGGTGACTGCTCAAAGCATCAATTAAACATCATCGTCACCGTCGCTATCTCCAGATTTTTTGCCACGGAGCTTAGCTTCCATGAAGGCATCTAGGTCCCCATCCATGACGTCGGCCACGTTACCGGTCTTCTCGCCCGTGCGGTGATCTTTGACCATCTGGTAGGGCTGGAAAACGTAACTGCGAATCTGACTCCCCCAGCCGATTTCGGTCTTCTCTCCATACTGGCGAGCGATTTCAGCTTGGCGTTTGTCTTCTTCGATCTGGTAGAGTTTGGCCTTGAGCATGGCCATGGCTTTGGCCCGGTTTTTTGGCTGGGAACGCTCCACCTGACAGGCAACGATGACACCTGAGGGAACGTGGGTGATACGGACGGCCGTTTCCACCTTGTTCACGTTCTGGCCACCTTTACCACCCGCACGGTAGGTATCCACCTTGAGATCGTCATCGCGTACTTCGATGTCGATTTCCTCTTCGTTGTCAGGAGTGACGTCAATGGAGGCAAAAGAGGTGTGACGCTTCTTGGCCGCATCGAAGGGCGAAATCCGAACGAGGCGATGCACGCCACGTTCTGCCTGGAGAAATCCAAAAACGTTTTCGCCTGTGATTTCTAGAGTGGCAGAGCGCAGCCCCACATCATCACCTTCCTGGTAATCAATGGTCTGCACCTTGTAACCTCGGCGTTCCGACCAGCGCACAAACATGCGCATCAGCATGGCTGCCCAGTCGCACGCCTCCGTGCCACCAGCACCGGAGTGGATAGTGAGGAAGGCGCCGCCACGGTCAAAGGGCCCTTTGAGAAGGAGCTCCAACTCGTAGTTGCCGATGGCTTTCTGGATCGCATCAAACTCGGCTTGAACTTCGCGGTAACTTTGAGTATCGCCTTGTTCCTTGGCCAGTTCGATCAACACAGGGAAGTCTTCCACGCGTGCATCCAGCTCACCCAAAGGGGTGATTTGTTTCTTGATCACGTTGGCGCGATCAATGACTTTTTTGGCGGCATTCTGGCTGTCCCAGAAGCCTGAGTCGGTCATCTTGTGTTCGAGCGCCGACAGCTCTTCGGTCAGTTTAGGGAGGTCAAAGATACCTCCGGAGTTCGCTCAGGCGGCCTTTAAGGCTCGCCACGTCGAACGCCTGGAGGTCGGTCAGGACGGACTTGTTGGTCGTTTCCATAGAAATGGCAGATAGGACACAGCTTCGATGGATGCAAATGCGAATTGCTTCATTCCTTCGAAGACAGGGTGATCCTTTCCCCACACTGCATGAGTTGAAAAGGCTGACTCAGGCGCTCACAGGCCTGGGTGAATTCCGCCGGTGTTTCGGTATTGAAGGTGAACATGTCGTAATGGCAGGGTACCACCAGTTGGGCGCGGCAGGCTTTGGCTAGAGCCGCCGCTTCCGTGCCATTAAGATTCCCAGAGACTCGCCGCTCTAGGCGGTGCCCATTGATCGGCAGTAGCATGAGGTCACAGGCTAGAGGGCGAAGGGTTTCAATCAAACCGTCATGCCACAGCGTATCTCCGCTGTGATAGATGGTGAAAGCACCACAGCGAAGAATAAACCCAATACAGTGATGCCGCCCTAACTCATCGGTCTTGAGCTCATTGTGAGCTGCCGCCATGCCTTCGATGGACCATTCGCGTTCAAGATAACAGTCACCATCATTCAGCTCTAGATAGGCCAGGTCGGCTTCCCCAAGTCTGGCTTTCGCTTCAGGAATAATTGGGGCAGGAAGAAATATAGGTAATCCAGGATTAGCCTTCGCAATAGGGATCAGTGTTTGGGCATCCAGGTGATCCGTATGCAGGTGACTTGCTGTGACGAGTGCTAAATCGGTCAACCGGGAAGGGGAGATGCATCGCTCAGTCATTCTCACATGCGGTTTGTCCGTCCCGGCATATTTCTCGGTGAGAGAATCCGACAAATAAGGATCCAACAGAAAAGCATAACCATTCCATTTGATCAGAAACCCACTTTGCCCTAGCCACCAAACGTCCAGGCGGCTTTCATCGGCAGGAACTGAGGAGATGTCATTGAGCAATGCATCGTCCTTTTGCAAAGGTTGAATCATAATAACAACATTGTGGGGAAAATGCGAAAAAACCAGCAAGAGCAGCATGCAACTGCTTCTCGAGTCATGAAAATTGATGAGAAGCAGTGGTTTTGAGGCAGTAGCCCGCTCGATCCACTCTTAATAAGGGCCTTCTAGGGCCATTTTCTTGAAATTTAAAGACTCGGTTTGGTGAAAGTTCGGGATTGAGTCAAAACCGCCGTTTGCCAAAGGCCTGAAATCTGTTAGTCTCCGCGCCCCTTCCCCCATACGCCCATCTAATGACCCCTCCTTCCAAGATCCGGAACATCGCCATCATCGCACACGTTGACCATGGCAAGACCACCCTTGTGGACTCTCTACTACGTGCCAGCGGTAACTTTCGCGAAAACCAGGCCATTGCCGAGCGCGCCATGGACAGCATGGACCTTGAAAAGGAAAAAGGTATTACCATCAAGGCTAAAAACACCTCAGTTCATTGGGGCGAAAACATCATCAACATCGTGGATACACCGGGCCATGCCGACTTCGGTGGTGAAGTGGAGCGCGTGATGAAGATGGTGGACGGCGTGATGCTTGTCGTGGATGCCTATGAAGGCCCCCAGGCACAGACTCGTTTCGTTTTGAAAAAGGCCATGCAGCAGGGCATTAAGCCGATCGTGTTCATCAATAAGATGGACCGTCCTCACATCAAGCCCGATGAAGTGCATGATAAAGTGCTGGAACTCCTCATGGAGTTGGAAGCTACTGAAGAGCAGTTCAATGCCCCCTTTGTTTACGGCAGTGCCCGCGCCCTCTGGGTCAGTGATACTGCTGAAAGCGAGAAGAAGGACATGACTTTCCTCCTCGAAAAGATCGTTGAGCATATCCCAGCACCCAAAGCTGAATTGGAAGGCAGCTTTGAAATGCTGGTTTCTAACATTGACTGGGATAACTTCGTGGGTCGTGTGGCCATCGGTAAAGTGACTCGCGGCACCGTGAAGATGGGGGATAAAGTTTTCCTTCAGGGCAAGCAGCCAGGTGACAAACCGACCCCGATCAAGGTGACCAAAGTTTTCCAATACACCACCCTGACCACCAGTGACTCCGTCGAAGGCGGCGCTGGTGACATCGTGGGTATCTCCGGTTTTGAAGATGTGGACATCGGTCAGACCGTGACTGGAGCTGCTGACGCTCCCGTGCTGCCATTCGTGGCGATTGACCCTCCAACCATCGTGATGCAATTCGCGGTCAACGACGGCCCTCTGGCCGGTCGTGAAGGTGAGCACGTCACCTCCCGTAAGATCAAGGACCGCCTGGAGCGTGAGCAGAAGATGAACGTGACCTTGTCCGTAAATGACACGGATACGGCGGGTATCTTCGATGTCAGCGCCCGTGGTGCCATGCAGATCGCCGTTCTCGTGGAGCAGATGCGCCGCGAAGGTTTCGAAGTGCTGGTTTCTCGTCCGATGGTTATCACGAAGCGCATTGACGACGTCATCTGTGAGCCGTTTGAAACCCTTTACATTGACGTGCCGGATGATTACCTCGGCGGCGTGATGAAGACGATCTCCGAGCGTAAAGGCCGTATCGAAGACATGAATGCTCACAACGGTCGCACGACCCTTCAAGCATACATCCCGACTCGTGGTCTCATTGGCTTCGAATTCGAACTCATGAACTTGACCAGTGGCCACGGCATCCACAGCCACCTTTTCCGCGAATACGCTCCTCACGCCGGTCATATGCAGACTCGCAGCACGGGCACCCTGGTGAGCACCGAAGCTGGCGAAGCTACCTCCTACGCCCTGGATACCATCCAGGAGCGCGGCAAGCTCTTCGTCACCGCAGGTGACTTGGTTTATGATGGCATGATCATTGGTGAAAACCCACGCACGGATGACCTTCCAGTCAACCCATGCCGCAGCAAGCAGCTCACCAACTTCCGTGCCGCTGGTGGTGACAAAGGCATTCAGCTCACCCCTCCGGTGAAGTTTGGTCTTGAGCGCGCCATTGAGTACATCGCTCCTGATGAGCTCGTGGAAGCGACACCCAAGAACATCCGCCTGCGCAAGCGCACACTGGATTCCGCCCAGCGCCAGCGTGAGCGTAAGCGCACAGAAGCTGAAATCGCTTCTGCGGGTTAATAGGTTTATCTTGGAGCGCGTCGAAGAACCGGGTAAAACATCCGTTTTCTTCGACGCTCCCCATGACTCGCACCTTTTCCCCACGCGACTTTTCGATCGCCCTAGCTCTGCTAGGGATTTGTGGTTTTTTCGCGGTGGTCGAGCCCAAGTTTCTCGACTCACGCAACCTGTCATTGTTAATGACAGAGTTGTCCATCACGGCCACTCTGGCCATGGGCATGCTGTTGGTTATTCTTTCCGGTCACATAGACCTTTCTGTGGGAAGTGGATTGGCCCTCCTAAGTGGCATTGCCACGGTTTTAACTGCTAAAGCTGGCTTTCCGGCGCCTCTTTCTCTCTTCATTGGCCTAACCGCAGGTTTGCTTATCTGGTGGGGGAAAGGCTGGCTCATTGTCAAAGAGCGTATCCCTGCTTTCATCGTTACCCTTGCAGGCTTATTGGTTTTTCGAGGGCTATTTTGGTTAGTCATTCAGAACCAGACCGTGCCCGTAGTGCCTGGTGGGCAGAGCAATCTGTACTCTCTTATCAGCACCTTCTACTTGCCACCGCTGATGGGATACGCGCTCATCACGGTGATCATCGCCACACTCGTACTCGCCACCTTAAAAACACGCCGCCAGCGTTTGAGCCACGGCTTTGAGGCCGAAAGTGGCGAGTCCACCTTTTTGCGAGTTTTTATCGCTGCTCAGGCTCTCGTCCTCTTTGTTGTCGTGACGAATCAGTTCCGTGGCATACCCCTACCTGCAGTGATCTTTGGTGTGGTGGCGACAAGCGTTTATCTACTCACTCAGCACACCGCTTTTGGGCGTTATCTCTACGCCATTGGCGGGAATCCTGAGGCAGCTTTGGTCTCGGGCATTCCGGTGGGGCGCGTCGTCATCGGAGCCTTTGCACTCATGGGAGGCATTGTGGCTATTACCGGTTTCATGCTGACTTCCTACACGGGCAATTCCACCACAGATATTGGTGAGTGGATGGAGTTGGATGCGGTGGCCGCTTGTGTCATTGGCGGGGTAAGTCTGCGTGGTGGGCGAGGAACGGTGCTAGGCGTCCTGGCGGGAGCTTTGATCATGGCTACCCTACTGAATGGCATGACCTTGATGTCCGTTTCCCCAGAGTATAAACTGGTGGTTCGAGGCAGCGTCTTGTTGCTCGCTGTCTGGATGGATGTGCGATTGTCACGTCAGTCATAACGGCCATCGTCACCGCATTTTAAGCTGGGCCTCTGTTGTGCTGGGCCCCTCCAATTCGGTGCTTCGAATGGACGTCGTGCGAATCTGACATGATTCCAGCATAATCTGGCATGAGTAACGTGAACAATTCAGCACGAGATCAGCGTTGATAATCTACACAACTGCAAGCAACCGTTCCCACCATGTCCCATCCCTCCAGCCAATTCAGCGCCCCGAAGTCCTACGTCGGCACCTGGGTAGCCACTTTGTTGCTGATCGTCGGTTTTGTCATCGGCCTGCTGATCTTCCCTCCCATGTTTGAAAAACCCTCCGCAGAAGCTTCCAGCGGGGTGCTTTTTATCGGTCGTTTTCATCCGATTCTCCTGCACATGCCAGTGGGCGCTTTAGGGTTGCTTTGCATCATGGAACTGGCCTGTTTGACCCGCAGTGGTGAGGAAAAGCTAGGCCCTGCAGCTCTACTGACTCTTTGGGTAGGGGCCGCTGGTTCGGTGGCAGCCGTGCTGGCAGGGATTATGCTTTCTCGCGAAGGCGGGTATGAAGGTGGCAATTTCACCCTTCACCAAACCTTGGCCTTGGTTGGCACTGCGGGTGTATTGCTGGCCTTGGTCGTCCGCATCATGGCGATGGGGCAGGGAAGCCAGGAGCTACTTCACGGCTATCGGGCTGTATTCTTTCTCTCTTTTGGCGTCATGGGCCTGGGGGCCCACTTCGGTGGCAATATGTCTCATGGCAGCAAGTTCCTCACGGAGCACGCACCGGAGCCGATGAAGAGCCAGATGATCGGGATGGAAAAATGGATGCTCGGCTTTGTCGAAAAACCCAAGACGCCCCCCCCGGCTGCCCTACCGCCTACGGCCCCACCAGCATTGCCCAATCCCGATCCGACCAAGCCCTCGACGAATGCTCCGACGGCCACGGTCACGCCACCAGCACCTCCCTCAACAACACCCGTTTTAGGGGGCATCGCTCCACCAATCATGGCAGGCACCGACAAACTGGTCTTTCAGCATGTCATCCTCCCGATTCTGGAAGCCAAGTGCAACAAGTGCCACAATGAGGAGAAGTCCAAAGGAGATCTCCGAATGGATAGCTTTGAAATGGTCATGAAAGGTGGAGAAAACGGTGCCAACATCGTCCCCGGTAAACCCGCCGAAAGTCTCAGTATCCAACGTATCGATCTCCCAGCCGACGATGACGAACACATGCCTCCCGACGGCAAAGATCAACTCACACCGGAAGAAACCACGCTTCTACGCTGGTGGGTGCAACAAGGTGCCTCCGCGACTCTAAAAGTCGCTGAGGCTAAGTTCCCGGCTGAAACCCAGGCCACCGTGGACGTTGTCTTGAAAGGACAGCCCTAGTTGCAGCGAACTGTCTCCCTACACTTTCTCATTCTTTCCCCTCACGTATGCGACTTCGTCCCCACCTTTTCTGCCTTTTGGCGTTGGCCTCTGCCGTCCTTGCGGCTGACCAGCCTGCTGCTGATCCTGCCATCAAAGCAGTTTTAGACAAAGTGAATGCTACGGGTGCATCCCTCATGCCGGTGGCTGCCGATGGTAAAACCTATCGTTTCACGGCCCTGAATGTAGCCAAGGAATTCACCGATGCCGGCTTGGCTGCCCTCGCCCCCATTGCGGAAAAAATCACCTCAGTAGATCTGGCCCGTACCAAAGTCACCGATGCAGGACTTGTCGGCTTAACGGGGATGAAAAACCTGACTGAGCTACACCTAGAAAACACCGGCATTACCGATGCAGGATTGGATCACTTGAAAGGCCTCGGCTCATTAGAATACCTGAATCTTTACAACACCAAGGTCACCGATGCTGGGGCGAAAAAATTGGCAGAATTTCCAAAGCTCAAAGCACTCTATTTGTGGCAGACTGGCGTGACGAAAGCCGGCGTTGCCCAGATCAAAGCGAAGTTGCCCACGGCCCAGATTAATACTGGCTGGACCGCAGAAGACGATGCAAAGGCTGTCGCCGTAGCGGCTCCGCCCGCAGTCGCGGCGACGAAACCCGCAGCCCCTGTTCCTGCTGCTGCCAAACCTGCAGACGCCCCTAAAGCAGCCCCTGCCGCCGCTGGTGCAAAATTAGATCCTGCCATCGCCGCGAAAGCCGTTGTTTATAAAGACGTCATCGCCCCGATTCTCGAAGCCAAGTGTGTGAGCTGCCACGGAGCGGAGAAAAAGAAAGGCAAGCTGCAACTGCATGAATTCGCCGCCATCATGAAGGGCGGGAGCGAAGGTGACGTGAATGTCGTACCTGGAAAGCCCGACGACAGCCTGCTTCTCGCGCGAATCAAACTCCCAGACGATGATGATGAGCACATGCCACCGAGCGATGAACCGCAAGTCACCAAAGAAGAGTTGGCACTGTTGAAGTGGTGGATCGCTGCAGGAGCTTCTGACACCGCCACGGTCGCTGCGGCGAAGCCAACTCCTGATGTGGAGAGCGCTCTCTCTGCCTTGTTAGGCAAAAACGCTCCGAAAACCTCTGCTCCTAAGGTGGTCAAAGAAGAAAAACCCAAGGCTAAACCTCTCACCGAAGCTGAGAAAAAGCAGGGCGCTGAAATCACGGCGAAGATCCAATCTCTCAATGCTTCCCTGATGCCTCTGGCTCAAGACACGGAGCAACTTCGCCTCAGTGTCATCAACGCCACAGACAAGTTTGGAGATCAAGAACTCGCTCTGCTAGCCCCCATAGCTACTCACATCGTCTGGGTGGATCTCGCCCGCAGCAAGGTAACCGACGCCGCAGCCGAGACCTTGTCCAAAATGTCCTCGCTGGAGCGACTTCACCTTGAAAATACCAAGGTAACAGACGCAGGGTTGGCCAAGCTAGCCTCACTTCAGAAGCTTGAATATCTGAACCTCTACGGCACTAAAACCACAGATGCAGGCATTGCCAAACTAGCCGCCGCTAAGGGCTTGAAAAAACTTTTTGTCTGGCAGACCGGCGTGACGCAAGCGGGAGCGAAAGCCCTGGAAGGGCAACTCCCAGGACTGAAGGTCAATGTCGGCCTCAGCGAAGCGGAAATTGCCAAACTTACCGCCGCTCCCCCGGTGCCCCCTGCAGCTTCTACTCCCCCTAAAAAAGAAGAGCCTAAAAAAGACGCGCCGAAGCCAGAAGCGAAGAAATCCGAAGCCAAACCTGCAGTAGCTCCACCTGTGGCGAAACCTGTGCCAGCAGCCAAAGCGGATGCGCCCCCGCCTGCAAAACCCGCTGACGCAAAGCCACCAGCTCCCGCACCTAAAGCCAATTGAGGCGGATGGACTTTTGAGTCCTCCTGTCTAAGTTTCCTGAACGCCGTTCTTGCGCGAACCAAAGGCAAACGGCGTTCGTTCGTTTAACAGACAAACCTGTCATGATGTCCCCCCATTCCAGTAAAGCCGCAACCAAGCTGGCCTTCTTTTCTTTCATCGGCCTAACCATGGCTTTGTTTTCGTGCAAACGACTGGAGGAGCGTGAGCCCATCACGGAATCGCGGGAACTTTCTCAGTATGCTCGCAAGCAGCTTGTGGACATCCGCAGTGCAGATCGCTTTTATGACCAGGAAGCACCTGCGGAAGATCCCAATGCTCCCCAGCAGCATCCTTTGGTCTGGGTGACGCCTGAAGGCTGGTCTGAAAAGCCATCCTCACAGATGCGTTTGATTGATTTTAGCTTTGGTCCGAATGGAGAAGGGGAATGTTACCTCTCGGCACTGCCGGGTCCTGCGGGTGGGCTCGCCGCCAATATCAATCGTTGGCGAAGCCAGATTGGTGCCTCGTCTTTGACCGATGAGGAAATCGACAAGCTGCCGCGCAAAAACTTCCTGGGTGGCCCTGCTCATTTTGTCAGTGTGGATGGCAGCTTCAAAGGCATGGGAGATGCCGCTTCGGCAAAGCAGGATTACCGCCTCCTCGGTCTCATCCATCAGGCCAGCGAGCTCACCCTCTTCATTAAGATGACGGGCCCTAAAGCTCTCATCGAAGAGAATGCAGCCAAGTTTGATGCCTTCTGCCAGTCAGTTCAGTTCCGTAAAAAAGCAGAAAAGATTCCATCGCATTGATGCGCCCCCTCGTTCTTCGCTGAAACGCCATTTCCGCCCTTTTCCACCGTGTCTGCACCCGCCTCCATTCCCTCTCGTATCATTGCATTTCTGAGCTCCTTCGGCCTTGCCGCCGTCGTGCTGGGGCTTCTCCTCATCTTGACGTTTTTAGGCACCCTGGAGCAGGCTGAATATGGCCTCGTCGCCAGTCAGGAACGTTACTTTGAATCCGTATTTGTGGACCGCATTGACATCGGGGCCTGCTGGCGCGCTCTGGCCTTTGATCACTACTGGAACATCGGCAACGTCATCCTGCCTGTAAACATTCTGCCGGGTGGTTATCTACTGATGGCCATCCTTTTTGTGAACATGTTCCTGGGCGGCCTCATTCGCATTCGCAAATCCCCCCGCACCATCGGTGTCGTCATCTCCCACTTCGCCATCCTGTTCATGATCGCTGCCGGCGCCGTGACCTATCACTTTGCCAAAGAAGGCATCCTCAATCTTACCGAAGGCCAGACGCACGACGAATTCCAGAGCTTCCATGAGCGAGTCATTGAGATCGAAGCCGTCAAACCAGCCGGAGAAAAAAGAACCGCGCTGGTCATTGATCAGCGGCTATTCACGGATCTCAGCAACAGCAGCGACCATGGCAAGGCACGCACTTTCACTCACGAAAGTCTCCCCTTTGACCTCGTCATCACCAACTGGAAACAGCATGCCGAGCCCAAGCGCGCTACCGATGTTACCCGTGGCGATGCTGTCGATGGCTACTTCATCCAGGCGCTCTCCCGCATAGACCCACGCACCAGCCAACTCCTTGCCGATGAAGCCCTCTCCCAGGCCTGCATCGCCATCGCCAAGGACAAAAAGACCGGCGCTGAGCAAAAAGGCATTTTGTGGGAGTTTGCAGCAGCTCCCTGGACAGCCACCTTTGGTGACCAGAAGTACCTCATCAATATTGGCCGTCGCAGTTACCGCCTGCCTTTTGCCATTCGTCTGGATCACACGGAGCAGGAAAAACACCCTGGTACCGAACGCGCCCGCCGTTTCACTAGCAAGGTCACCAAGCTGCATGGCCCGCGTGAGGAAAAGCGCGTCATCACCATGAATGAGCCCGTGCGTGGCGAAGGGTATGCCCTTTTCCAGTCCAGCTTTGACGATGGCACCGCTTCCAATGCCGGCGGGGTCAAGCGCTCAGGATTTCAGGTCGTGGAAAATCCATCGGATCACTGGCCTCTCATTTCCTGCATCATCGTTTCCATCGGCCTTCTCATTCACTTCATGATGATGCTCTCCCGCGCCATGAAATGGAATCCCTGGATCGCCGTCACCAACACGCTTCTCATCGTCACGGCAGGTTTCGTCATTGCCTACTGGAAGCTCTAAATCCTTCGCCCCTGAAATTTGTATGTCTTCCATTCCATCTCTCCGCGCTTGGGTCGCATCTTCGATGCTGGCCCTCGCATCGGTGGCCCCTGCTAAAGAATTACCTCCTCTGGATCTCTTTCGCGACCCGGAAATCACCCGGCTTTTTGAGTCTCTTCCCGTTCAGGAAGGCGGCCGCATCAAGCCACTCCTAAAGATGGCCAATGTGCGCCTTCAGGCCTCACGTGCTTTACAAAGCATCTGGCTAACTGAGAGCGGCGAATCCGACGGCAAACCTTTAGTGGACCCTGCCACTCAGAAGCCGTTGCTCACCGAAAAGGGCAAACCCATCAAGCTCACTTCCGTCCAATGGCTGCTGATGAGTTGGTTCCGCCCAGACATTGGCCGTACGGTGCCATTGTTTAAAGTGGATAACTCCTCTGCCGTTGCGGAACTCGGATTGGATACACGTGCTAAGCGGTCCCAATACACCTATCAGGAGATCGAACCTGCTCGTGAAGTCCTGATGCAGAAAATGACGGAGTATCGGCAGATCCCCGCCAAGGAACAGACGCCTGAGCAGCGCATCATTGTCGAGCTCGCTGCCAAGTATCTCGACTATGACATGATCATGGGGCACTTTGATTTCATCCGCTCCCCTGTGGGTGAAAATGCAGATAAACTGCCACCCGAAATCCCCCAGCCACTGCGTCTTTCCAAAAGTCTGCCAGATGTTGCCAAGACTCTCACCAGTGGTGGCCCTCCCATGCAAATTCCATGGTTTCGCGACTTCGCCCAGGCGGCCTTGGGCGCGATGATGAGCGGAAATCCCGAAGGCCAGCTCCGCATTTTCCCCTCCAGTGACAAAACCATTGAGGTCTGGCATGGTCCCGGAGAAATGATTTTTGGCGCCGTGAATGGCAGCGTCAACCCCACCCCTGAACAGCTCCAGTGGTTGGCGCTTTATGAGGATTTGTACCTCGCCTTACCAGACGCGGCCAAGTTCAAAGCCACGGCTGAGATGCTGGTATCCAAAGTCAAGGCAGCCGCCCAAGAGCGTGGCGAAGGTCAGTTTGTCAATCTAGAGATTCAGTCCATCAAAGCGGATTACTTCTTTTATGCTCAGTGGCTGTTCGTCCTGGGATTGATTGGCGTCGGCCTCACCTGGATTTCCCCAGGTGCTCGGCTTGATAAAATAGGTCGCTGCATCGCCTGGGGGTTCCTTGGTCTTGCCACAGCACTCACGGTGACAGGCGTCATTCTGCGCTGCATCATCATGCAACGCCCTCCCATTGCCACCTTGTATGAAACCATCCTGTTCATTGGCGCTTCCTGTGCTTTTTTTGGCCTAATCTCAGAGTGGATTTCAAAGCGTGGTCTTGGTCTCCTAATTGCCGGTCTAGCTGGCGGCGGCTGCATGTTCCTCGCCATCCAATTTGATACCGCTGATGCGACGGATAACCTCCAGCAGCTCCAGGCCGTGTTGATCACTAACTTCTGGCTCTCCACCCACGTGCCCATCATCAATCTTGGTTACGCCGCATGCATGGTTGCCACCCTGATCTCCATGAAATACTTCGTTCAGCGGATTTTTGGGCAAGTGAAGACCGGAGATGATGAAGCCCGTTTCATGACCCGCACGGCCTACGGATTCGTTTGTTTTGGTCTCCTTCTTTCCTTGGTTGGGACCGTGCTTGGTGGGATCTGGGCCAACTACAGCTGGGGACGCTTTTGGGGCTGGGATCCAAAGGAAAACGGTGCTCTCATGATCGTCCTCATGTGCCTCGTCATTCTGCATGCCCGCCTGGGTGGCTACATTCGGGAGATCGGCCTGCATTGCTGTAACTTGATTCTGGGCTGCATCGTCATCTTCTCTTGGTTCGGGGTTAATCAATTGGGGGTCGGCCTGCATGCTTATGGTTTTACCGATGGCACTTGGCCAAAGATCTACAGCTTCTGGGCCATCCAAATGCTGTTGCTGACATACGGCCTGATTCTGGCTTACCTAGAAGGACGGAAATCAGCCTCGGTTAAGACATCTGCGGCCTAAAATCCTCCACTTAACTGGATCGTTCCAAATACCTTCCTTCATGAATATTCCCCTCGAAGATCTGTTTAACGACGTCGTGAACAAAGCCCAGCGTGGTCTCGGCTACTCCACGGATGCTTTGGCGGATCGAATCGGAATTGCCGCTGCATCCATCGAAGCCACCAAAGAAGGTGCAACGGACGCTTCCATATTACTCAAACTCGCAGCCGCACTAGGACTGCATGGACCATCTCTGGCGGAAATGTCGGATCAGGCTTGGTATCCAAATCCGGTGGAAGTGGAGGGCCTTGCTCAATTCAACACCACTTTCCATGACATGACGGTGAATGCTTACCTTGTATGGGATCCCACCACCAAGGAAGCTGCCGCCTTTGATACTGGAGCCACAGCCCAGCCAATGGTCGAAAAAATCCGCGAGCTTGGCCTCACGCTCCGCTACCTCTTCCTCACTCACACACACCCAGATCATGTGGCAGACATCGCCACACTGAACGCTCCTGCGATTCTCATCAGCGACCTTGAGCCTCACCCAGAGGCTCAAGGTTTCACCCCAGGCAGTCAGTGGCAGCTCGGTAGCCTCAGCATTTCATCGCGCACCACCAATGGTCATTCCAAAGGCGGTACGACTTATGTTATCGAAGGTTTAGCCCAGCCAGTCGCCATCGTGGGAGATGCTCTTTTTGCGAGTTCCATGGGCGGGGGGGCCGTGTCTTTTACGGATGCCTTGGCGACTAACCGCAGCCAGATCTTCACTCTTTTGAATGAGACAATCGTTTGCCCTGGCCATGGTCCGATGACCACCGTGGGTGAAGAGAAGGCCCACAATCCGTTTTACCCAGAGTTTAAGTAAAGTCCCGCCATCCGGGAATATTTGAAGGAAGTGGGAGGGTTGGAAAAGTCTTTGAGGGTGTCTGACAGCGAGTCCGCAAGTTTGCTCTCGACTCGACGTTGCACTCTGGCTACACCAACCCTTCCATGAAGAAACTCATTGCCCCCATTCTCACGCTCGCGCTAGCCACGGGCCTTTACCTTGCCCAGGCTGCGGAGACCACCGCTAAGCCTCTCCGTGTCCTCATCGTTGCTGGCGGTTGCTGCCATGACTACGAAAAGCAGCAGTCCATTCTCAAAGACGGCATTGAATCTCGTCTCAATGCGACTGTGGATGTGGCCTACAATCCTGACAAAACGACCAAGGCTACTTTTGAGATCTACAAAGCCAAAGATTGGGCCAAGGATTTTGATGTCATCATCCACGATGAGTGCTCGGCCGATGTCACAGATCCAGCTTATGTAGCCAACATCCTGGACGCCCACAAAGCTGGCGTACCAGCCATCAATCTCCACTGCGCCATGCACAGCTATCGCTGGGGTAACTACAAGGAACCTGTGGCCGCAGGCAGTGACAATGCAGGCTGGTATGAATTCATTGGCCTTCAGTCCACAGGTCATGGTCCCCAGTCGCCGATTGATATCAGCTTTACCGATGCCAGCCACCCCATCACCAAAGGCCTGGAAAACTGGACTACGATCAATGAAGAGCTCTACAACAATGTCCAAATGCTCGGTGCCAAACCACTAGCCAGTGGTCGTCAGATACAGATGCCGCGAGTGAAAAAGGGCGAGAAAGCAGATCCTAACGCCAAAGGCACAGAAGCCAATGCTGTCGTCGCCTGGACCAATGAGTACGGCCCGAAAAAGACCCGCATCTTCAGCACCACCATTGGCCATAACAATGACACCGTGTCTGACGCTCGATATTTGAACCTGATTACTCGCGCCCTCTTGTGGACTACGGGAAAACTGGCGGAAGACGGCACGGCAGCCGCTGGTTACACCAAATAAAATCAGCCTCGTTTTATCTTCACAAAAAAGCCCTGCACAGATCCTGTGCAGGGCTTTTTTTCCAATGCGACCAGAGGAAGCTCGGAGCGAATACCACTCAAGGCATCATTGGATCTTTCTTTTTAAAGATACCTTTCACCTTGCTCATGAAGCCGCCTGCATCGCTGCCAGGCACATTCCGCGCAGCGGGATCTGGAGTGACCGCAGGCAGGGCCACGGGCTGCGTTGTATCCCAGCCGCCGCCCAAGGCTTTGATTAGAGACACGCTAGCGATCATTCTCTGACTGGCCAGTTGCACCGTCGCCCGTTGCGTGGCCAGGGTCGTACGGTTCGCTTCGATCACGTCCAGGTAAGGACTGGTACCGGATTCATAACGAGTGCGAGCCAAGCTGGCAGCACGTTCAGCACTGTTGCGAGCACGCTGCTGAGCTTCGGCGGAGTTGGCCAAATTTCGGATGGAGGACAGGCTGCTCTCTACATCAGCCACAGCCGTGAGGAATGCCTGCCGATAACCTGCCAAAGCCTCATCATGAGCTGCTTTGGACTTCGTCAGGTTAAAGCGGTTCTTTCCCCCTGAGAAAAGAGGTAGGCTGATGCTGGGACCGTAGCTCCAAATCAAGGATTCAGGCTGCATCAGCAAATCAATGTCTGTGCTCTGGAACCCAGCGCGACCGATGAGCTTAATACTCGGGAAGAACTGAGCCTTCGCCACACCAATGCGAGCCGTTGCGGCGGCAAGAACGCGCTCAGCCTGTGACACATCCGGGCGCCTTTCCAGCAAGTCGCTAGGGGCTCCCACCGGGATGGCTGGCGGGGATGATAGGCCTGAACCACTGGCAACGATTTTAAAGCTAGCGGCATTGGCCCCCAAAAGAATGGCGATGGCGTTTTCCAATTGATCCCGCTGGGCCTGTAAAGAGGCGATTTCTGCCTCAGCACTGGCCACCTCGGTCTCTGACTGGGCCTGCTCCAGCTCGCTGCCAGCACCGGCTTCCACACGAGCTTTAGCAATTTTAAAGGCTTCACCACGCAGTCCCACAGCTTCACGCACCAGACGGATCTCTTGGTCCAGCGAGCGCAGTTTGAAGTAATTGGTAGCAACATCCGCCTGCATGCCTAACAAAAGATTCTGCACCGCATCCGCGGCCGCTTCAGCATCGGCCCGGCCAGCCTCCGCACCCCGGCGGATCTTGCCAAAGAGATCCAGTTCCCAAGTCAGGTCCGTGGCCGCATTGTAAGCTGGACCTTCGTAAAAAAGACCGTTCAGCGGAATGGGGCTGATCGCATTTTCAGACGTACGTTGGCGGTCTGCGCTCAGAGGAATACTAGCGACAGGGAAAAGATCTGCGCGAGCCATGCGTGCCGCTGCACGTGCCTGGTCAAAGCGGGCAATCGCCGCTTTCAAGTTTTGGTTATTCGCCGTGGCCTGTTCCATCAGGCTGTTCAGCTTGGCATCGCGGAAGACCTTCCACCACTCGCCTTTGGGCTGGTGAGAAGAAGGCCTCGCTTCACGCCAAGCCACTCCTTTAAACCGGGCCGCGGTTTCAGTGGCTGGACGCTCATAGTTAGGCCCCACCTGGGCCACGAGGGCACCGGTGCTAAGAAGAAGGGGAACGAGGAAACGCATGGGATTCGGGAGAAAAAGAGAGGTTAATAGAAAGGTCTCAGTGTTCAGCTCCCGCATGGGTAGCCGAGAGGGGCAGGGGAGCTTCGCTCGTCTTCTTTTTGCGGCCAAGTTTCATCACCAGCACATAAAACACAGGTGTGAGGAAAAGCCCCAGGAAAGTCACCCCGATCATGCCTGCGAACACCGCCGTGCCCATAGCGCGGCGCATTTCAGCACCCGCTCCCGTTGAAACCACTAGCGGATACACGCCCGCGATGAAGGCGATCGAGGTCATCAAAATCGGACGAAGACGCAGGCGGCAGGCCTCAAGCGCAGCTTCAAGAGGACTCAGCCCGTGATCATTCTTCTCCTTGGCAAACTCCACGATCAAAATAGCATTCTTACAGGCCAGGCCGATCAGCACGATGAAGCCAATCTGGGTGAAGATGTTGTTATCACCATTGATCTGCAATGGCTGGCTGAAACCTGTGGTCATGATTTGATCCAGGATGCTGTGATCGCCTCCCAGCAATGCCACACCGCCGAGAGCGAAGAGCAGACACACGGGCACGATCAAGATGATGGCCAATGGCAGGCGCATGCTTTCATACTGGGCCGCGAGCACCATGAACACGAGCAGGATGCAGAGCGGGTAAATGTAAACCGCCGTGTTCCCTGCGATGATCTTTTGATAAACCAGATCAGTCCATTGAAACTCAAATCCTGGAGGCAACGACTTCGCTAGTTCTGTCATCGCATCTTCACCTTCCCCCGAGCTTAAACCTGGCCCTGCTGCACCGTTAATGTCAGCGGCTAGATAGCCGTTGTAGTGAGTCACTCGGTCTGGACCATTGGTTTCTTTCACCTTCAGCAAAGAGCCGATGGGAACCATTTCGCCGGCAGCATTGCGTGTTTTCAAGCGGGTGATGTCGCTCACGTCATCACGGAATTGGGGCTCAGCCTGCGCCACCACCTGATAGGTGCGACCAAACCGATTCATGTCATTCACATAGAGGCTCCCCAGATTGATTTGGAGCGTCTCGAAGAGGTTGGCGAGTGGCACACCTTGCACCTTTGCTTTCTCACGATCCACCTCAGCTTCAAGCTGGGGCACATTCACCGTGTAACCGGAATAAACCTGCTGAAGCTTACCAGAACCATAGGCCGCACCGATCAGGCCCTGCGTGGTTTTATAAAGGGCGTCATACCCCTGATCGCTGCGATCTTGAACCATCATTTTGAATCCACCCGTGGTCCCGATACCATTGACCGGAGGTGGTGAAAGCACCAGCACCATGGCATCCTGAATCGCCATGAATTTTCCGTTCAAGGCATTCGAGATGGCCTGCGCTGAAAGCTCCGGCGTGGTGCGTTTTTCAAACTCGTCCAAGCCGACAAACACAATGCCGCTATTCGGGCTGATACTAAATCCATGAATGGACAAACCAGGAAACGCAATGGCGTCTTTCACGCCTGGGTGCTTCAACACAATGTCAGACATACGGCGCATCACATCCACCGTGCGATCCAGAGAGGAACCATCCGGAAGCTGGGCAAAGCCCACCAGATACTGTTTATCCTGACCGGGAACAAATCCGGTGGGCACTTTATTGAAAGCCTCAACAGTGAGCCAGACAAAACCACCGTAGAAAATCAGGGCGATGACACTGAAACGAATGATCCGTTTCACCCATGCGACATAAACATTGGAAGACCATTCGAAGAAGCGATTGAAGGGCCGGAAGAACCATCCCAGCATCGCATCCATCAATCGTGTGAGGATGTCTTTTTTCGCTTTGTGATCACGCAGCAGTAAGGCGGAGAGAGCGGGGCTGAGGGTGAGCGAATTGATCGCCGAGATCACGGTGGAAATGGCAATGGTGACCGCAAACTGCTTATAGAACTGACCACTGAGGCCACTGATAAAGGCTGTGGGAATGAACACAGCGCATAACACCAAAGCGGTGGCGATGATAGGCCCTGTCACTTCTGTCATCGCCTGCTTCGTCGCTTCCACCGGACTTAACCCATTGCTGATGTTACGCTCCACGTTCTCCACCACCACAATCGCATCATCCACCACAATCCCGATCGCGAGAACGAGACCGAAGAGAGAAAGGTTGTTGATCGAAAAGCCCAGGGCATACATGACCGCAAACGTACCCACCAGGGAGACGGGCACGGCCACCAAAGGAATGATGGATGCGCGCCACGTTTGCAGGAAGATCACCACCACGAGCACCACAAGCAACACCGCTTCGATGAGGGTGTGAATGACCGCATCAATGGACTTGTCCACAAACACCGTGGGGTCATAGGCAATCGCGTAATCGAGGTCTTCAGGGAACTTCTTTTTCAGTTCCTCCATCTTCTCGCGCACTCCTGTTGAAAGGGCCAGTGCATTGGCACCAGGAAGCTGGAACACAGGTATGCCCACCGCACTTTGGTTATTCAGCAAACTGCGCAGAGCATATTCACTCGAGCCCAGTTCAATGCGAGCCAAATCCTTCAGGCGAAGTTTCTCACCATGCTGACCGACTTTGACGATGATATTGCCAAATTCTTCTTCGCTCACCAAACGGCCTTTGGTGTTAATGGTCAGTTCAAACGGAACGGCACTTTTCACAGGCTGCTGGCCAATGACACCTGCTGCCACCTGAATATTCTGCTCACGAATGGCATTGACCACATCAGACGAAGTGAGGCCACGGGCAGCAGCTTTGTCTGGGTCAATCCACACACGCATGGCATAGTCACCCCCACCAAAAAGCTGCACCTGACCCACCCCAGGGAGACGAGCCAGTTCATCCTTCACATTAAGCGTCGCATAGTTACGCAGGTAGAGCTCATCATATCGCCCTTTGGGGGAAAGAATGTGGACAACCAAAGTGAGGTCTGGTGAAGACTTGACCGTCGTCACCCCAAAGCGGCGAACTTCTTCAGGTAGTTTCGGCAGCACCTGCGAGACTCGGTTTTGCACCTGCACCTGGGCGAGGTCAATGTCGGTCCCAAGCTTGAAGGTGATGGTCAAAATCATGACCCCATTCGCCGTGCTCTGGGAGGACATGAACAGCATGTTTTCGATGCCGTTGATCGTCTGCTCCAGCGGAGATGCCACCGTTTCTGCGATGGTCTTTGGGTTAGCGCCTGGATAGGTGGCCGTAACAATGACCGTGGGTGGAGCCACTTCGGGATATTCCGAAATGGGAAGTTGGAAGAGCGAAATACCCCCTAAAAGAAAGATCAGGAGAGATAACACACCCGCGAAAATAGGGCGAGTGATGAAGAACCGGGAGATGTTCATAACGGGAGTTTGAGGGGCGTGACAGGAATGCAGTTCGTCCGTAACTTCCCGTAAAATCAGGGAAGGTGAGTTCTAACCGCAGAGAGTGAGGAAGACGCTTTTAGTTAGCCGCAGCCGTGGCTTTGGCGGGAGGTGCCTCGACGGGGGCTACGGGCATGCCAGGCTGGGGCAGACGTGCTTGGCCATTGATGATGATCTTATCGCCAGCGCTCAGACCACTGCGGATGATGCGCTTGCCGTTGATGCTTGGACCGATGACGACTGGCTTGTAAACACTGATGTTTTTGTCATCCACACCCAATACAAATTTGTTTGCTTGATCGGTCAGGATGCTTTTTTCATCCACCAGCAGGGCCTGATACTCAGAGGTCATCGGCAGTCGCACACGAGCAAACAAACCTGGAGTTAGGCTGCCATCCGTATTCGAAAACACGGCTCGCAGGATCATACTGCCAGTGCTCGCATCCAAACGGTTGTCAAAGGACTCGATGTGACCTTTGTGAGGGAAGTCCTTCTCATTCGAAAGTTGAAGTTCTACAGGTACTTTGCCTTCGCCGTTGGTGAAGAGCTTTTTGTCTCGTTGGAGAGCTTGCAGACGCAGCAGACTGTTTTCATCAATGTCGGTATAAACATAGACAGGGTCCACGGTGACGATTGTGGTGAGGAGAGTCGTTCCCGCAGTCACAAAGTTACCCGTCGTGGTGATGGCGCGGCTAATGCGGCCAGAGATAGGCGCTTTCACCTCTGTGTGCTCCATTTCGATCTCAGCACTGTGTTGCGTCGCTTTGGCAGATTCGAGTGCTGCTTCGCCTTGGCGGAACATAGACTCGCGCATCTCACCCTGCTCAGGAGCAATGGCCTTAGCCGCAAGCAATGCAGAAACGCGATCATATTCTCGCTTCGCTGCAAGAGCGCTGGCCTCTGCACGCTGCACCTCCGCCGTTGCGACACGCAACTTAGTTTGGAACGGGCGCTGATCAATCGTGAAGAGAATGTCGCCCTTTTTCACCAACTCACCCGCCTGAAAATGAACCTCTGTAATGTAGCCAGATACCCGGGGACGAAGTTCGACAGTTTCAACAGGCTCGACACGCCCCGTGAACTCCTCCCACTCGACGAGTGCTTTTTGCTCAACGGGCGCTAGCGTCACCGGAGCGGGTGGCATCTGTCCACCAGGACCAGCTTGTGGAGTCTTTCCACAGGCGGCGATCAGCAAGACGAGCGGGAGGAGGGTTTGGGGTTTCATGTCGGTTTCGGGGGGGGATTGTTGGGAGACTGATGGGAAGTTGACCAGTTGGTTAATTCGGAATCAAAAAATCACTTTTTTTTCACGCCTGTTGGGCTGCGCTTTGTCACGCCAAGGATGATCATGGCACCTGCTTCGAATTCATCGAGATAACTCAAGTCATTCCACATGCGAGCATGCAAAAGCAGGCCTTCGCTGTAGGCGAACACGATTCGTGCCAAAGCACTGGCATCTGGAGCTTCAATGATTCCTTGTGCATCGGCATCCCGCACAGCGCATTCATAATAGAGGATGAATTGGCTGAGGATTTCCTGCAGTTTATTACGCAGACGATCATCTACGGTACTGATCTCAGCCCCTAAAGAATGGATCGGGCATCCCAGGACACGACCATGTTTGGCTAGCAACTCCTCCTGTTCTTTGCGGAAATTGCGGAAACAATTCAAGATGCGCTCCAAAGGAGGAACCACAGGTGAAAAGGTCTGATCCAGTTCGCGACGATGCTCCAGCCAACTATGATCAATGCCCGTAAGAGCGAGATCCGTTTTCGATTCAAAGAAATGATAAAAGCTCCCTTTCTTCACCCCCGCTCGCTCACAGATTTGGTCCACGGAAGTGCTTCCATAACTGCTCGTCCAGATCAATTCGATCACGGCTTCGATCAGTCGGATTTTGGCATCACTCGTTCGTCCCATGCGCCGGACATTGTCGATACTAGACGAACAGTCAACTATTTTTTCTGCACTACCACCATCCGTGGCTCAGGGATTCGCTGGAGGATGAACATGGAGATCAACGCAAAAACAGCCGCTACGGCGGCCACCCATTGAAAGGAATGCGTGAATGCATAGAGTTGTCCGCTGATGAATGTGGCCAGCAAGAGGGCAAAAACATTACAAAATCCCAAGATCGCCTGGAGGGTAGAGCGGCGCTCCAACGGACAAAGTTCAGCGGCTAATGTAAGATCTCCCACGCGGTCTAGAAAGAGGCCAAAGCCAAGCACAAAATAGGATAACATGAAGCCGATAAACGACCCCGTGAACGCGACCCAGAGACACAGGCAGATGCAGACAATCCGGGAAGCCTGAAGCAGAACTTTGCCCCCACAACGGTATCCGACCCAGCCAGCCAAGAGGCTACCTAGTACCACGCCAACAGCTTGGCACGTCACAAATCGCCCCTCATCTGCCTCCGGCCTGCCCGTTACATGGAGGGCATGAATGGTTAGAAAGGAGACCACCATCAAATAGCCCATCCCTGTAAAACGAGCGAGCACAAGCTTGAT
This sequence comes from Prosthecobacter dejongeii, assembly GCF_014203045.1. NCBI lineage: Bacteria > Pseudomonadati > Verrucomicrobiota > Verrucomicrobiia > Verrucomicrobiales > Verrucomicrobiaceae > Prosthecobacter > Prosthecobacter dejongeii. The sequence goes on from NZ_JACHIF010000007.1 coordinate 330,737, forward strand.
CAAATGAGGCTGTCCACGCAAAAGTCCTGGCAGGCTACGCAAGTAGTCCCGGTAAAGTCCCTTTGGCTGAACAGAGGAATGACGATGCCGCACATGCTCATCCTCATGCATAAAAAGTTGCGAGGCCCAGGAGATGAAGAGCAAAGTAAAAGCGGCTAAATGCAGCCAGCCATAAGCTTCATGGTTCGGGTAATGGGTGAGAACGTAATGAATAACAGCCCCGGCTAGCGCCCCAATCACAGCCTGGATGATGTATCTCACCGCCCAGCCGGCAGCACGGGCTTTTTCTGGCACCATCCGCGTCACCATCTCCATCCATGCCACCACCGTCATGCCGCCGATCAAGCCTGAAACCACGGGGGTGAGCACCACGATCGGCAATAAAATACCCTCAATGCGGTCTGCGAAAAGGAGGATTAGCCCAGTGATCAAATACGGCAGTCTTTGTAGAAAACCAAAGGTCAGGACCCAGGGCTTGAAGCGTGGCAAACGCTCCACCACGGGAGCGATAAAAATGCCCATGCTAGCGAAGGCCGCAGGCAAAAGTACGGGCATCATGGCTATGATCCAGGCCCGACCGCCCAAAGTCTCTACCATCTTCGGCAGCACACTTTCAGGGGCAAGAAAAGCTGTCCCCCCCATGTAGAAACCACCTTCCAGGCAGTGGCAGATAAAATTTCGCCGCACCGCATGGGTATGTGGATGCTGAGGAGCGGCGGCAGACATGTGCAGAGCCTCTAAGATGGCTCAAATTTGGTGGGAAGAAAGCACTTTGAGCATTCTTAAGCACCAACCTGTCGCAGCCATTCTTCCAGATTATAGTAGTTAGTGACTCGGGCTATTTTTCCGTCTCGAATATCAAAAAAAGCGCCCACTCGTAGGCGATAGGTTTGTCCCGTGGCAGGTGGCAAACCGTCGTCAGTTTGCAGGTAGGTGCCCAGGATGTAAAATTCCGCAGCGGCACGGGTGCCATCGGCATGCGGCATCACGGCAAGTTCGGTGACTTCTTCGCGGTAGCTGCGATCCATGCGATTCAGGAAGGCGCGAAAGGTCTCGCGGCCGGCTTCTGAGGCTCCCTGATTGATGTCGTGTACCACATCCTCGGTCAGTAGGGCCAGCATGGCCTCGCGGTTACCGGCATTGAAGGTGGCGTAATAGGTTTCGATGAGGCGGGCTGTATCGGCGGCAGAGGGCATGATCTTCCAGAATGAATGCGGGCGGGGCAGGGGTCAAGCGGACCGGCTTATCTTCTCCTCCATCCGTCCTTTGACAGATGGCAGGACCCGGCGCACTGGACAAAGATTCTTTCCCCTAAGATCATGGCATCCCAGACCATTTCCTTTCTTCGCCGCATCGCACTCCTGGAGGGCGGCTCTCTTTTACTCCTCCTTGGCATCGCCATGCCGTTGAGACGCTTCGCAGGCATGCCCCAGGCGGTTACCTGGGTGGGCTGGGTCCATGGCATTTTATTTATCCTCTTTTGTTATGCCTTGCTGCAAGTAATGCTAAGAACTCAGTGGACTTTGAAGCGGTGCGCTTTGGTTTTTGTGGCGTCCGTTTTTCCTTTTGGGCCTTTCCTTTTGGATAAGAAAATGAGGGCTTGGGAGCTTGAGGCGAGATAAAAATCACTTTGTTACGCAAAGTTTAGTTTGCAATCATCACTTTATCACACAAAGTGAATCCATGAGCACAAAGCAAGACGCCCTCGAACATCTTCGGGTGATCCGTTCCCTGATGGAGAAGGCGCACATCTACCGGGCCATTTCTGCACCTGCCGCCTTGCTCGGTGGGCTTTTGGCGGTGGTTTGCGCAGGCTACACGGGGTGGCAGATGCAGCAGAAGGGCGGTCTGCCAGAGACGATGGGAGTTCTTTTTTTGTGGCAGTGGCTGGGAATTCTGGTGGTCTCCAGCAGTGTGAACGTGATCCTGCTGGCACGGGAGGCAGCGCGGCGTGGGCAGCCCCTGGTTTCGGAGGGCATGCGAATGGCGTTGCGGGCGATCTTCCCGCCTTTACTCGTGGGGGGTGTCCTAGGTTGTGGGCTGATTGTTTACCTGCAAAATCATATCCTAGCCACCTTGTTGTGGGTGGTTTGTTATGGCTTGGCGTTGCTGGCGACGGCTAGTTTTTCCCCGCGTTCCTTGGTGCGCTTGGGCTGGGTATTTGTCGCCCTAGGGCTGGCGCTTTTCTGGGCCTATGCGGCCAATAGCGACATCCGCAACATGCCGCATGATGATGCTCCGGCTAACTTGATCATGGGGCTGACCTTTGGTCTGTGCCATATTGGGTACGCGGCGGCCGTTTTTTGCAGTCAAAAACCGGAGGCTGTGACGCAGCGCGAATGATTGACTTCGACCAGCTCGATAAAACGATTCATGAAAAGAGTCGTCTTTCCATCATGACGTTGCTGGCTACTCGCGGAGAGTGGGCCTTCCAGGAATTGAAGGCGGAACTGGGCATGAGCGATGGCAATCTCATCACCCACCTACGGACCTTAGGCACTGCGGGTTATGTGCAGGAAAGCCGGGATGACTCGGGTACCCGACCACGGACCACTTACACCGTCACACCGGCAGGAACCAAGGCCTTCAAGAGTTATGTGGATGTCTTGGAAGCCATCGTCAAGACCATCAATCCGGGGTGATTTCGCCCCTTTTTTAAACCATTACTTTGTGGCGCAAAGTTAATTCAAAACAACATCTCATCACACTCATGACCATTCATCTCGCTCAACATTACGGCATGTGCTTCGGCGTTCGCGATGCCTTGCGCAGCACTCACCATGCCGCCGCCCAAGAACCCGTCACCACGCTGGGGCAGTTGGTGCACAATCCGGTGGTGGACGCGCATTTACAGACTTTGGGTGTGCAGCGAGGAGACCTGGATCACGTGGGCTCTGCCACGACTCGGCGAGTGGTCATCACCGCCCATGGAGCTTCGGACGGGCATCGCTTGCGCTGGCAGCAGGCAGGTCATCAGATCACCGATACGACCTGCCCCCTAGTCACCAAGGCCCATCAGGCCCTGGCCAGCCTGGTCGAGGAAGGTTACCACCCCGTCATCATCGGTCAGCGCACGCACGTGGAGGTGCGGGGTCTATTGGGAGATCATCCCGAAGCGAGTGTGCTGCTATCACCCGAGGATGCCTGCTGCATTCCGTCGCATCATCGGCTCGGGGTCATCTCGCAAACCACCCAGCCGCTGGATCAAGTGCTGCGGGTGGTGGAGGCGGTGAAGAAACAACATCCCGCGTCCGAAGTGCGCTTTATGGACACCGTTTGCCGCCCCACAAAGCAGCGTCAAACGGCCCTCGAGGACCTGGCTCGCCAGTGTGAATTCATCGTCGTCATCGGCGGCCGCAACAGCAACAACACTCGCCAACTGACCGATAAAGCCCGTGCTCTCGGGGTACAGGCCCAGCAGGTGGAAACGGCGGCGGATTTGCAACCCGAATGGTTTCGTCAAGTCACCCACGTCGGAGTCACAGCGGGCACCTCCACGCTGGATGAAACGGTGCGTGCTGTCATGGACCGCCTGCAAAGCCTCTCCGCCGCATGATCCCTCCTTCACCCCAAACCCTTTTCTGAATCCATCCCATCTCACATCATGAACACTTCCTTTTGGATCCATCACTTTCAGACCAACGCCGCCGTGCATGATCAACTCCTGTTTGAAGAGCCTAGCTCGTTGCCGGAGTCCATCCGGGAGCCGTTGGTGCATTCGCTGGCGATTTTCCAACTCGGGGAGTCTGGCGGCGGGACACGACTGCGACGTTACGCTCGAGAAGTGGCCCCACTAGAAAACTTTCGGGGGTATCAGCGGGCGATTGACCTGTTTGTTTGCGAAGAGCAGGCGCACGCGCGGCTCCTGGGGCGTCTGGTGGATCATCTCAAGGGAAGCCTGCTGCAAAAACAATGGACCAACTCCATCTTCCGCCGTCTGCGGTTCCTGGTGAATCTGGAATTTGCCATTCAGGTGCTGCTCACGGCTGAATTGGTGGCGGAGGTGTATTATGGCAGTCTTTATCTGAGGGTGCCTGATGCTGCGGTGAAAGCGGCCTGCCGCCAGATCTTGCGGGATGAAATGAAACATTTGGAGTTTCAGCGTCAATTCCTGGCCGAGCGTGTGGCCACATTCACTCCCGTGGGGCGTTACCTATGGCGCTGCCAGTTTCAAGTGATTCATGCTCTCACCACTCGAGTGGTCGCTTGGGATCATCGGCAGTGTTTGAAGGCGCTTGGAATGAGTTTTTCAGGCTTCGTTCAACGCTGCCGGGAATCACAGGAGCGTTTTCAGGCGCGCCTGGATGAACGGGTGCAAAATCTCGACGCTGCGCCTTCGGCATTTGAAGTCGCGGAGCCCGGCAGGTCTAAGGTCCAGGTACCGCGCTAGGATGTTTCAGCAGCGCACCAACTCAAAGTGCCGGATGGGGAGCAGGGAGATGTGAGTAAAAAGTCTTGAAAAGCGGGATTGCAAAAGGCATGCTGACTTTTTGTTCAAATAAAATGTTGGAATTGTTTATGAATGTATAATATTTATAAATAATATAACTTCAATTCCCGATGAAGACACGTCCCCACACTCCTATTGCTCTCGTCGCCTCGCTCTTATCGAGCTGCGCCCTCTTCACCCAAGCGGGTAGCCCACCGCCCGTGGAGGCCGCGAAGCCCCAGGGTTCCGCGCTTGAGCGCTACTTCATGCAGGATTACATGCTGGGTGACTGGGGTGGGCTGCGGTCCAGGCTGGCGGAAAACGGGGTGGAGTTTGAGTTCTTTTTCGTCGGTTCTATGCCGACCAATCTCGGAGGAGGACTCCGCGCGGGGTCGGCTTATCAGCATGGTTTCCTGGCGGCCTTGGATCTGGATACGGAAAAACTAGGCTTCTGGAAAGGGGGCCACTTTCACGTTTCTGGCGTGTCTCTGGAGGGGGATCCCTTCGCCTCCACTTACGTGGGAGATTTAAACAAGACCAACCTGGTTGATTTCCCGGCCGATACCCGTCTCTGGCAGGCCTGGTACCAGCAGGAGTTGTTCGATAAAAAACTGACGATCAAGGCCGGCCTGCTCTCCGTGGACCGCGACTTCATCATGCCGGAGTTGTACAACTCGCTGGCTTCCATCAATTTCCTGAACCAGACCTTCTTCTTCCCGACGATGGCGTTCAATCTGTATGACATCCCGGGTTTCCCGAAAGGGTCTCACTCCCTACCTTCCACACCTTATGCTTCCCTGGGTGCTTTGATCAAATGGCAGCCTACGGAAGAGCTCTACATCAAAGCAGCCATTTATGATGGCAACCCCGACGACAGCTCCTCCGGCACACGCCTAGCTCTGCGCAGTGAAGAAGGCGCGCTGATGTATTTTGAGGCTGGTTACCGCCTGAATCAGGGCAAGGACGACACAGGACTGCCCGGTAACTACAAGGTCGGTGGCTACTACCACACCGACGAGTTTTATGACATCTACAGCACGGGATTGGCAGCTTTGGGAACGACACCTGAAACCCATCAGGGCAACTATGGTGTGTATTTCTTGGCCGAGCAGATGCTGTGTTATGAAACAGGTCGGGATGACCCGGCCCAGCAGGGCCTTGTGGGTTTCTTCCGGGTGGCTGGAGCTCCAGCGGATCGCAACTTGGCGGAGTTCGGCATTGATGGCGGTCTGGTGTTCAAAGGTCTCATTCCTGGGCGCGACTATGACACCCTGGGTTTTGGTGCTTCTTACCTAAAGATCAGCGAAGACGTGACCCGCGCCCAGCGTGATGCGAACAAGATTTTGCCTCTGCTCGGCCAGCCTAAAATCAAAGAGGCTGATTATGAAGGCGTGATCGAGATGAACTACAAGCTGCAGCTTGCCGCTTGGTGGACTCTGCAGGCCAGCCTGCAATATGTCTTCCATCCGGGTGCCCGTGCAGGTTTCTCCAGCGAAGCGATTCCTGATGCGTGGGTTTTGGGACTTCAAACGACGCTGCGTTTCTAAGACTGAACGGCTTACCTCTTCGCCCTCTGTCCCGTTCGCGGGGCAGGGGGCTTTTTTGTGAGGAGGGAGGCCGACTTATTGCCTAAAACGGAGATGAAAAAGTTTTTTCAGATCCGGGGCTTGGCGGAATGGGCCAAGGGTGGGCCAACGTTGACTTTGGAAGTCTCACCTTGCGCGTGAGAGGGCATTGAGGGGAGCGTGGTCATTCGCCTCGCGGCTGCGCACCTGACCGCCATTCTCAAATGATGCGAAAAGTCGCCTGGCTAACAATGCGTCTTGAATGGAAGCCGATGCGTGAGTTCGGCATTTTTATTGAATAGGGTGGCGGCTGCGCCGCGTTTGTTTCAGCTTGCGGAGAGGAGTCTCCACGCTCCCCTCAGGTGGCTGCGTCACTGGGAAAGGATAGTTCTTTTCTCTTTTAAGGTTCAAGGATTTGTGAATCTTTTCACGTTATTAAAGGGTTTTTGGAGGCTGGAAGGGCAGGGGGCTTTTGACGAAATGCGGCACTGAATGTGAAGAGACCTTTGAAGCGAGCTCAAGCGCTGGAGTCGTTTGGTGAAGGCCTTGGCACGATGTGTTTTAGCAAGTTCAGAGGTTCCTTGGATTTAAATTAGACGTCTAGGTCGATTTCTCACTAGGGCCTGTGAAGGGTTCATTCGCGGCGGCCTGGCTGTTGGGTGAAAGGGCTGATGGGAAAAAATGAGGGAGTTATGAAAGGAAGTTGGGGAAGATCTGTGGAGTTGAGGGGCCCACGCTCTAGGAAAGGGGCAATGAAAGAGGTTGGTGGTGAATTAAATTGTTTATTATCAGTTCTTTAAATTACTTTTAACGTGATTGTTTGAATGTGTTAAATGTTTCGGGTCGGAGAGGTCGGCGTTTGGAACGTTGGTTTTAAGGGGCTGTGAGGGAGGGTGTTTGCCGAAATTTGGTGCCGAATGTGAAGTGGCCTTGAAGCGAGCTCAAGCTTTGGGGGTACTTTGGAGGGGACCACCTGCTGGCGCAGGCAGCTACTATGCGGGGGCTGTGCGGGCTGGCTCGTTGAGTGTGGGGTCGAGATTGAGGGGGTAATGTATCGAGCTAAAGCTCGGGAGTACTTTGGGGGAGATTGGATTTCTGGATGGTCATGGATTGAGGGGCCTCATTTTTTGACGCTTCTCTCGAAGGACTGGAGATTTGTTTTTGAGGTCTCCTCGCCTGGCATATTGTCTTTCCCGGAGAAGGGAATTGTCTGGTGTCCGCGTCCCTCCCCGAAAGACGGGTTATCCGGCGGCGTCCATTTATGAGGCGTTTCGTGACTCTTGAGCCGGACAAACCCGTCCTACGATGGGGTGCTGCGCGAATTTGAGACTGAAGAGTCTTTAAGAGGCTTTTTGAATGCCTTTGCTACGCAGCTAAGAGATGGGATTCTGCGGATTTCAAGGGATGCCTGGGCCTCATGAGGGCTTGATCCGTTCTGAGATTTCGTGGTGGCTTTTTGCACCAGAATTTGGCTGGCTGATCACCCTGTGAACGGTTCATTTATATGAATTATCAATTTTTCATGACTGTTTTTACGTTTTGACGGGTGTTTTTCCATTCAGGCCGGAGCGGGCTGAATAGGGGCAAAGCAACGCTGGGAAGGTTACAGCGGCGGGATGCTCGGGTGCCGACTAAGGGGCGGGGCGATTTGCGGCAGCGGGGAGGGCTTTGCGGGCGGGGATCATCGTGTCGTGTTCGACTTCGATGTATTTGACCCCGGTGACGATGTGGCCGTCAGGGTTGCTGGGATCTGGGACGAAGGAGACGACGGGGGTGTTGCCTGTTTTCAGGATGGGGGCTGTGGAGGCTGATTGCTGGAGATAAACGGTTTGATGGATTTCCTGTTTCTGCTCCCAGACGCCCGCCGGCACGGGAATGATTTTCAGAGCGGTCCAGATGGGTTGGGCGGTCTGGGGAATGAGGAGGGCCGCCAGGAGGAGGAGGGGCATCATCATGACGGCGATGAGAAGGAGGATGACGCGGTTCAGGGAGCTGCGGAGGGAGATTAACTCGCGGTAGGTTGCAAAGGCGTCTTCGTGGCTCATGGTTATAATTACCATATAAAGAGGATGCTTCCATAGGTCAAGTGCCCGGTGGGGAATTCTAAGAGGGAGGGGATGATTCTGATTTGGGGCAGGGGGTATTTCTTGGAATTGGGGCGCGACGGCGAGCCGCGGAGTAGGGGAGCGAGTGGATGACGGGTACCTGAGGGACTGTTGGGATTTGTGGGCGTCTGTCGTGGGGGAAATGACGGACGCGGCGCAGTGCGTCCCTACAATGTAGAAGGCGGGCAGGAGTGCCCACGATCCTCTCAAGGGAGCATGCCTGGCGGGTGGAGATTGGATCTAGCGGATTGCGATGCCGAGTCTGGAAGTGGCGTTGTTGCGAGCTAAAGCTCTGGAGTACTTTGGCGGGCGGCTCTGTCGCGATGGGCTTCGATGCGGGCGGGGGTGTTGGGGCCTTCGAGGCAGCTTTCCGCAAGAGGGTCTGTGCTGGCTACCAATTGGAGCTGCCGGGATAGGATTCGGAGTGGCTTCTGCTTGGTAGTGTTATGGTTAGCTTTTTGGGCTTCGGTAATTCAATGTTGTATGTTGATGGTCCGTCGTTTGTGGGATTTTTTACGTTTTCGGCGGGTGTCTTTTTTGAGGCTGAGGTTGGGTCGAGCGAACGAGGATTTGAGGGGTAGGGCGAGCGTTGGGAGAGTTAGGCGAGTAGGATACTCGCGCTCCGACTGCGGGCTGGGCAAGAGGGCGGCCGAGGGTTCTTGAAGGGTGGAAAGTGAGTGGCGGAAGGGGTGTTGGGCTGAGCAGAATGCTCGAGCTCAGAATGGGCTCGCCAGGGCAATCGGGGCCTTTCCGTTTCAGCCTTTACCGCCATGGATTGCCGTATTCGGCCAGCGTCAAACGTCGCCGCGCTGGCATCATCTGGGGGTCAATGGGTCCGTCCTGGCTCTTAGCCATTGGACGGGCAACCGGGCGGGAGAGGAGAATTTCAGCCGTTTTTCTGCGCTTCCTCATGTCGAACCTTCGGTTGCGAAGGGCACGGAAACGGCAGCAGGAGTTGGATGTCCTCTTTAGGTTGACCTTTGCCCAGATCTTGCCGGGTAGGTCTTAGCACCCGCTCAAAAAAGAGGGGTCTAATACGCGAAATCCCATTGGGCACGCGTCGCTGTGCTTCCGAACCTTTCATTGTTTTGCTGACTTGACCCGGCTTCGAACCCGGGTGCTGCTTCGAAACAGCAAGAGCAAAAAGGTACAGGCCTAGTACCTAGTCAACATTTTTTTGTGTAGCAGTCACAAAATTTTTCAAGCCCTGAATACTATCAAAAGAAATTGGCGGCACTTCAATATCAGGGAATCGCCCTAACGTCAGAGAGGAAAACGCGTTCCAGTCCTCAAATTTATTGTGTGCTACACAGTAAACCATAACACCTAATGTTGTTGGTCGAATCGAGACAAATGGAACCATTTTTCCACCCGGAATTGGCTCTACGCCAGTCTTGTAAAGACCTACCAAGCCGACCTCATTTAGGATCGGCAAATCTCTAGTAGGATTCAAATTGATGCCGAATATATGTTGCGCAGCGAAAACAATTTCCTTGGAGCTTAACTGCGACTCCATTGCTACATTTAGGAATTTGCCTTCTTTTAAAAGTCGCTCATTCAGAGTGCAGTAAATTGCATAGTGGAGATGCAATTGATAGGTGGAGAGGCCCTTAATTATATTCAGAAGCGGCAAGGCCGAATCATCTTGTCCTGTTTCGCTCCTACAGGATGCGAGGATTCCACCAAAGTATTCTGCGCTAATTTCATCAGTTGTGTAGGAACCGCTTTCGAAGACCTCTTTGGCAATGCGAATGTTCGCTCTTTTCTGATCCTTTTGGGAATTGTTTTTTCTGTCAGCTACGAGAATGATTTTATCACGGCCAACCTCATACACGCGCTTTAAATCCTCTCCAATGACTTTAAGAGTGGGACCCAATACATTGTTGGTGGCAATAGCGACAATTCCCAAAGCCGCCGCGCTTCCAAGATCTGTTGGTGGTAAGCTCATATTTGATTAAAGAAAAGCCCGCCAGAATAACTCTGGCGGGCTCATGTCCAAAAGTTCGAAGGCATTTGGACTGCCGAAAGGTTCGAAGAATCAGCGAGAAGATTCTGCCACCAGTACAACTTGGTGCAACTGTCAAAATAAGAAATCGTCAACATTTAACATTACATACATCCGATTTTAATATCTTGACATCGTGATTCCTTGGAAATTCAAGGTTTCCAGAGCCTATATTGAGCTTGAACGATGTACTTTA